>JAKFEA010000326.1:0-3730 GCA_036675905.1 Acidovorax sp. | reverse complement strand
CCGCGGCGAGACCTCGCCGAAGCCGACATCGCGGGTCAGGGTGCGCAGCAGCGAGGTCTTGCCGACGTTGGTGTGGCCGACCACGGCCAGCTTCAGCGGGGGGCTCACAGTGGCCCCCGTAGCGCGGATGCAATCCGGGGAATGGGGGACGGCTGAAGATAGCTCCCGGATTGCATCCGGGCTACGAATCGATCGCTGTCAGTCATGCCCGGTCTCCAGCCAGCGCAGCGGCGCGCTGTCGCTGTGCGCCAGGTGCAACTGCTCCAGGGCGCTGTGCCAGTCGCCCAGGCGGGCGCCGTCGAGGCTTTCGCCGGGCGGTGCCGGCAGCAGCCAGACCCGCGTACTGCCGGCACTGCGCGCCAGTTCGCCGAGCAGCGCCAGGCTGCCACGATCCGGCGAGCGGCGCGGGTCGCAGGCGATCGCCAGGCGCGCCGGGGGGAAGCGGCTGAGTTGTTCGAGCAGGCGCTGGCGCTGTTCGCGGCTGTCGATCACCCCGGCATCGCCGATGCCCTGGGGTAGCGCCGGTGGCCAGGGCCGACGCGGGTCCAGCTCGACGGCCACCAGCAGCGCGCCCTGGCTTTCGAGTGCATGGCTGCCGGCCGGCGGCTGGTGCAACCGGGCCGGCGCCGCATCGCAGACGCCCAGGCGTTCGCTGCTCGGTTGCAGGCGTTCGCGCAGCAGGCCGTAGCCGGGCAGCTCGACATCCAGTTGCAGCGCCGCACAACCGCGGCGCCAGCGCCACAGGCACAGCAGCAACAGCAGCAGGCGCGGCAACAGGCCGTAGACCAGCAGCACGCCGAGCAGCCAGCCGGCCCAGCTGTGGCGCGCGGCCTCGCTGGTCAGGGCGCTATCGCCGCTGGCGCGGATCAGTTCGGCGTCCGGCAGGCTGAAACCGAGCAGCGCCGGCAATGCGCCGAGCGCCCGGGTCAGGGCGATGAAGGTCTCGCCGCCGAGCAGGGTGCTTTCCCAGACGAAGCCGTAGCGACGGGTGACCAGCAGGGCCAGCAGGGTCAGCAGCGCCGCGAGCAGGGCCAGCAGCCACCAGCCGTGCACCAGCACGCCCAGGCCCCAGCGGCCCAGGCGCCGGCGTTGCAGCAACAGCAGCAAGGCCGGGGCCAGCTGCGCGGCCTGGGCGTCGCGGGCGAGTTTCTCGCTCAGCCACAGCCACAGGCGACCCAGCGCGCCGCCGCTGTCGCCGGCGAGCAGCAGGCCGAGGGCCCAGCCGAGCAACAGCAGCAGGTCGAGGCCGAGCAGGCTACCCAGGGCCCAGAACACGTTGACCGGGCGCTGGCCGTCGCCGAGGGCGGCCAGCGCCAGGCCGGCGCCGCTGAGCAGGGCCAGCAGCAGCAGGGCGGCCAATGCCAGATGGGCGCCCTGGCGCCAGTGCCACAGCGCCTGCAGTTGGCCGTCGCGCTCGGCGAGCAGCAGGGCGCGCTGCTCGATGCGCGCGGCCAGGTCGCCGCCCAGCGCCCGGGCGCGGCGGTTGGCCTCGCCGTCCTCCAGCGGGCCGGCGTGTTCCTCGCGCAGGCGAATGGCTTCGGTCAGCCACAGCCGGTCGAGTGGGGAGAGGGGAGCGGGGGCGGGATCGGGTTCGCTCACGAAGGGCCTCAAGGCCAAGGGTGAGCCCAGAGGATAACCGCTGACGCGCAACCCATCATCATGAGAAGGCCGGCGCAGGACGCCGGCCTTGCCGATTCAACCGTTGGTGGTGGCTGCCGCGACCTTGGGGCGCGGCGCTGCCGGCGCGCCGTGATGGTCCTCGGCGCCGGTGACCCGTACTTCGTTACCGTTGGCGTCGTAGAGCTTGCCGTCGCGGAAGTAGTCGCCCTCGTTCAGCGCGGCGATGTCCTGGTAGTGCAGGGTGCGCTCACTGGCGGCGACGAACACCGACTGCTGGTCGGAGTTGCCGGCTTTCAGGTGGTTGAAGATCAGGTTCAGCGCGATCGCCATGATCGCCGCCGAGCTGATGCCCGAGTGGAAGATGGTTTCGAACCAGGCGGGGAAGTGCTGGTAGAAGGTCGGCGCAGCGATGGGGATCATGCCGAAGCCGATCGAGGTGGCGACAATGATCAGGTTCATGTTGTTGCGGTAATCGACCTGCGCCAGGGTGCGGATGCCGGAGGCCGCCACGGTGCCGAACAGGACTACGCCGGCGCCGCCGAGGACCGAAGTGGGGACTGCGGCGATCAGTCGGCCCATCACCGGCAGCAGCCCGAGTGTGACCAGGATCAGGCCGGCAGTGGCCACCACGTAGCGGCTCTTCACGCCGGTCACCGCCACCAGGCCGACGTTCTGGGCGAAGGCGCTCTGGGTGAAGGAGCCGAACAGCGGTGCCAGGCTGCTGGAGATCATGTCCGCACGCAGGCCGTTGCCGAGGCGCTTGGAGTCGACCTTGGTGCCGATGATCTCGCCGACCGCAAGGATATCCGCCGAGGTCTCCACCAGGGTGACGATGATCACGATCAGCATCGACAGGATCGCCGCGACGTGGAACTCCGGCATGCCGAAGTGCAACGGCGTCGGCAGTGCCATCAACGGGCCGTCGAGCACCTTGGAGAAGTCGGCCATGCCGAAGAACACCGCGACGACGGTGCCGATCACCATCGCCAGGAGGATCGACAGGCGCGAGATGCTGGAGCTGCCCAGCTTGCTCAGCAGCAGCACGGTGGCGAGGGTGAACGCGGCCAGGCCGATATTGGCCGTACTGCCGAAATCAGGTGACTGGCTGTTGCCGCCCATCGCCCAGCGCGCAGCGACTGGCATCAGGGTGAGGCCGATGGTGGTGATGACGATGCCGGTCACCAGCGGAGGGAAGAAGCGGGTGATCCGCGAGAACACCGGCGTGATCAACAGGCCGATCAACGAGGCGGCGATCACCGCGCCGAGCACGGCGGGGATGCCGCCGGCACCGTTGCTGCCGATGATCGCGATCATGGTCGCCACACCGGCAAACGAGACGCCCTGGACCAGCGGCAGCTGACAGCCGAAGAAGGGCAGGCCGATGGTCTGCAGCAGGGTCGCCAGGCCGCCGGCGAACAGCGAGGCGGCGATCAGCAGGCCGATGTCTGCCGGCGACAGCCCGGCGGCCTGGCCGATGATCAGGGGAACCGCGACGATGCCGCCGTACATGGTCAGGACATGCTGCAAACCGTAGGCGAGGTTTGCACCGAAGCCGAGGTTCTCGTCTTCCGGGCGTTGGGTGGAAGGCGGGCGTGCGGATGGAGCTGTCATGATGGGCTCTCGCTTTTGTATTTGTTCGGCGACTGTAGACAGTTATATGGAGTATTGTCTAGTTGTTTGTATACAGTTCTATTGGCGCGTTAGTTCGACGAATTTCTTGAACCTGTCGCAAAATGCGTGGAACTGCCTGGAGTAGGTATCTGCCCTATTGGTCAGTAATTGCAAAATCGACGAATGGCAGCGCAAGAGGCAGCCGGACCTTCCCTGGGTGGAGCCTGCACGTTACCGACCGGCTGATCGGGTGCCCAATGGCGAAGTCCCCGGGGCGCACCCATCCTCCGCAGGCTTTCTCTCCTTCGTGGCAGTCGGTATCCTCGCCGCCATGAACAAGACCCTTCCCCTCTGCCTGATCGCCGCCCTCGCGCAGAACCGCGTGATCGGCCGCGACAACCAACTGCCCTGGCACCTGCCGGCGGACCTCAAGCACTTCAAGGCGCTGACCCTGGGCAAGCCGATCATCATGGGCCGCAAGACCTGGGA
This sequence comes from Acidovorax sp., assembly GCA_036675905.1. Taxonomy (GTDB): domain Bacteria; phylum Pseudomonadota; class Gammaproteobacteria; order Burkholderiales; family Burkholderiaceae_C; genus Ramlibacter. Next base: position 10 of record JAKFEA010000326.1, on the reverse strand, counting down.
CTCGCTCGGT
>JAKFEA010000325.1:0-4272 GCA_036675905.1 Acidovorax sp. | reverse complement strand
GCAGTTCGGTGCGCCGCCGGGATGGCGCGGAGCCGGGCGGCCCGAAAAGCGCGTCACCGCCTGGTCGAAACTGCCCCAGAAGAAATGGGCGGGGCTCTGCTTGCCCGTGAAGCCGCTGCGGAATCGCTTGAACACGCGGTCGACCTGGACCAGCGCGCGCCACCAACGGTGAACCGCATCACGGTCGTAGCTCGCGTGTTCTTCGTCCTCGGCAAAGGGGATCGCCTTCTCCACCTCGACCGGTCGGGCGAGCATCCGGGGCTCGATGCGCAATTCGCGCAGGGCCTGCCGGTACTGCTCGTAGAAGCGGGCCACCGACTGGGCAACCAGCGGCAACTGTCGCCGATCGCCGTCCGAAGTGCGCAACACCAGCAGGTGGTCGATGAAATCGAAGTCCACCGCCAGCAGCCGCTCGCCGGCCGGCATGGCGCTGGTCGTCAGTCCGCGCTCCGAGACGTACAGGGTGGTCTGCCACCAATGGTTCTCCATGGGCGCCAGTGCAAGCCGGGTCTTGCCCACCACCTGCGTCCACATGTGCAGGGTGGCCTGGGTGTCGCGCCAGGCGGCCAGCGGCAGCGGTGGCCATGGCGCTTCATGCGGTTGCGGCGCAATCGTGACCATCGGACAGGGACGATAGCACCGGCAGCGAATTCATGGCCGGCCCCGGAAAACATGAAGCGGCTGCGGTCGCCCGCAGCCGCTTCATCGTGGGCAGTGCCGCCCGGCTCAACGCGACTGGACGGCCACGCGCTCGACGTCCACGGCAGCAGCGCCGTTGCGCGCCAGGTAGGCGGATCCGCTGTCTTCGCGGGTGAAGGCGGCGACCTGCTCGCGCGCTCCCACGTACTCGGCGGCGACCTGTTCGCGCGACTTGGTGCTGGCAAAGCTCTTCAGCGGGTCGTACGACTTGGCCCACGGGTTGACGCCAGCCTGCCTGTACTGCGCCAGCTCGGCTTGCACCTCGGCGCGGCTGCGATCGGACGTGAAGGCGTTGGTGTCGACGGCGATGTCTCCGATGTAGGCGGTCCCGGCCATGGCACTGCCGGCGGCAACTGCTGCAACGAGGGTGAGGGCAAATTTGCGGATCATGGTCATTCTCCAGTTCACGTTGGTTCAGGGTTCCGAATGGCTGCGGTACATCCACTCGAAGACTGGACCGACGGCGCTGTTGGCATTCGTCGTCGGCGTGGGGAGAATTGTGGAGACGAAGGCCTTTGGGAAAAACCGCCTGGGCGCGCATGCGGCATTGCCGAAGCAGCAACAATGCCGCTGGCACGGCCTTGACCGCGCTAGCGGTAGACCAGCCGTCCAGCGTCCTTTCCGCGTGGTCGATCGCCGCGTAGACATCGTCGCGCCGGGTCACGTCGGCCTTGAAGGTCGTCGCCTTGCGGCCGAGCGCCTTCACCTCTCAAGGCCGCGCCGGCTTGAGTTCCCGGGGGCGCGGCCAGCGCCGCGCTGAACGCTCACTGCTGACTTTGCCCCTGGCGGCCGTGCCCCCTACGATGGGCCGCAGCAATGCACCCAGCCCGCTCAACCCGACCCAGGAGATCCGCGATGTCTTCCCGCTCCGAGCCTTCCGACCAGCCATCGACCACCGGCGCCGGCGCCCCGGCGCAGAGTGACCGCCACACGCTTTCGGTCGGGGCCGACGGGCCGCTGCTGCTGCACGACGTGCACTTCCTCGAGCAGATGGCGCACTTCAACCGCGAGAAGGTGCCCGAGCGCCAGCCGCACGCCAAGGGCGCGGGCGCGTTCGGCGTGTTCGAGACCACCGGGGACGTGTCGCGCTACACGCGCGCGGCCTTGTTCCAGCCCGGCGCGCGCAGCGAGATGCTGGCGCGCTTTTCCACCGTGGCCGGCGAGCAGGGCAGCCCCGACACCTGGCGCGACGTGCGCGGCTTCTCGCTGAAGTTCTACACCAGCGAGGGCAACTACGACCTGGTGGGCAACAACACGCCGATCTTCTTCGTGCGCGACCCGATGAAGTTCCCGCACTTCATCCGCAGCCAGAAGCGCCTGCCCGACTCGGGCCTGCGCGACAACCACATGCAGTGGGACTTCTGGACCGGCAATCCCGAGTCGGCCCACCAGGTCACCTACCTCATGGGCGAACGCGGCCTGCCGCGTACCTGGCGCCACATGAACGGCTACGGCTCGCACACGTTCATGTGGGTCAACGCCGCGGGCGAGCGCTTCTGGGTCAAATACCACTTCCACACCCACCAGGGCATGGCCTTCTTCAGCAACCAGGAAGCCTCCGGGATGGCCGGCAGCGATGCCGATTTCCACCGCCGCGACCTGTTCCAGGCCATCGCCCGCGGCGAGCATCCGAGCTGGACGCTGTCGGTGCAGGTGATGCCCTACGAGGAAGCGAAGACCTACCGCTTCAACCCCTTCGACCTGACCAAGACCTGGTCGCACAAGGACTACCCGCTGATCAAGGTCGGCACCATGAAGCTGGATCGCAACCCGGACAACTTCTTCGCGCAGATCGAGCAGGCGGCGTTCTCGCCCGGCAACACCGTGCCGGGCATCGGCCTGTCGCCCGACAAGATGCTGCTGGGCCGCGCCTTCGCCTACAACGACGCGCAGCGCAACCGAATCGGCACCAACTTCCACCAGTTGCCGGTGAACCGGCCGAAGGTGCCCGTCAACAGTTATCTGTTCGACGGCCAGATGGCCTACGAGCACAGCGGCCGCGCGCCGACCTATGCGCCCAACAGCGCCGGCCGTCCGTGGGCCGATGAATCCGGGACCGTTCCCGACGGCTGGGAGACCGACGGCGAGATGGTGCGATCGGCCTACTCGCTGCATGCGGAGGACGACGACTTCGGCCAGCCCGGCACGCTGGTGCGGCAGGTGTTCAACGACGCGCAGCGCGCTGCCCTCGTCGATCAGGTCGCCGGCAGCCTGCTGGGCGGGGTGCGCAGCCCGGTGCTGGAGCGCGCCTTCGAGTACTGGAAGAGCATCGACGCCGACGTGGGGCGCCGCATCGAGGACAAGGTGCGCTCGGGCACTGCGACCAAGCCGGCCGAAGGCATGGGCGAACGCTGAGGCCCGTCAGTTGGGCAGCATGAATGCCGCGAAGAACGCCGCCAGTTGCTGGTGCGCGTCCAGCGGCAGCACGTGGGCGATGTACTGGTCAGGGCGCACCACCACCAAAGCGCCTTGGCCGCGGTCAACGCCTCGCAGGTCGAAGATGTCCGGACCGTTCTTCAGGTCAGGGCAGAAAACCTTCTCGTAGTCCTGCAAGCCGTGCCGCCCCTTGCGCGGCAGCAGCAGGGCGGGCATGGATTCGATGGCCAGTTCGCGATGCGACGGCTGGAAGATGGCCCGTACATCGAATACGGCGTCGATGTCCTGGCCGGTGCGCGTGTAGTTGCGCACCGGCGATTGCGGCGATTCGTCCAGGAACCTGCACAAGCCGAAGACACCCGCCTCGCCGCCCTGGTGGTCGTTGGCGCCGGCGAAGGCGTACAGCCGCCAGCGGCCGTCGGCCTTGCCGGCATGGCCCAGGTGCATCGGCCGGGCATCCGCGATGCGCACCACCGGAGCGGAATGGAAGCGCGTTCCGATCACGAAACCGCGGGCCAGGTGCTGGTGCATGTCTTCCCCGCGGATGAGGGAAGGGCGGTAATGCGTGCCCATGCCGGCGGTGAAGCGGCCGTGCTGCTCGAAGTACTTCTGGAACTCCTTCGGGTCCACGCCTTCCGCCGTGCCGCCGGCTCCGCCCTTGGCCCGATCGCTGAACATCTTCGCCCACTCCTTGTCGAAGTCGATCAGCTCCTGGGCGGCCGGCTGGCGCTCCTGCGAATAGGTGCGCAGCAACCCCGGCGCGCACTGCCCGCGCAGGACGGCGGCGAGTTTCCAGCCCAGGTTGAAGGTGTCCTGCATGGAGAAATTCATGCCCTGGCCCGCCTTGGGGCTGTGGGTGTGGCAGGCATCGCCGGCGATGAACACGCGCGGCTGCCACGAGCCGGCGTCATCGGTGGGCACATCGTCGTACTTGTCGCAGATGCGCTGGCCGATCTCATAGACCGACCACCAGGGAACCTCCTTCACCTCCAGTGTGTAGGGGTGCAGGATGCGCTGCGCCGCGGCGATGAGCTTTTCGACGGTGATGTTGCGGCTGGCGACCCGCTCCTCTTCGCCGAGCTTGTCCATCTCCACGTACAGGCGCACCAGGTAGCCGCCTTCGCGCGGGATCACCAGCAGGTTGCCGTGCGCGGACTGCACCGCCGACTTGTAGCGGATGTCCGGGAAATCGGTGAC
>JAKFEA010000324.1:0-5936 GCA_036675905.1 Acidovorax sp. | reverse complement strand
CCCACCATGAACATGCGGCTGGTGTCGCCATACCAGCCGTCCTTGATCACCGTGACGTCGACGTTGACGATGTCGCCCTTCTTCAGCGGCTTCTCGTTGGGGATGCCGTGGCACACCACGTTGTTGACCGAGGTGCACAGCGAGGCGGGGTAGGGCGGATAGCCCGGCGGCTGGTAGCCCAGCGTGGCGGAGGTGCTGCCCTGCTTGCGCATGCACTCGGCGGCCAGCTGGTCGATCTCCCGGGTGGTGAGGCCGGGCTTGATGTGCGGCGTGAGGAAATCCAGCACCTCGGCCGCCAGGCGGCACGCGGTGCGCATGCCCTGGATGCCGTCGGCGTCCTTGTACGTGATGCTCATGGGGCGAATTATTCCAGAGGGGGTGCTCCGCCGCAGGCGAAGGGACCTCGGCCGGTAAAATCGGGGACCACTCGGCGCCACCCCAGTCAGCGGCGGCGCCCTTCGCTTCCCAACAGGTTTCACAGTGACCCTGCACATCACCGAGTTCGAGGGCGGGCGCGTTCTCAGCGCCTTCCGTGTCCAGCAACTGCTGCCCAGGCTGCAGGCGGTGCATGACAGGGTCAGCGGCCTGACCGCGCGCTTCGTGCACCTGGCCGCCTGGGCGCAGGCCCCCTCGGCCGCCGACACCGAACGGCTGCGCGCGCTGCTGGCGTATGGCGAGCCGTTCGACGGCGATGCCACCGGCACGCTGTTCGTGGTGACGCCGCGGCTGGGCACCGTCTCGCCCTGGGCTTCCAAGGCGACGGACATCGCGCACAACTGCGGCATCCCGGTCAGGCGCGTCGAGCGCGCGGTCGAATACCGGGTCGCGCTCAAGTCGTCGCTGCTGGGCAAGGCCGCTGAGCTGTCGCCTGCCCAGCGCGAAGCGATCGCGGCGCTGCTGCACGACCGCATGACGGAGAGCGTGCTGCCCGACGTGGCCTTCGCGCACCGCCTGTTCACCGAACTGGCGCCCACGACCATGGAGGAAGTGGACGTGCTGGGCGGCGGCCGCGGCGCGCTGGAGCGCGCCAACGTCCAGTTCGGGCTGGCGCTGGCCGAAGACGAGATCGACTACCTGCTGGCCGCGTTCCGCGGTCTGGGCCGCAACCCGACCGACGTCGAGCTGATGATGTTCGCGCAGGCCAACAGCGAGCACTGCCGGCACAAGATCTTCAACGCCACCTTCAGCATCGACGGCGTGCCGCAGGAAAAAAGCCTGTTCGGCATGATCCGCCATACCCACCAGGCGCATCCGCAGCACACCGTCATCGCCTATTCGGACAACGCCGCGGTGATGGAGGGCTCGGACGTCGAAGCCTTCCTGCCGCTGCGCGGCGACGGGCCTTCGGCCTACCAGCGGCGACCGGCCCTGAACCACGTTCTGATGAAGGTGGAGACGCACAACCACCCGACGGCGATCTCGCCCTTCCCGGGGGCGTCCACCGGCGCGGGCGGCGAGATCCGGGACGAGGGCGCCACCGGCCGCGGCTCGCGGCCCAAGGCCGGCCTGACCGGTTTCTCGGTGTCGCGCCTGTGGGACAACCCGAACGGGCGCCCGGCGCACATCGCCAGCCCCTTGCAGATCATGACCGAGGGTCCGCTCGGCGGCGCCGCCTTCAACAACGAGTTCGGCCGGCCCAACCTGCTGGGCTACTTCCGCGAGTACGAGCAGGTGGTCGACGGCGTGGCGCGCGGCTACCACAAGCCCATCATGATCGCCGGCGGGCTGGGCAGCATCGAGGCCGGGCAGACGATCAAGGAGCGATTTCCCGCCGGCACGCTGCTGGTGCAGCTGGGCGGGCCCGGCATGCGCATCGGCATGGGCGGCGGGGCCGCCAGTTCCATGGCCACCGGCGCCAACGCGGCGGAGCTGGACTTCGATTCGGTCCAGCGCGGCAACCCCGAGATCGAGCGCCGCGCACAGGAGGTCATCAACCACTGCTGGTCGCTGGGCGAGGCCAATCCGATCCTGGCGATCCACGACGTGGGCGCCGGCGGGCTGTCGAACGCCTTCCCCGAACTGACGCACGACGCCGGCCGCGGCGCGCGCTTCGACCTGCGCAGCATCCCGCTGGAGGAATCCGGCCTGGCGCCCAAGGAGATCTGGTGCAACGAGAGCCAGGAGCGCTACGTGCTGGCGATCGCGCCGCAGTCGCTGGAGGGCTTCCGGGCGCTGTGCGAGCGGGAGCGGTGTCCGTTTGCGGTGGTGGGGGTGGCGACGGAGGAGCGGCAGCTGGTCGTGGGCGACGTGGACTTGCCCCTCACCCCAGCCCTCTCCCCGGAGGGGAGAGGGAGCAAGACACCGAAGCACCCTCTCCCGCTTGCGGGAAAGGGCAGGGGTGAGGGCTTGGCTGTCGACATGCCCATGGACGTGCTGCTCGGCAAGCCGCCCAAGATGCACCGCGACGTGCAATCGATCCAGCGCACCTCGCCGCCCATCCAGCTGACCGGCGTTTCGCTGCAGGATGCCGTCGTCAAGGTCCTCTCGCACCCCACGGTCGCCTCCAAGCGCTTCCTGGTCACCATCGGCGACCGCACGGTCGGCGGCCTGTCGCATCGCGACCAGATGGTCGGACCCTGGCAAGTGCCGGTAGCCGATTGCGCGGTCACGCTCGCCGACTTCCGGGGCTTCGCCGGCGAAGCCATGAGCATGGGCGAGCGCACCCCGCTGGCCGCCACCGACGCTGCCGCTTCCGGCCGCATGGCCGTGGCCGAAGCCATCACCAACCTGCTGGCCGCGCCGATCGAGTTGCCGCGCGTCAAGCTCTCGGCCAACTGGATGGCGGCTTGCGGCGAGCCGGGCGAAGATGCCGCGCTGTACGAAACCGTCAAGGCGGTGGGCATGGAGCTGTGCCCGGCACTGGGCGTTTCCATTCCGGTGGGCAAGGACAGCCTGTCCATGCGCACGCAATGGCAGGACGCCGGCCAGGCGAAGAAGGTCACTTCGCCGGTCAGCCTGGTCGTCACCGCCTTCGCGACCCTGGCCGACGTGCGCGCCACGCTCACCCCGCAGCTCGACGCGGAACAGGAAACGACGCTGGTCCTGGTCGACCTGGGCAAAGGCCGACATCGCATGGGCGGCAGCATCCTGGCCCAGGTGCTGGAGCAGCCGGGAGGCGCCGTGCCCGATCTCGATGATCCGCAGGACCTGGTCCGGCTGGTCGATGCCGTCAACGCACTGCGCGCGCAAGGCCGAATCCTTGCCTACCACGATCGCAGCGACGGCGGCCTGCTGGCGGCAGCTTGCGAAATGGCCTTCGCCGGCCACGTCGGCATCGCGTTGAACGTGGACCTGCTGGTCACCGAGGGCGACGGCATCAGCGACAGCCGCGCCGAGTACGGCGATGCCAAGAACTGGGCCGGGCAGGTCAGCGCGCGCCGCGAAGAACTCACGCTCAAGGCGCTGTTCAGCGAGGAACTGGGCGTGCTGCTGCAGGTGCCCAGCGCCGAGCGCAATGCGGTCATGCAGGTGCTGCGCGAGCATGGATTGTCCAAGCACAGCCACTTCGTGGGACAGACCCGGCCGGCCACCTCGCCGATCGACATGGGAAAGGGGGAAGTCCGGGTCTGGCGCGACACCAGGGCCGTGTTCATCGCCAGGCTGGCCGACCTGCACCAGGTCTGGGACAGCGTCAGCTGGAAGATCTGCCAGCAGCGCGACAACCCCGAAGGCGCCGACAGCGAGCATGCGGCCGTCGGCGATCCGGCCGATCCCGGCCTGCAGTTCGCACCCAGCTTCGATCCGCGCGAGGACGTGGCCGCGCCGTTCCTGAACCCCGGGTCGGCGCCCGGGGCAAGCCTGACGCGTCCCAAGATCGCCATCCTGCGCGAGCAGGGCGTCAACTCGCACGTCGAGATGGCGTACTGCTTCGACCTGGCCGGCTTCGAGGCGGTGGACGTGCACATGACCGACCTGCAGTCCGGCCGCGCCGAGCTGCCGCAGTTCAAGGGCTTCGTCGCCTGTGGCGGATTCAGCTATGGCGACACCTTGGGGGCCGGCATCGGCTGGGCGCGCAGCATCACGTTCAACCCCCGGCTGTCGGAGCAGTTCCAGGCTTTCTTTGCCCGCCGGGACACCTTCGCGCTGGGCGTGTGCAACGGCTGCCAGATGATGGCCGAGCTGGCCGACATCGTTCCGGGTGCACAGGCCTGGCCGCGCTTCACCACCAACCGCAGCGAGCGCTACGAGGCGCGCCTGTCGCAGGTGGAGGTGCTGGATTCGCCCAGCCTGTTCTTCGCCGGCATGGCGGGCAGCCGCCTGCCCATCGTGGTGGCGCACGGCGAGGGCTATGCCAACTTCGCGCACCGCGGCGACCCGGCGCAGGTGATCCCCGCCATGCGCTACATCGATCACCATGGCCAGCCGACCGAGGCCTATCCGCTCAACCCGAACGGCAGCCCGGGCGGCCTGACGGCGGTGACCACGGCGGACGGGCGCTTCACGGCCATGATGCCGCACGCGGAGCGGGCCTTCCGCAACATCCAGATGTCCTGGACCGGCGGCGACCCAAGCGAGTTCAGCCCCTGGCTGCGGATCTGGCGCAATGCCCGCAAGTGGGTCGGTTGAGCGCAATTCCCGAGTGGGGTAGCTCCCGATAGGCTGGCGGTCCGGAGCCCCCTTGAATGGGGGCATGTCGTCCGTCGATGCACCGGAATCCGTCGAGTCTCCACCGGCAGCACGGCGTGTGCTGCGGCCGCTGTCTCTTGCCGACCCGTTCCGCTGGCTGGCTCGCGGCGCGCGCGACCTGTGGGCGGCGCCGGGGATCTCGCTGTTCTACGGACTGTGCTTCTGGGGCATGGCGCTGCTGCTGGGCACCGTCTTCCGGCGCCTGCCGGAGTACACGATGTCCTTCGTGTCCGGCTGCTTCCTGCTCGGGCCGTTCCTGGCCATGGGGCTGTACGAGGTCAGCCGGCGGAACGAGCAGGGGCTGCCGCAGGATTTCGCGGCTTCGCTGACCTGCTGGGACAAGCACCTGGGCAGCATGGGCCTGCTGGTGCTGGTGCTCATGCTGCTGGAATTGCTGTGGGGGCGGGCCTCGCTGGTGGTCTTCGCGGTGTTTTTCGACACCGGCATGCCGACCACGGCCTCGGTGCTGCAGGCGGTGTTCAACCCGCGCAACTGGCCCTTCGTGGCGGTCTATGCGCTGGTGGGCGGCGTGTTCGCGGCGCTGGTGTTCTCCACCTGCGTGGTGTCCATCCCGATGATCCTGGACCGCGACACCGATGCGATCAGCGCGGGCCTCGCCAGCATCCAGGTCGTTGCCAGTCGCACGGCGCCCCTGCTCGCGTGGGGCGCGCTGATCGTGGCGCTGCTTGTGGGTGCGATGCTGCTGCCGTGGGCGATGGGTGTGCTGGTGGCCGGGCCTTGGCTGGGACACGCCAGCTGGCACGCCTATCGAGGGTGCTTCGAGTGGGGTGCCCGCGAGCGCGACGGCGAGGAACGAACCCATCCGCCGACCTAGGGCTGAGCCTCTTGACCGCGGGCCGGGTCGGCTTGTTGAATGTGAAAACCTTCCCACCCGGTCCCGGGTTGCGGAAGGCAAGCCGGCTGGAGGGACGAACGATGTTCAAGCTGTTCAAGCGCGAAGTGCCCGCCACGAGGCCGCCCTCGCGGCCCGCGCCGGCCAAGGTTGCGGCATCTCCCGCTGCAATTGCCCCCGCCCGCCCGAGGCCTGTCGCCAGGTCGCCGCTGGCGGCCCCACCGGCGCCCATGGTGGAAGTCCGGGAAGACCACGACGAATCGGCCTGGGACCTGTGGGAGCAGTCCAATTTCCAGCTCGACAGCCAGATGGGCGGGCTCTCGCCCTCCGACTCGGTGCGCGTGCGCGATGCGCGCCCCAGCCAGGCCGCGGAGCTGGACGACGACCCGTTCTCGCGCATCGGCAAGAACGATCGCTGACCATGGACTCCTCCCCCTCTGGGGGGAGGTCGGGAGGG
>JAKFEA010000323.1:0-12780 GCA_036675905.1 Acidovorax sp. | reverse complement strand
GCCCGCGCCCGCGGCGGCGCTGCCGGTGCGCTCCCCCGCGGTGCCTGCCGCCAATGACGGCAGCTTCCGCTGGAAGATGGTGGCCGGCATGGCGTCGGTGGCCGCCTTCGCGGCTGTCGGCTGGTCGGTCATGGGCGCCGGTGGCGCCCAGCCCGGGGCAGCCCAGCCGCAACTCGCCAGCGCACCGCAACTCGCGCCGGGCGCGGCTCCCGGCAGCGTGCTGGCCCGCTCGGAGCCCGGCATCATGATCCGCGACCCGCGGCTGGACGAAATGCTGGCGGCGCACCGCCAGCTGGGCGGCGCCTCGGCGCTGCAGTCGCCGGCGGGTTTCCTGCGCAACGCCACCTTCGAAAGCCCTGCGCGCTAACCCATGTCGATGACGTTGCTGCCGCTGCGCACCGCTGCCAGCCGCTGCCTGCTGGCGCTGTGGGCGCTCGGAACCCTGGGCGTTGCGGCGGCCCAGCAGCCCACCGCCGCGGCGGGCCCGCAGGGCGAGCGGGGCGTGAACGAATGGCTGATGCGGATGCAGGAGGCCTCGCGCGAGCGCAGCTACATCGGCACTTTCGTGGTGTCATCCAGTGGCGGCGGCCTGTCCAGCGCGCGCATCTGGCACGCCGGCCATCCCACCCAGCAGGTCGAGAAGGTGGAGGTGCTCACCGGCGCGCCCCGTTCCACCTACCGCCGCAACGAGGAGGTCCTCACCTTCCTGCCGGACGACCGGGTGGTGCGCGCGGAAAAGCGCGAGGCCATGGGCCTGTTCCCCAACCTGCTGCGATCGTCCGACACCTCGATCCCCGAGTTCTACACGGCGCGCCGCACCGGAGCCGAGCGCGTGGCCGGCTTCGACGCCGACGTGGTTCAGCTGGCGCCCAAGGATGACCTGCGGTTCGGCTACCGGGTGTGGAGCGAGAAGCGCTCCGGGCTGATGGTCAAGCTGCAGACGCTGGACGGCCAGGGGCGCGTGCTGGAGCAGGCCGCCTTTTCCGAGTTGCAACTCGACGTGCCGGTCCCGGCCGACAGGATCACCCGGAAGATGCAGCCGCCGCCGGGGTGGCGCGTGGAGCGCGCCAAGGCCGTCAAGACCGACGCGGCCAGCGAGGGCTGGGCGCTCAAGGCGGCGGTGCCGGGCTTCAAGCCCATGAATTGCTACCGGCGGCCGGCCGCCGCTGGCGCCGCGGGCGGTAGCCTGCAATGGATCTTCTCCGACGGCCTGGCCGCCGTCTCGCTCTTCATCGAACCCTACGACCCCGAACGCCACCAGCAGGAAGGCCTGATGGCGAGCGGCGCGACCCAGACACTGACCCGGCGCATGGAGGACTGGTGGGTGACTGCCGTCGGCGAGGTGCCGGCGCAGACGCTCAAGGCCTTCGTGCACGGCATAGAGCGGCGCCGCTGACGCGCTCCGCGGCGCCCGTGCGACTGCGCCGGAAGGGAGCCGGACTTTCGGCGCTTCCGGATTGAATTGCCTGTCCAGAAAAGAGGTTCACATGATCCGCATCGATTGGAAGAAGCTGCATGGCCGGGCCGTGGCCTGCGCGCTGGCGCTGGCCGCCGTGGCCCTGCTGCTGCCGCCCGCGCCGGCGCTGGCGCAGTCGGCCCCGCAGCCGCGCACCGGGCTGCCCGACTTCACCGACCTGGTCGAACGGGTGGGGCCTGCCGTGGTCAACATCCGCACCATGGAGCGGGTGCGCAGCACGCCGCAAGAGCAGGGCCAGATGGACGAGGAGATGCAGGAGTTCTTCCGGCGCTTCTTCGGCACGCCCATGCCCAACATTCCCAACATCCCCCGCGGTCCCCGCGGCCCGGGGCCGGGCCAGGAGCAGCCGCGTGGCGTGGGCTCGGGCTTCATCCTGAGCGCCGACGGCTTCGTGATGACCAATGCGCACGTGGTCGAAGGCGCCGACGAGGTGCTGGTCACGCTGCCCGACAAGCGCGAATTCAAGGCCCGCATCGTCGGGTTCGACAAGCGCACCGACGTCGCCGTCGTGAAGATCGACGCCACCGGCCTGCCGTTCGTGAAGGTCGGCGACGTCAGCAAGCTCAAGGTCGGCGAATGGGTGATGGCGATCGGCTCCCCGTTCGGGCTGGAAAACACCGTTACCGCCGGCATCGTCAGCGCGAAGGCGCGCGACACCGGCGACTACCTGCCCTTCATCCAGACCGACGTGGCGATCAACCCCGGCAACTCCGGCGGGCCGCTGGTCAACCTGCGCGGCGAGGTGGTGGGCATCAACAGCCAGATCTACTCGCGCTCCGGCGGCTTCATGGGCATCTCCTTCGCCATCCCGATGGACGAGGCGATGCGCGTGGCCGAGCAGCTGCGCACCAGCGGCAAGGTCACGCGCGGGCGCATCGGCGTGCAGATCGACCAGGTCACCAAGGACGTGGCCGAGTCCATCGGCCTGGGCAAGCCGCAGGGCGCGCTGGTGCGCAGCGTCGAGCCCGGCGGCCCGGCGGACAAGGCCGGCATCGAGGCGGGCGACATCATCACCCGGTTCGCCGGCCAGGCCATCGAGCGGGCCACCGACCTGCCGCGCCTGGTGGGCAACACCAAGCCCGGCACGCGCGCCGGCATGACCGTGTTCCGGCGCGGCGGCTCGCGCGAGCTGGCGGTGCAGGTGGCCGAGTTCGAGCCCGACAAGCCGGAGCAGCGCGCGCAGGGTTCCGAGCAGCGGCAACGCGGCTCCGCCTCGCCGGCCGCGCAATCACTGGGGCTGGCGGTCAGCGACCTGACCGAGGCGCAGAAGGGCGAGCTGAACGTCAAGGGCGGCGTGCGCGTCGAGTCGGTGGCGGAAGCGGCTGCCCGCGCGGGCATCCGGGAGGGCGACGTGATCCTGCAGATCGGCAACACCGAGGTCGGCAGCGTGCGGGAGTTCGACGCCGCCGTCGCCAAGGCCGACCGCAGCAAGCCGATTCCGGTGCTGCTGCGCCGCGGCGAACTGGCCACCTACCTGCTGATCCGGCCGGCCCGCTGACCCGCAAGCCGCGGTTTGCAAGCCCCGAACCCGCACTCGGGTTTGGGGTTTTTTCATGGCTCGACGCGGCGCTTGTTGCGTGGCTTCCAAAGAAAATTGTGACGGATGGGTGCCAAGCTGATGTTTGCGCTCGCTAACTTTATCGAGGCCGCGAGTCCATTTGGATAGAATCGCAATCGGCGGCTGCGTCTTTCCTGCATATGGAATGCGCTGGAAACCACCATGCGAGATGTGCACCGGGCCTTCCCGGCTGATCCACAGATCGCCCACAAGTTGTCCTGCGGATCTGCTTCCTGAATTGTTGATAAGCTGTGGATGAATTGCATGTTGCTGGGCTGCAACGAGGCTTGGACGACCGGGGCCGGGCTGTACGGGCCGGGCTTTTTGCCTACAATGAAGCTCCAACCATCGCAGTTGCCATAGATTGTTGGTTCAGGGCGCGTCGCCAAGCGGCGCGCCCTTTTTTCATGCCTTCGCTCCAAGCGAATCAAGCACTTAAGCGCTCCCCTTGATGAATCACATCAGAAACTTCTCGATCATTGCGCACATCGATCACGGCAAATCGACGCTCGCCGACCGCCTGATCCAGCGCTGCGGAGGGCTGTCCGATCGGGAGATGGAAGAGCAGGTGCTCGACTCGATGGAGCTCGAAAGGGAGCGTGGGATAACCATCAAGGCGCAGACCGCCTCACTGCGCTACGCGGCCCGCGACGGGCGCATCTACAACCTCAATCTGATCGACACGCCCGGCCACGTCGACTTCTCGTACGAGGTGAGCCGCTCGCTCTCCGCGTGCGAGGGCGCGCTGCTCGTGGTCGACGCCAGCCAGGGCGTGGAGGCGCAGACGGTTGCCAACTGCTACACCGCGCTGGATCTCGGGGTCGAGGTGCTGCCGGTGCTGAACAAGATGGATCTGCCGCAGGCCGATCCCGAGAACGCCAAGGCGGAAATCGAGGACGTGATCGGCATCGACGCCTCCGAAGCGATCCCCTGCTCGGCCAAGACCGGCATGGGCATCGACGAGATCCTGGAGGCGATCGTCGCCAAGGTGCCGCCGCCGCGCGGCAATCCCGACGCGCCGCTGCGCGCCATGATCATCGACAGCTGGTTCGACAGCTATGTCGGCGTGGTGATGCTGGTGCGGGTGGTCGACGGCAGCCTGAAGAAGGGCGAACGCATCAAGCTGATGGCCGCCAGCGCCGCCTACGAGGCCGGCAACCTGGGCGTCTTCACGCCCGGCAACCAGCCGCGCGAGTCGCTCAACGCCGGCGAGGTCGGCTACGTCATTGCCGGCATCAAGGAGCTGCAGGCGGCCAAGGTGGGCGACACCATCACCCTGGAGAAGAAGCTGCCGAACAACGCCGGCAGCGCGACCGAGGCGCTGCCCGGCTTCAAGGAGATCCAGCCGCAGGTGTTCGCCGGCCTCTATCCGGTCGAGGCCAACCAGTACGACAGCCTGCGCGACGCGCTGGAGAAGCTCAAGCTCAACGACGCCTCGCTGCAGTACGAGCCCGAGGTCAGCCAGGCGCTGGGCTTCGGCTTCCGCTGCGGCTTCCTCGGCCTGCTGCACATGGAGATCGTGCAGGAGCGCCTGGAGCGCGAGTTCGACCAGGACCTGATCACCACCGCGCCGAGCGTGGTCTACCAGGTGGTCAAGGGCGACGGCGAGGTGATCATGGTCGAGAACCCCTCCAGGATGCCGGACCAGGGCCGCATCCAGGAGATCCGCGAGCCCATCGTCACCGTGCACCTGTACATGCCGCAGGAGTACGTCGGCCCGGTGATGACGCTGGCCAACCAGAAGCGCGGCGTGCAGATCAACATGGCCTACCACGGGCGCCAGGTCATGCTCACCTACGAACTCCCGCTGGGCGAGATCGTGCTGGACTTCTTCGACAAGCTGAAGTCGGTCAGCCGCGGCTACGCCAGCATGGACTACGAGTTCAAGGAGTACCGGCCGTCCGACGTGGTGAAGGTGGACATCCTGCTCAACGGCGACCGCATCGATGCGCTGTCGATCATCGTGCACCGCACCCAGGCGCAGTACCGCGGCCGCGCCGTGGTCGCCAAGATGCGCGAGATCATCAGCCGGCAGATGTTCGACGTGGCGATCCAGGCTGCCATCGGCGCCAACATCGTCGCCCGCGAGACCGTCAAGGCGCTGCGCAAGAACGTGCTGGCAAAATGCTACGGCGGCGACATCAGCCGCAAGCGCAAGCTCCTCGAAAAGCAGAAGGCAGGCAAGAAAAGAATGAAGCAGATCGGCTCGGTCGAAGTCCCCCAGGAGGCATTCCTCGCCATCCTGCAGGTCGAGGAATGAGCGCGTTGCGCCCACAATGCCCCGGGTTCCGCGCCGGGGCGGCCGGCACGGAGGCCTGATCCCCATGCCGGTCCTCACCGCCGCGGTCCTCGCGGGATTCGCCGGCTATGCCCTGGCCTGGTACCTGGGCATGGTCGAAGGCAACTTCGCGCTGCTGCTGTTCCTGGCCACCGTGGTGACGGGCCTGTACTGGGTGGCCGAGCGGCTGGTGTTCCTGCCGCGCCGGCGCCGCGCCGCCGACGCCATGGCGCAGCAGGCCGAACAGCGCCGCGCCCAGCTGGCCGCACAGGGCATCAGCCAGGTCGACGGCCCCGACATCGCGCAGGCGCGCCAGCGGCTGCTGATGCAGCCGTGGTGGCTGGACTGGACCGCCGGCCTGTTCCCGGTGATCCTGGCGGTCTTCATCCTGCGCTCGTTCCTGTTCGAGCCCTTCAAGATTCCGTCCGGCTCGATGATCCCGACGCTGCACGTGGGCGACCTGATCCTGGTGAACAAGTTCACCTACGGGCTTCGCCTGCCGGTGCTGCACACGAAGATCACGGAAGGCACGGCGCCGGCGCGCGGCGACGTGATGGTGTTCCGCTATCCGCCCAAGCCGAGCCTGGACTACATCAAGCGCGTGATCGGCGTGCCCGGCGACGAGGTCGCCTACCTGAACAAGCGGCTGACGATCAATGGGCAGCCGGTTCCCGCGCAGCCGCTGGCCGACTTCTTCGAGGAGGACGCCATGCGCTACTCGCGCCAGTTCCGCGAGACGCTGGGTGGCAAGACCTACCGGGTGTTGAACGACAGCGATCGTCCTGCTTTCGTGCCGGGCGCGGAGGACTACCCGTACCGCGACAATTGCCGCTACAGTGTCGAGGGCGTCGTCTGCAAGGTGCCTCCCGGCCACTTCTTCATGATGGGGGACAACCGGGATAATTCGCTCGATTCGCGCTACTGGGGGTTCGTTCCCGAGCGCAACATCGTCGGCAAGGCATTCTTCATCTGGATGAATTTCGGCGACCTCAAGCGGATCGGTTCCTTCCAATAAGAGCGTTTTCCTGGAGTCGAGGGGATAGACATGAAGCACAGTTCCATGGCCCGCCAGGCCGGCATCTCGTTCATCGGCCTGGTCTTCGTCATTGCCGTGCTGGCGGGCGCCGGCGTGCTGGTGGCGCAAGCGGTGCCGACCATGATCGAGTTCCAGGCGGTGGTCAAGGCGATGGAAAAGGCCAAGGACGCCGGCAGCCCGGCCGACGTGCGCACCGCATTCGAGAAGGCAGCGAACATCGACGACATCAAGTCGGTGACGCCCAAGGACCTTGAGATCACCCGCGCCAACGACCGCAACGTGGTCAAGGTCGCGTACAACAAGGAAATCCACATGTTCGGCCCGGCGTACCTGCTGCTCAAGTACGCCCACACCGCCAAGTAGGAACGGCGTGGATGGCGAATCGGCGGCATTTGGCGCACTGCAGTCGCGGCTGCAGTACCGGTTCGCGCAGCCGCGGCTGCTGCAGCGGGCGCTGACGCACCGCAGCTTCTCGTCCGAGCACTACGAGCGGCTCGAATTCCTGGGCGACGCGGTCCTCAGCCTCGCCGTCTCGTCCATGCTGTACGAACGGCTGGGCGACCTGGCCGAGGGCGAACTCTCGCGCGTGCGCGCCAACCTCGTCAAGCAGGAGACGCTGCACCAGCTCGCCGTCGGGCTGGGCCTGCCCGGCCTCCTGCGGCTGGGCGAAGGCGAGGCGCGCTCGGGCGGGCACCGCCGGCCGTCGATCCTGGCCGATGCGCTGGAGGCGGTCATCGGCGCCGTGCACCTGGACGCGGGCTATGCCGCCGCCGAGGCCGTGGTGCAGCGGCTCTTCCGGGACCTGGAGATCACCCCCGGCATGCAGGCGGCCGCCAAGGACCCCAAGACCGAGTTGCAGGAGTGGCTGCAGGCCCGCAAGATGAAGGTGCCGGTGTACCGCGTGGCCGGCGTGCTGGGCGCCGCCCACAAGCAGACGTTCGACGTCGAGTGCGATGTGCCCGAGCTGGGCGCCAGCGAGCGCGGCATCGGCTCCTCGCGCCGGGCCGGCGAGCAGGCGGCGGCTGCGGCCATGCTGCTGGCGCTGAAGGCCAGGATGAAATGAACCCCGACTCCGAATCCCCAACCCCCGCCCAACCGCCGACCGTCGATCCCACGGCCCAGCGCTGCGGCGTGGTCGCCATCGTGGGCAAGCCCAACGTCGGCAAGTCCACCCTGCTCAACGCGCTGGTGGGCCAGAAGATCAGCATCACCTCGCGCAAGGCCCAGACCACCCGACACCGCATCACCGGCATCCGCACCCTCGGCGCCTCGCAGTTCATCTTCGTGGACACGCCGGGCTTCCAGACCCGCCATGCGACGGCCCTCAACCGCTCGCTGAACAAGACCGTGGTGGGCGCGATCGGCGATGTCGACCTGGTGCTGTTCGTGGTCGAGGCCGGGCGCTTCACCCTGGCCGACGCCAAGGTGCTGTCGCTGCTCAAGCCGGAGGTGCCGGCCCTGCTGGTGGCCAACAAGCTCGATACGGTGCACCGCCGCGGCGAGCTCGCGCCCTGGCTGCGAGACATGCAGGAGCGCCACCCCTTCGCCGAGTTCGTGCCGATGTCGGCCAAGAACCCCAAGGACGTGGAGCGCCTGTTCGCGATCTGCGCCAAGTACCTGCCGCAGCAGCCCTGGTGGTACGGCGAGGACGAGCTGACCGACCGCAGCGAGCGCTTCCTGGCCGGCGAGACGGTGCGCGAGAAGCTGTTCCGGCTGACCGGCGACGAGTTGCCCTACACCTCCACGGTGGTGGTCGAGAAGTTCGACGAGGAGCCCAGCCCGCAGCACGGGCGGTTCGTGCGCATCGCCGCCACCATCGTCGTCGAGCGCGACAGCCACAAGGCGATGGTGATCGGCGACAAGGGCGAGCGGCTCAAGCGCATAGGCACGGAGACCCGGCAGGAACTGGAGAAGCTGCTGGGCGCCAAGGTGTTCATCGAACTGTGGGTGAAGGTGCGCACCGGCTGGGCCGACGACGAGGCACGGGTGCGCAGCTTTGGCTACGAGTAGCAACCGCACTTCGGACGAACCCGCGTTCGTCCTGCACCGCTACGACTGGAGCGAGTCCAGCCTGATCCTGGAGGTGTTCACGCGCCGGCACGGGCGGGTGGCGCTGGTGGCCAAGGGCGCCAAGCGCCCGAGTTCCGGCTTCCGCCCGGTGCTGCTGCCGCTGCAGCCCTTGCGGCTGGCATTCGGCGGCGACGCGGAGATCCGCACGCTCAGGTCGGCCGAATGGGTGGGCGGGCAGGTCATGCCCACCGGCGATGCGCTGCTGTCCGGCTACTACCTGAATGAACTGCTGCTGCGGCTGCTGGCGCGCGACGACGCGCACCCGCGGCTGTTCGATGCGTATGCCGCCGCGGTCCAGGTCCTCGCCTCCGAGCATGGCGAAGCCCTGCAGCCGGCCTTGCGCGCCTTCGAGCTGCTGCTGCTGCGCGAGGCCGGCTTCCTGCCGGCGCTGCAGGCGCAGACCCCCACGCTGGAGCCGCTGCAGCCGCAGGCACGCTATGTCCTTGAGCCCGAGGGCGGACTGGTGGCGTCTGGCAGTGAGCGCGCCAGCCTCGCCGGCCGGCAATGGCTGGCGCTGCAGGCCGCGCTGGACGATCCGGCGCCGTTCACGGCCACCCTGCGCGCGGCCGCGGCCATGCCCGAACTCAAGCCGCAGCTGCGGCACCTGCTGCACTACCATTGCGGCGTCGCCACGTTGCGCACGCGCCAGCTGATGCTGGACCTCCAGTCCCTATGAACCCGAACCGCACGGCCCTGTCCGTCAACCTGAACAAGGTCGCGCTGGTGCGCAACACCCGCCACCTGGGCATTCCCAGCGTGACCCGCGCCGCGTCGATCTGCCTGGAGGCCGGCGCGCACGGCGTGACGGTGCACCCGCGCCCCGACGGCCGTCACATCCGCGGCGAGGACGTGACCGGCCTGAGCGAGCTGGTCGTCCACCACGCCGGCGCCGAGTTCAACATCGAGGGCAACCCCTTCCACAACCTGATGGAGCACGTGCGCCGCCTGCGCCCGCACCAGTGCACCTTCGTGCCCGACAGCGAGGGCCAGTTCACCAGCGACCACGGCTGGGACCTGCCGGCCGATGCCGACCGGCTGCGTCCGGTGGTGCAGGAAGCGCGCGCCCTGGGCGTGCGCGTCAGCCTGTTCATGGATCCGCGGCCGGACATGATGGCGGCGGCGCGCGCCGTCGGCGCCGACCGCGTCGAGCTCTACACTGAGAGCTACGCGCGCGCGTGGGGCACCGTGCGGCAGGACGACGTGCTGCGCGGCTTCGCCGAGGCGGCGCGGGCCGCGCAGGCGGCGGGCCTGGGCGTGAACGCCGGCCACGACCTCAACCGCGACAACCTGGCCGACTTCCTGCGGGCCGTGCCCGGCGTGCAGGAGGTGTCGATCGGCCATGCGCTGATCGCGGACGCACTGGAGCTGGGCTACGCCGCCACCGTGCGCGAGTACCTGGACTGCATCGAGCGCGCGTTCGCCTGAAACGCGATGCCCATGCTGGCCTGCGGAGCTGCCGCGTGATCTACGGCATCGGCACCGACATCTGCGACGTGCGCCGCATCCGCGCCTCGTTCGAGCGCCATGGCGAGCGCTTCGCCCGCCGCATCCTGGCCGATGGCGAGCTGCAGGTCTTCCACGCGCGCAGCGCCCGCTGGCCCGAGCGCGGCCTGCGCTATCTCGCCACCCGCTTCTCGGCCAAGGAGGCCTTCAGCAAGGCCATCGGGCTGGGCATGCGCATGCCCATGACCTGGCGCCACTGCGAAGTGGCCAAGCTACCCAGCGGCCAGCCGGTGCTGGTGCTGCACGGGGCTCTGAAGCAATGGTTCGAGGCGCGCGGGCTGAAGGCGCACCTGAGCGTCACCGACGAGAGCGATTACGCGGCCAGCTTCGTGGTCGTGGAACAGGAACGGCAAGACACCGCATGAACGAACACGCCCCCGTGATCCTGGACATCGCCGGGACCGAACTCACCTCCGCCGACCGCCGCCGCCTCGAGCATCCGCTGACCGGTGGGCTGATCCTGTTCACCCGCAACTGGCAGGACCACCAGCAGCTCACCCAGCTGTGCGCCGACATCAAGGCGGTGCGGCCCGACGCCCTGATCTGCGTGGACCACGAAGGCGGGCGCGTGCAGCGCTTTCGCCAGGGCGGCTTCACGCACCTGCCGCCGATGCGTGCCTTCGGCGAGCTGTGGATGCGCGATGCGCTGACGGCCACCAACGCGGCGACTGCGGCGGGTTACGTGCTGGGCGCGGAGCTGCGCGCTTGCGGCGTGGATTTCAGCTTCACCCCCGTGCTCGATCTCGATTGGGGCAGCAGTGGTGTCATCGGCGATCGCGCTTTCCACACCGACGCGCGCGTGGTCACGGTGCTGGCCCAGAGCCTGATGCTGGGCCTGTTGCAGGCCGGCGTGGCCAACTGCGGCAAGCACTTCCCCGGCCATGGCTTCGTCAAGGCCGATTCGCACACCGAAATCCCGGTGGACCGGCGCAGCCTCAAGGCCATCCTGGCCGACGACGCCGCCCCGTACGGGTGGCTCAACATGGCGCTGACCAGCCTGATGCCCGCGCACGTGATCTATCCCAAGGTCGACAGCCGGCCAGCCGGTTTCTCGCGCCGCTGGTTGCAGGAGATCCTGCGCGATCGGCTCGGCTTTGCGGGCGCCATCTTCAGCGACGACCTGAGCATGGAAGGCGCCCGCCGCATCGACGGACGCCTCGTCAGCTACACCGAGGCGGGCGTTGCGGCGCTCGATGCCGGCTGCGACATGGTGCTGCTGTGCAACCAGTCGCTGGGCGGCGGGGAGGCCGTCGACGAGCTCCTGGACGGGCTGGCCGAGGCGCAGCTCAAGGGGCAGTGGCAGGCGGAGCCCGCCAGCGAGCACCGCCGCCTGGCGCTGCTGCCGGTCGGCCCGCCGACCGGCTGGGACGAGTTGATGGTGCAGCCGCGCTACATGCAGGCGCTGCGGCTGCTGCCCTGAACCGCCGGACTCACCGCACGAGCGAAATCACGTCGATCGTCGGCGGCACGCCGAACCGCATCGGCAGGCCGATCATGCCGGTGCCCGGCGTCACGAAGACGCGCGCGACCGGTGTGTCGTACAGGCCGTCCCACCAGGGATTGCGCGTCATGCTGCGCAACACCTGGCCGGTCAGCCAGGGCAGCCGGATCTGGCCGCCGTGGGTGTGGCCGGCCATGCCGAGGAAGGTCGAACCGGGCGGCACGAACCCGAAGGTGTCGGGCTGGTGGGCCAGCACCAGCCGCGCGCGATGCGGCGTGAGCAGCGAGCGGATCTGCGGGCGCGGCAGGCCGCCCCACAGGTCGGCCAGCCCGACCACCTCCCAGCCTTTCCACTTCACCCGCCGGCCCTCCACCAACTGCACGCCGTTGGCCTGAAGCGCCTGGCGCAGCGCCACGGCCAGCGGCGGCCCGGGCGCTTCGGTGTCGTGGTTGCCCAGCACCGCGAAGGCCGGCATGCGCAGCTCGCGCAGCGGCGCAAGGCCGGCGGCCAGGTCGCGGCGCGGGTTGTCGGTCCAGTCGCCGGCGAAGAACACCGCGTCCACCCCCAGCTGGTTGAGCCGCTGCACCAGCCGGCGCAACTGGTGGTCGCGGCCGAACAGGCCCCAGTGGACGTCGGCGACCAGTGCGATGCGCACCGGCTCGGCCGGCGCCGGCGCGCCATGCAGCACGGTTTCGCGCACGCGCAGCAGCTCGGGCTCGACCAGCCGCGCCCAACTGCCGGCGGCCAGCCCCACGGCCAGCAGCAGGCACAGGATGCGCGCACTCCACGCAGTGCAGGACAGCCCGAGAGCCACGACCGCCGCCAATGCGAGGGGCAAGGCGGCGGACAGCCAGAACAGCCACAGCCGCAGGAACAGGAGGGCTTCGCGGCCCGGTGTCGTCCAGCGATCCTGCCAGTCCCAGGCGGTGATGCCCAGGCTGGCCACGGACCAGGCCAGCAGGGCGGCGGCCAACCCGGTCGCCAGGCGCCGCGCGCCCGCACCCGGGGGCGCAGCCGCCACCTACGCGCCTTCGCGCCGCAGCGCCGGGAACAGGATCACGTCGCGGATGCTGGGGCTGTCGGTCAGCAGCATCATCAACCGGTCGATGCCGATGCCGCAGCCGCCGGTGGGCGGCATGCCGTACTCCAGCGCGCGCACGAAGTCGTGGTCGAAGAACATGGCTTCGTCGTCGCCCGCGTCCTTGG
This sequence comes from Acidovorax sp., assembly GCA_036675905.1. Lineage (GTDB taxonomy): Bacteria > Pseudomonadota > Gammaproteobacteria > Burkholderiales > Burkholderiaceae_C > Ramlibacter. The sequence goes on along the minus strand of JAKFEA010000323.1, from coordinate 211 downwards.
CGTCGACCTGCGCGGCGAAGCGCGCCGCCTGGTCCTCGGCGTCGTTCAGCTCGGAGAAGCCGTTGCCGAACTCGCGGCCGGTGATGTACAGCTCGAAGCGCTCGGTGACCTCCGGCCGCTGGTCGTTGGCGCGCGCCAGCGGCGAGATCTCGGTCGGGTGTTCCATGATGAAGGTGGGCTGCCAGAGCTTCTCCTCCACCGTCTCCTCGAA
>JAKFEA010000322.1:0-3973 GCA_036675905.1 Acidovorax sp. | reverse complement strand
TTGGTGAACAGCACGAAGTTCTGGAACCAGTCGGGCGCCGTGCCGGTGTAGTGGCGCAGCCGGTGCAGCGAATAGTCCACGCGCGCCGCGGTGAACAGCGCCAGCGGGTGGGCCTCGCCCGGCCGCGCGCGCCAGGTCCCATTGGCGATGCCGTCGTCCATGGCGCCCAGGTCGGGCAGGTCGAACTGGTCGCGCAGCAGGGCCTGGCGCCCGGGGCTGAGCGAGCCCTCGATGTGGTCGTTCTCGGCGAACGAGAAGTGCACCGGGATGGGCTGGGTGCTGGTGCCCACCTCCAGGTCCACCCCGTGGCTTTGCCGCAGCAGGCGGAACTGCTCCAGGTAGTAGTTGGCGTAGAGATCGGGCCGCGTCAGCGTGGTCTCGAAGCGGCCGGCGCCGCTGACGAAGCCGTAGCTCAGGCCCAGGTTCTCCAGCACCTCCTGCGGGATCGCCGTCTCGGTCTGGATGCGCACGAACGGGTAGCAGGCCCGTACGTGCGCGGGCAGCGTCTCGCCGGCGACGAACCGCTGCATCGCCTCTCGCAGGTGGTTGATCTGCTGCGCGTAGATGGTGCGCACCTGGGCCAGCGCGCCCTCGGGGTCGCTGTGGCGCGTAGGCGCAATGAACGGCGGCATGTACGGCATGCGGCCTATTGTGCACAGGCCTCTGCATCGCTTCGGCGGCGCCCTGCGGGGCGGTGAGACTGCGTCCTACAGGGTGTAACGAACGAACCTGACGTTACAACTTTGGCCCAGCGGCGACAGTCTCCCCCACTGCAAGCGAACCGATAACTTGAACAGGAGTGAGCCCATGACGACAGCAGCCTTGGCATCGAATCCCTTCGCCCTCATGACGGATCCGACCGCCGTGCGCGAAACGATCGACAAGTCCGAGCAGCTCTCGAGACTGAGCCAGCGCCAGTGCCATCCGCTGGACCGTGCAGTGATCCGCAGCTCCAGCGCCGAGCTCGCGGCCTACGATTCCAAGATCGACCGCACCACCATCTACCTGCCGCCCGAAGAGGAATCCAAGGCCGGCTCGGTCACCCGCAGCTACGCGCGCCCTTACAACTGAGCCCCGGCCCTTCGCGCCGCGAGCGCCGTCCACCTTCCGGTGCGACGGCGCTTTTCTTTGGGCGCGGCCATTCAGCGCACCGGCTCGCGCATCGTCACGAATTCCTCGGCGATGGTCGGGTGGATGCCGATGGTGGCGTCGAAAACGGACTTGGTCGCCCCTGCCTTCATGGCCACCGCGAAACCCTGCACCACCTCGCCGGCTTCCGGCCCCACCATGTGCAGGCCGACCACCCGGTCGCTGGCGGTGTCCACCACCAGTTTCATCAGGCAGCGCTCGCCGCTGCCGCTGAGGGTGTGGCGCAGCGGGCGGAACTCGCTGCGGAAGACCGTGACCTGGCCGAAGCGCTCGCACGCCTGTGCCTCGGTCAGCCCCACGGTGGCGATGTTCGGGTGCGTGAAGACGGCGGTCGGGATGTACTCGTACCCCATGCGCCGCCGGCCATCGCCGAACAGGTGATCGACCACGGCCATGGCTTCGCCCAGGGCCACCGGGGTGAGCTGCAGGCGGGCCGTGACATCGCCCACTGCAAAGAGGGAAGGCGCCGACGTGCAGTGGCTGTCGTCGACCTCGATGGCGCCGTGGCGGCCCTGGCGCACGCCGGCCCGCTCCAGGCCGAGCCCGTTGACGTTGGGCACGCGGCCGGTGGCGAACAGCACGGTGTCGGTCTCCAGGTTGCTGCCGTCGTCCAGCTTCAGTTGGAGCCCGGCGCTGCCGCGCGCGATCGCCTGCACCTCGGTGCCCAGCCGCAGGTCGATGCCGTCGCGGATCATCGCGCCGGCGATGAACTGGCGCACCTCGTCGTCGAAGCCGCGCAGGATCTGCTCGCCGCGGTACAGGATCGTGACCTGCGCACCCAGCCCCTGGAAGATCGAGGCGAACTCGCAGGCGATGTAGCCGCCGCCCACCACGGCCAGCCGGCGCGGGAAGGGTTCCAGGTCGAACATGCTGTCGGAAGTGACGCCCAGTTCCGCGCCGGGGATGGCCGGCACGGTGGGCGTGCCGCCGGTCGCCAGCAGGATGTGGCGGGCCGCATGGGTCTGCGGGCCGGCTTCCGTGCGCACCCGGACCGTGTGGGGGTCCAGCAGCTCGGCCCAGCCGCGCAACACCTGCACGCCGGCGTCGGACAGCAGCTGCTCGTACACGCCGTTCAGGCGTGCGATCTCCGCTGCCCGGTTGGCCTTGAGCCGGGCCCAGTCGAAGCGCGGCTCGCCCACGTCCCAGCCGAAGCCGGCAGCGTCGGCGAAGTCGTGCAAATAGTGCGAGGCATAGGCATACAACTTCTTGGGGATGCAGCCGACGTTGACGCAGGTGCCGCCCATGGCGGCGGCTTCGGCCAGGGCGACGCGCGCGCCGCGCTGCGCGGCCATGCGCGCGGCGCGCACGCCGCCGCTGCCGCCGCCGATGACGAAGAGGTCGAATTCGGATTCACTGGCCATGGGTACTTCCTTGCGCTGGGTGCCGCAGGCATTGTGGTCGGTGATGCGCGAACAAGCGGCCGCGGGGGCTTTCGCCCTGCGCCGCGCGGCAAGCCCGCAGCTATCATCCCGCCATGACCACGGCACCGCTCTGGTACCACCGGCTGGGCCACGTTGGCGCAGCGCCGCTGCGCTGGATCCTGAGCTGGTGGGGCGTGGTCTTCTTCGGCGCCATGCTGATGGCGCTGGCCCTGTCGCCTTCCAGTTACCGCGACCCGCGCACCCGTGCGGCGCTGGCGCGCCACACCTGGCTGGACACGGCGCCCATCCTGCTCGGGTTTTCGATGCTGGGTGCGCTGCTCACGGTGGTTCTGACCAAGATCGTCGTGGTCACGGCGCGCAGCTACGGCCTGTCGCAATACGCGCTGGAGATGGTGATCCGGGTGCTGGTGCTGGAACTGATCCCGCTCACCGCCGCGTTGTTCGTGGCCCTGCGCTGCACCATTCCGAACGGCGCGGCGCTGGCCGAAATGCGCCGCACGCGCCACTTCGACGCGCTGCGCCGCGCCGGCGTGGATCCGCTGACCCGAGAAGTGATGCCGCGCCTGCTGGCCGGCATCTTCTCCACCACCACGCTGGCCGCCCTGAGCTGCGTGGTGGCCGCGGTGGTGGCCTACCTGGCCGTGTACGGCCTGACCACCGCGGGGCTGCCCGCCTACACGCGGATGTTCGGCCATGTGTTCAACCCTTCGGTGTCGCTGATCTTCGCCATCAAGACGCTGTTCTTCGGGCTTGCCGTGGCGGTCATCCCGATGGCCTCCGGCGCCAACGAGGACATCGCAACCCCCAGCTCGCGCGAGAGCGCCGCCCTGCAGGGGCTGGTGCGCATGTTCGCCGTGCTGCTGCTGCTCGAGTCGCTCTCGCTGGTGGGCAACTACTACTGAAGCATGCCCGACACCCCCCTGCAGGACTCCGAACCTTCCGCGGCGCCGCCGGTGCCGCAGCTGGCGCTCAAGGCGCGGCTGCTGCTGCTGTTCACGGTGTTGCTGATCGGCGCCGCAGTCACCTACCTGCTGTACGCCCGCGGCTTCTTCGAGCCGACCCAGACCCTGGTGCTGACCACCGACGACTCCGAGGGCGTGTCGGTGGGCATGGACATGACCTTCTCGGGCTTTCCGATCGGCCGCGTGCGCAAGGTGGAGCTGGGCCCGACCGGCGACGTGCGCATCATCATCGACGTGGCCCGCGACGATGCGCACTGGCTGCGCACCAGCAGCGTGTTCACGCTGGTGCGCGGGCTGGTGGGCGGCACCGCCATCCGCGCCTTCACCGGCGTGCTGACCGATCCGCCGCTGCCGGACGGCGCCGAGCGGCCGGTGCTGCGCGGCGATGCGACGGCGGAGCTGCCGCGGGTGATCGCCTCGGCGCGCGAAGTGCTGGAGAACCTGACGTCCATGACGCGCGAGGACGCGGCCCTGCGCGCC
>JAKFEA010000321.1:0-5090 GCA_036675905.1 Acidovorax sp. | reverse complement strand
CCGGTCAGCGTGACCGGGTAGACCTTGTGGTGGTCGAGCTGCAGGGCCTGGGTGACGCGCCGCCAGCACCAGCCGCCATGCCAGGCCCCGTGCACCAATACAAAGTCCGTCATCAGATCACCTCCTGGTCGCGCAAGGCCGTGATGCGCTCGTCGTCCCAACCGAGCACGCTGGTCAGCACCTCCTGCGTGTGCTCGCCCAGCAGCGGCGGCGGCAGGTCGGTGCGCACCGGCGTCGCGCTCAGCTTGATCGGGCTGCCCACCAGGTTCAACGCGCCGGACAGCGGATGCTGCCACTCGTGGACCATGCCGCGTTCGCGCACCTGCGGGTCGGCGAACACTTCGCCGAGGTTGTTGATGGCGCCGCAAGGCACCTTCGCCAGCTCGAGGGCCGACAACCAGTCGGCCTTGCCGCGCGTCTTCATGACGTCTTCCAGCATCGGCACCAGCACGGCGCGGTTGCGCACGCGGTCCTGGTTCCTGGCGAAGCGCGGGTCGGCGGCGATGTCGGGGCGGCCCGCCACCTGGCAGTACTTGGCGAACTGGCCGTCGTTGCCGACGGCGATGATCACGTGGTCCTTGCCGCCGTCCGCCGCCGGCGCGACCTCGAACACCTGGTAAGGCACGATGTTCTGGTGCGCATTGCCCGCGCGGCCGGGCACCTTGCCGCTGACCAGGTAGTTGGCGCCGAGGTTGGCGAGCATCGCCACCTGGGTGTCCAGCAGGGCCATGTCCAGGTGCTGGCCTTCTCCCGTGCGCTCCGCATGCCGCAAGGCCGCGAGGATGCCCACCGTGGAATACATCCCGGTGAACAGGTCCGCCACGGCCACGCCCACCTTCTGCGGGCCGCCGCCGATGTCGTCGCGTTCGCCCGTGATGCTCATCAGCCCGCCCATGCCCTGGATCGCGTAGTCGTAGCCGGCGCGCTCCCGGTAGGGGCCGGTCTGCCCGAAGCCCGTCACGCTGCAATAGACGATGCGCGGGTTGATGGCCTTCAACGCGGCGTAGTCCAGGCCGTAGCGCGCCATGTCGCCGACCTTGAAGTTCTCGACGAACACGTGGCAGTGCTGCGCGAGCTCGCGGATCAGCGCCTGGCCCTCCGGCCGCGCGATGTCGCAGGTGACCGACCGCTTGTTGCGGTTGGTGCCGAGGTAGTAGGCCGCCTCGGCGGTGTCGTGGCCGTCACGGTCCTTCAGGAAGGGCGGGCCCCAGCTGCGCGTGTCGTCGCCGCTGCCCGGCCGCTCGATCTTGATGACGTCGGCGCCCAGGTCCGCCAGGGTCTGGGTGCACCACGGGCCGGCCAGCACGCGCGACAGGTCCAGCACGCGGATTCCATCGAGAGCATTCATCCGCCCATTATCTTGATAATGCGGGCAGCGGCCGCGCGGATGGCCGCGGCCTTCATCCAAAAAAAAGCCGATGTCCCTGCTCGCTCGCCGCCAGGCGATGGTGGTCTTCTTCGCCTTCGCGTTCGCCTACTTCTTCTCGGCGCTGGTGCGTGCCATCACGGCGACGCTCTCGCCCACCCTGACGCGCGACTTCCAGCTGGATGCCGGCGACCTCGGCCTGCTGGCCGGTGGCTACTTCCTCGGTTTCTCCGCCATCCAGTTGCCGCTGGGAACCCTGCTCGACCGGCATGGCCCGAAGAAAGTGATCCTCGGCTTCCTCTCGGTGGCCGTGCTGGGCTGCGTCGTGTTCGCGATGGCCACGAGCTTTCCGGTCCTGCTCGCGGCGCGCGTGCTGTGCGGCGCGGGGGTCGGCGCCTGCCTGATGGCGCCGCTGACCGGCTACCGGCGCTGGTTCACGCCCGCGGTGCAGCTGCGCACCAACTCCTGGATGCTGATGACCGGCTCCTTCGGCATGCTGGCGTCGACGCTGCCCGTGCAGTGGCTGGCGCCGGTGTACGGCTGGCGCCCGTTGTTCTGGGGGCTGGCGGCGTCGATCGCGCTGTCGATGCTGCTGATCGCCTGGCAGGTCCCGCGCTGGGAGCAGTCCGGCGACGCCGCGCCCGCGCGGCAGGGCAGCTACCGCGAAGTCTGGCGCCACCCCTACTTCCGCCAGATGGCGCCGCTGGGCTTCTTCACCTATGGCGGCATGATCGCCGTGCAGACGCTGTGGGCCGGGCCGTGGATGGTGCGCGTGGCCGGCTACGACCCGCTCGCGTCCGCGGCCGGCCTGTTCACGATCAACCTGGCGATGCTGGCCACCTTCTGGAGCTGGGGCATGGTGACCCCCGCGCTGGAGCGCCGCGGCATCCGCACCGACGCCCTCATCGCCTGGGGCACGCCCCTGTCCTTCGTGGCGCTCGCCGCGCTGATCGCGGCCGGTCCGGCCGCCGGCGCCTGGCCGCTGGCCCTGTTCTGCATGGCCAGCACCTTCGTGGCGCTGGCGCAGCCGGCCGTGGGCATGGTGTTTCCGGTCTCGCTGGCGGGCCGCGCCCTGTCTGGCTACAACCTGGTCATCTTCTTCGGCGTGTTCGTGGTGCAGTGGGGCATCGGGCTCGTGATCGACGCCTTCCGGGCCGCCGGATGGACCGAAGTGTCGGCATTCCGCGCCGCATTCGGCATCTTCCTGGCCTCGAGCGTGCTGTCCTATGCATGGTTCCTGTGGAGCAGAAGCCATAATCGACAGGCAAGCCCATGAACGCCATCCTGCTGATCGCCCACGCACCGCTGGCCAATGCCCTGCGGCAATGCGCGCTGCACGTCTTCCCCGACTGCGGCGGCACCGTGATGGCGGTCGACGTGCAGCCCAACCTGTCGCCGGAGGAAACGCTCGCCACGGCGCGCATCGCGATGGACCAGCTGGCGCAGCCCCCGCACATCCAGGGCGTGCTGGTGCTGGCGGACATCTTCGGCGCCACGCCGAGCAACGTGGCGCAGAAGCTGGTGGACGGCGTCCATTCGCGCCTGATCACCGGCGTGAACCTGCCGATGCTGCTGCGGGCCGTGAGCTACCGCCACGAGGCGCTGGAGACGCTGGTGTCCCGCGCGATGGTCGGGGGCACGCAGGGCGTGATGCAGGTGGCCATCACCGCGCCGCAGAACCAGCGCCGACGCAACCATGATCAAGAAGAACACGACCATCAGCAATAAGCTGGGCCTGCACGCCCGCGCCTCGGCCAAGCTGACCAAGCTGGCCGGCAGCTACCCGTGCGAGGTGTGGCTCAGCCGGGGCGAGCGCCGCGTCAATGCCAAGAGCATCATGGGCGTGATGATGCTGGCCGCCGGGATGGGCACCGAAGTGACGGTGGAGACCAGCGGCGAACGCGAGGAACAAGCCATGGAGGCCTTGCTCGCGCTCATCGCCGACAAGTTCGGAGAGGGCGAGTGAGGGTCCGGACATGACCTTCGCCATCCACGGCATCGCGGTGGCGCGGGGCATCGCCATCGGCCGCGCCGTGGTCATGGGCTCGGGCCGCGCCGACGTGGCGCACTACTTCATCGAGCCTGGCCAGGTCGAGCAGGAGATCGAGCGGGTGCGCATCGGGCGCAACGCCGTGATCGACGAGATCCATCGGCTGCAGCAGACCATCCTGGTCATGGGCCCCAAGGAGGCGCCGCACGAGCTGACCGCGCTGCTCGACGTGCACCTGATGCTGCTGCAGGACGAGGACCTGATCGCCGGCGTCAAGCACTGGATCACGGACCGCCTGTACAACGCCGAGTGGGCGCTGATCACGCAGCTGGAAGTGCTGTCGCGCCAGTTCGACGACATGGAGGACGAGTACCTGCGCGAACGCAAGGCCGACCTCGAACAGGTGGCCGAGCGCATCCTGCGCTACATGAAGGGCATGGGCTCGCCGGTGGCGCAGCCGCCCGCGCCCAAGCGCAAGACGCAGCAGGACCTGCTGCTGGACGACAGCGTCGACGTGCCGCTGGTGCTGGTGGCGCACGACCTGTCGCCGGCCGACATGCTGCAGTTCAAGCAGAGCGTGTTCGCCGGCTTCGCCACCGACGTCGGCGGCAAGACCTCGCACACCGCCATCGTGGCCCGCAGCCTGGACATCCCGGCCGTGGTCGGCGCGCGCAGCGCCAGCAACCTGGTGCGGCAGGACGACTGGGTGATCATCGACGGCGACACCGGCGTGATGATCGTCGACCCCTCGCCGATCATCCTGGCCGAGTACGGCTTCAAGCAGCGGCAGGCGGAGCTGGAGCGCACCCGCCTGAGCCGGCTGCGCCACACGCCCGCGGTGACGCTGGACGCGCAGAAGATCGAGCTGCTGGCCAACATCGAGATGCCCGACGACACCGAGGCCGCGCTGCGCGCCGGCGCGGTCGGCGTGGGCCTGTTCCGCAGCGAGTTCCTGTTCATGGGCCGCGAGGGCAACCTGCCCAACGAGGAGGAGCAGTACCTCGCGTACCGGGCGGCGGTGGAGGGCATGCACGGCCTGCCGGTGACCATCCGCACCGTGGACGTCGGCGCCGACAAGCCGCTGGACGAGTCGCGCCGCGACGAGGCCCACCTCAACCCGGCGCTCGGGCTGCGGGCGATCCGCTGGAGCCTGTCGGAGCCGGAGATGTTCCGCACCCAGCTGCGCGCCATCCTGCGCGCGGCCGCGCACGGCAAGGTGAACCTGCTGGTGCCGATGCTGGCGCACGCCACGGAGATCCGGCAGACCCTGTCGCTGATCGACTTTGCCCGCGCCGAGCTGGACAACCGCGGCGTGCCCTACGGCCACGTCGACATCGGCGCGATGATCGAGATCCCGGCGGCCGCGCTGTCGCTGCGCACCTTCCTCAAGTACTTCGACTTCCTGTCGATCGGCACCAACGACCTGATCCAGTACACGCTGGCGATCGACCGGGCCGACGAATCGGTCGCGCACCTGTACGACCCCTGCCATCCGGCGGTGCTGCGGCTGGTGGCGGACACCATCGCCGAATGCCTGCGGCAGGGCAAGGGCGTCAGTGTGTGCGGCGAGATGGCGGGCGACACGCAGTTCACCCGCCTGCTGCTGGGCCTCGGCCTGCGCAGCTTCTCGATGCACCCGGCGCAGATCCTGGCGGTCAAGCAGGAGGTGCTGCGGGCCGACACCTCGCGGCTGCAGGCCTGGGCGAAGCAGGTGGTCGACTCCGAGGATCCCGC
>JAKFEA010000320.1:0-2014 GCA_036675905.1 Acidovorax sp. | reverse complement strand
GACCCTGGCCGGGGGCCTGTCGCAGGTGATGGACGAGCGCCGCTACAGCGAAATCATCGTCACGCGCGTGACGGTGCCCGTCGGCGAGGACATCGGCTTCCTGCCGGGCACCGAGGAAGAAAAAATGGGCCCGTGGATGGGCGCCCTGGACGACAACCTCGAGGTGCTCGCCAAGAACGACAGCGGCGCCGGCGAATGGGGCCGCGCGGCCACCAACGATTTGGTGCGCTCGAAGATCAAGATCAAGAGCTTGAACTTCATGCGCGGGCGCACCTTCCTCAACAAGTACGTGATCATCGACGAGGCGCAGAACCTCACGCCCAAGCAGATGAAGACGCTGATCACCCGCGCCGGCCCCGGCACCAAGATCGTCTGCCTGGGCAACCTGGCGCAGATCGACACGCCCTACCTCACCGAAGGCAGCTCGGGCCTGACCTATGCGGTTGATCGCTTCAAGGGCTGGCCGCACAGCGGGCACGTGATGCTGGCGCGCGGCGAGCGTTCGCGGCTGGCCGACTACGCCTCCGAAGTGCTCTGAGGGGTCCAGCCGGGAATCGAGAACGAAGGGGCCGCGAGGCCCCTTCTTCTTTGCGGAACGCGCCGGCCGTCAGCGCCTGAACCCGCCCGGCTCCAGCACGTAGAACTGCGGCCCGAGTGCGGCCATCGGCTCGCGCAGCTTGTCGATCTCGGCGGCCGGGCCGTGCACCTCGAGCCGCGTGATCTCGGCGATCTTCAAGGCCTCCTGCAGGATCGGGCCGACGTTGTCCAGGTGCGCCAGCAGGCCCGCCGCATCGTCGTAGCCCTCGCGGCAGCGCGCCATGTCGCCGTCGAAGCTGAAGCCGTAGTACATGCACTTGGGCTCCTTGCGCGTCTGCTCGGTGAAGCGGGCGACGAGCGCCTTGAACTCGGGCAGCTTGCCGGGGGCGACCTTGAAGTAGGGCACGAGGCCGCAGCAGGTATCGGGCGAACTCATGGAAGTCTCCTTGGGTGCGAATGAACGAAATGGACCAGGCGTCGGCGTTTCGGGAAGGCTTGCCTGCGCATGGACAAGCCCCGAGCCTGCGCCGGCGCCTGCGCCCTTGCCAGACGGGACGAACCCGCAAACCGCGTGAGGCTGCTCCAACCTGCGATACTGTGTTTATATACAGCACCCCTCCCGCTTCGCCTTTGCCATGCTGTCCTCCGCGGTCCCCTCTTTCTGTGTCGTCACCCGGCGGCAGGCATCGGCGCGGGCGCTGGCTGACCTGGCTCCCCGCCTCGGCTTGGCGCTGTGGCAGGCCGGCGCGTTGGCGCACACCGGCACGCCCACGGCCTCCACCGGATGGCCTGCACTCGATGCCGAACTGCCAGGCGGCGGCTGGCCCCTGGTTGGCCTGAGCGAACTGTTGCTGCCAGCATCGGCCAGCGGGGAGCTGAGCTTGCTCGCACCCTGGCTGCAGGCTCTGGGGTGCCGCGAACTCGGCCCTCGTGAACTGGTCTGGGTGGCGCCACCGGGCCTGCCTTGCGTGGCGGCGTTGCAGGGGCTCAGGCTGTCGCTGCCGCACCTCGTCTGCATCGACCCGCCCACGATGGTCGATGCCGCCTGGGCCACCGAACAGGCATTGCGCGCGGGTAGCTGTGCCGCAGTGCTGTGGTGGATCCAAGGGCCGGTTGCCGGTCCCACCCTGCGCCGCCTGCACCTGGCCGCACAGGCCGGCGGCACGCCGCTGATGGCGCTGCGGCCGGCGGCGGCACGCATGCTTAGCAGCCCGGCGCCGCTGCGCCTGACTTGCACGCCGAACGCCGATCGCCGGCTCGCGGTCGAAATCTTTAAGCGCCGCGGCCCGCCGATGGCCGCGCCGTTGATGCTGTCCCTGCCCTGGCCGAGTTCGGCCCGGCCGCTGGCGAACAACAAGGTTCTTTCCCGCCATGCTGTGGATCGCCCTGCATCTGCCGCACCTGCCGCTGCAAGCCCTGCGCTGGTCGCAACCGGGGTTTGAGGCCACGCTGGCCGTCGCGGTGGCCGAGCAGCACC
>JAKFEA010000319.1:0-66591 GCA_036675905.1 Acidovorax sp. | reverse complement strand
CCTTCTCCCACCGCAACCTGCCCCGGCTGCTGCTGCAGGCGCGCGAAGCCGTCATGGCGCACAACCGCCCGCGGCTGCGCCAGCACGGCCTGTCCGACCAGCAGTGGCGGGTGCTGCGCGTGCTCGGCGAGCACGGCACGGTCGAGACCGGCCGCGTCGCGCGGGAGGCCTTCATCCTCGGCCCCAGCCTCACCGGCGTGCTGGCCCGGATGGAGCGCGACGGCCTGGTCCGGCGCGAGCGCGATCCCGGCGACCAGCGCCGCACGGTGGTCGAGGCCACCGCGCGCGGGCGCAAGCTGGTCGGCCAGTTGTCGCAGGCGGTCGAGGCCCACTACCACTGGATGGAGCAGCAGTTGGGCAAGGACAAGCTGTCCCGGCTGTATGGCCTGCTGGACGAACTGATCGAACTGGAGCAGCCCGAAGTGACGCACCGCGATGCGCTGCGCTGCAATGGCGCGGCCGCCCGCAAGCAGGAGGCTTGCACATGAGCGGGTTGCCGAGCGGCACTGTGTACGGCACGCTGCTGAACCAGCGCAGCGAGTACGAGGCGCTGGCGCCGCATATGCATGACGCGCCCTACAAGGCCCCGCCCACGTCGCCGGTGCTGTACGTCAAGACCGCCAACACCTTCAGCCCCGACGGCACCACGATCGCACTGCCGGCACGCGTGGCCGAAGTCGAGGTCGGCGCCACCGTCGCGCTGGTGATCGACAGCGATGGGCAGGTGCAGGGCTGCGTGCTGATGAACGACCTATCGATCCCGCACGCCAGCCTCTTCAGGCCACCGGTCAAGTTCAAGTGCCTGGACGGCTTCCTCGGCGTCGGATCCGAGGTGCGCGCGGTCGACCCCGCTTCGGTGCAGATCGAGGTGCTGGTCAACGGCGAGCTGCGCCAGACCGTGCGCTTCGATGCGTTGGTGCGCGATCCGCGGCAGCTGCTGGCCGATGTCCTCGAGTTCATGACGCTGGGCGAAGGCGACGCGTTGATGCTCGGCTGCGACGCCTCGCGCCCGCGCGCGAAAGCCGGCGATCGCATCGAGCTGCGCTCGGCCGCGCTCGGCACCCTGTCCAACACCCTGATCGCGGAGGCGGCATGAAGCACGCCCGCGTCGTTTACCAGGGCACTCCACAGCGGGCGATCGAGCGCGAAGGGCAACTGCTGCTGGCCGATGGCCAGCTGGTGGCCTTCGAATCCGTCACCTGGCTGCCACCGCTTGAGCCCGTTGCTCGCCCGCGCACCATCCTCGCGCTGGGCCTGAATTACGCCGACCACGCGAAGGAACTGGCCTTCAAGGCGCCGGAGGAGCCGCTGGTGTTCCTGAAAGGCGAGCGCGCCCTCAACGGCCATCGCCAGTTCACCCATAGGCCGGCGGGCGTCGAGTTCATGCACTACGAGTGCGAGCTGACCGTGGTGATCGGCAAGGCCGCCAAGAAGGTGCGGCGAGACGACGCCTGGGACTTCATCGCCGGCTACACGGTAGCCAACGACTACGCCATCCGCGACTACCTGGAGAACTGGTACCGCCCCAACCTGCGGGTGAAGAACCGCGACGGCGCCACGCCGCTCGGGCCCTTCCTGGTCGACCGCGGCGACGTGCCACATCCGATGGCGCTGAATCTGCGCACCACCGTGAACGGCAAGGTCACGCAGTCGGGCAACACCAAGGACATGATCTTCGACCTGCCCTTCCTGGTCGAGTACTTCTCCAGTTTCATGACCCTGCAGCCCGGCGACCTGATCCTGACCGGCACGCCCGACGGCGTGGTGGACTGCCGCCCTGGCGACGTGGTCGTCACTGAAATCGAGGGCCTGGGCGCCCTCATGAACACCATCGCATGACCGACATGAGAATCGACCACCTGATAGCCGGCAAGGCCGTCGCCAGTCGCGATTACTTCGAGACCGTCAATCCCGCCACCCAGGAAGTGCTGGCCGAAGTGGCCGCCGGCGGCCAAGAAGAAGTGAACGCGGCCGTCGCGGCGGCCAAGGCCGCCTTCCCCGCTTGGGCGGCCATGCCCGCGCCGCAGCGCGCCAAACTGATCCGCAAGCTGGGCGAACTGATCGCCCAGCACGTGCCTGAAATCGCGCGCACCGAGACCGACGACACCGGCCAGGTGATCGCCCAGACCGGCAAGCAGCTGGTGCCGCGTGCCGCCGACAACTTCCACTACTTCGCCGAAATGTGCGTGCGGGTGGACGGCCACACCTACCCGACCGAGACGCACCTGAACTACACGCTGTTCCACCCGGTCGGCGTCTGCGCGCTGATCTCGCCCTGGAACGTGCCGTTCATGACGGCGACCTGGAAGGTCGCGCCCTGCCTGGCCTTCGGCAACACCGCGGTGCTGAAGATGAGCGAGCTGTCGCCGATGACCGCCGCACGGCTGGGCGAACTGGCGCTGGAGGCCGGCATCCCGGCCGGTGTGCTGAACATCGTGCACGGCTATGGCAAGCAGGCCGGCGAGCCGTTGGTGCGCCACCCCGACGTGCGCGCGATCTCCTTCACCGGCTCCACCGCCACCGGCAACCGCATCGTCAAGGAAGCCGGGCTGAAGAAATTCAGCATGGAGCTGGGCGGCAAGTCGCCGTTCGTGATCTTCGACGACGCCGACCTGGCGCGCGCGCTGGACGCCGCGGTGTTCATGATCTTCTCCAACAATGGCGAGCGCTGCACCGCCGGCAGCCGCATCCTGGTGCAGAAGTCGATCTACGCCGACTTCGCGCAGAAGTTCGCCGCTCGCGCCCGGCGCATAGCGGTGGGCGATCCGCTGGATGACAAGACCATCATCGGCCCCATGATTTCGCAGGGCCACCTGGCCAAGGTGCGCAGCTACATCGAACTTGGACCGAAAGAGGGCGCCACCCTGCTGTGCGGCGGCCTCGACGCGCCGCTGGTGCCCGACCGCGTGAAGAAGGGCAACTATGTGGCGCCCACCGTCTTCGCCGACGTCGACAACCGCATGAAGATCGCGCAGGACGAGATCTTCGGGCCGGTGGCCTGCCTGATCCCGTTCGACGACGAAGCCGATGCGATCCGCATCGCCAACGACATCGCCTACGGCCTGTCCAGCTACGTCTGGACCGAGAACCTGGGCCGCGCGCACCGGGTCGCAGCCGCCGTCGAAGCCGGCATGTGTTTCGTCAACAGCCAGAACGTGCGCGACCTGCGCCAGCCCTTCGGCGGCACCAAGGCTTCCGGCACCGGCCGCGAGGGCGGCACCTGGAGCTACGAGGTGTTCCTGGAGCCTAAGAACATCGCCGTTTCCCTGGGTTCGCATCACATCCCGCATTGGGGGGCCTGACCATGAAACTCACCGCCGCGGTCGCCCAGACCGCATCCGTGCTGCTCGATACGCCCGCGACGCTCGATCGCGCGCTGTCGCTGATGGCCGAAGCCGCCGCGCGCGGCGTGCAGCTGCTGGTGTTCCCCGAGGCCTTCATCGGTGGCTACCCGAAAGGGGCCGACTTCCACATCTACATAGGCGCGCGCACGCCCGAGGGCCGCGCCGAGTTCAAGCGCTATTTCGATGCGGCGGTGACGGTCGACGGGCCGGAGATCGCGCAGATGGCGAAGGCCTGCGCGCAGCACGGCATGTACTGCGTGGTCGGCATCATCGAGCGAGACGGCGGCACGCTGTACTGCACGGTCGTGTACCTGGGCCCCGAAGGGGTGCTGGGCAAGCACCGCAAGCTGATGCCGACCGCGCTGGAGCGCCTGGTCTGGGGCTTCGGCGACGGCTCCACGCTGAAGGCGGTCGACACGCCCTGGGGCAAGCTGGGCGCCGTGATCTGCTGGGAGAACTACATGCCGATGCTGCGCATGGCCATGTACCAGCAGCGCGTGGCGATCTACTGCGCGCCCACGGCCGACGACCGCGACAGCTGGGCCGCGACCATGCGCCACGTCGCGATGGAAGGCCGCTGCTTCGTGCTGTCGGCCTGCCAGCACCTGCGGCGCTCGCAGTTCCCGGCCGACCGGATGAACAACCGGTTGCCGGAAGCACCCGACACGGTGCTGATGCGGGGCGGCAGCGTCATCATCGACCCGCTCGGCAAGGTGCTCTCCGGGCCGGTCTACAACGAGGACACGCTGTTGACGGCGGAGCTCGACCTGTCGGTCATCGTGCAGGCGCAGATGGACTTCGATCCGGTCGGGCATTACGCGCGGCCCGACGTGTTCTCGCTGCGGGTCAACACGGCGCCGCAGGACGCGGTGCGCCTGGGAGACAAGAACGATGGGTAAGCTCGCGCTCGCCGCCAAGATCACGCACGTCCCCTCGATGTACCTGAGCGAGCTGCCGGGCGCTCGCCAGGGCACGCGCCAGGACGCGATCGACGGCCACGTCGAAATCGGGCGCCGCTGCCGCGAGCTGGGGGTGGACAGCATCGTGGTGTTCGACACCCACTGGCTGGTCAACGCCAACTACCACATCAACTGCGGCGCGCACTTCAAGGGGCTGTACACCAGCAACGAGCTGCCTCACTTCATCAGCAACATGGCGTTCGAGTTCCCCGGCAACACGGGGCTGGGCAAGCTGCTGGCGAAGGTGTGCAACGAATGGGGCGTGGAGACGCTGGCCCACCACGACACCACGCTGGATCCGGAGTACGGCACGCTGGTGCCGATGCGCTACATGAACGCCGACCAGCACTTCAAGGTGCTGTCGGTGTCGGCCATGTGCATGGCGCACTACCTGAACGACAGCGCGCGCCTGGGCTGGGCGATCCGGCGCGCGATCGAGGACGAGTACGACGGCACGGTGGCCATCTTCGCCAGCGGCTCGCTGTCGCACCGCTTCGCCCAGAACGGGCTCGCGCCCGAATATGGATTCAAGATCTGGAGCCCGTTCCTGGAGCAGCTGGACCGCGAGGTGATCCGCATGTGGCAAGCCGGCGAGTGGAAGGCCTTCTGCGGCATGCTGCCCGAGTACGCCGCCAAGGGCCACGGCGAAGGCTTCATGCACGACACCGCCATGCTGCTGGGTGCGCTGGGCTGGTCGGAGTACGACGGCCAGGTGGAAGTGGTCACGCCCTACTTCGGCGCCTCGGGCACCGGGCAGATCAACGCCATCTTCCCCGTGACGCCGCAGACCGGCGCCGCCATTCCGAAGGCGCAGGCTTCGTCGGCCGAAGGCTACTCGGCCATCAGCAGCCG
Organism: Acidovorax sp.; assembly: GCA_036675905.1. Classification (GTDB taxonomy): domain Bacteria; phylum Pseudomonadota; class Gammaproteobacteria; order Burkholderiales; family Burkholderiaceae_C; genus Ramlibacter. The sequence goes on along the minus strand of JAKFEA010000319.1, from coordinate 61,436 downwards.
GCTGTGATCCCGGAAATGCGTATCTGACCCCCATTCATGCCGCACCTGGTGATCCTGTACACGCCCAACCTGGAGGGCGAGACCGACATGACGGTGCTGTGCCGCGAGCTGGCCGACGGCATGCTGCAGGTCAAGGACGAGGCCGGCAACCAAGTCTTTCCGACCGGCGGCACGCGGGTGCTGGCGTATCCGGCGGCGCACTACGCGGTGGCGGACGGCCAGGGCGACTACGCCTTCGTCTACCTGAACCTGCGCATGGGTGCGGGCCGCAGTGCCGCCGTGCAGAAGCTGGCGGGCGACACGCTGCTGGCGCGCGCCAAGGCGCACCTGGCGCCGGTGTTCGGCAAGCGGCTGATCGGCCTGACGGTGCAGGTGGACGAAAGCCCCGGTCAGGTCTACGACGGCAAGCACAGCACGCTGCATCCTTACTTCAACAGATGAATCCATGCTTGGCCAGGACCTGATCTCCCAACTCGCTTCGGAACTGCATCGGAGCGAACAGACCCGCGTGCAGCTCGAACACTTCTCCAAACGCTTCCCCGGCATGACGCTGGAGGACGGCTACGCGGTCTCGCGGGCCTGGGTGGCGCTGAAGTGCGCCGAAGGCCGCAAGGCCATCGGCCACAAGATCGGCCTGACCTCGCGCGCCATGCAGCAATCCAGCCAGATCGACGAGCCCGACTACGGCACGCTGCTGGATGACATGCTGTTCCAGCCGGGCGACATCCCGACCGAGCGCTTCATTGCGCCGCGGGTGGAAGTGGAGCTGGCCTTCGTCCTCAAGCGCAAGCTGGAAGGCGACAGGATCACGGTCGACGACGTGATCGAAGCCACCGACTACGTCACCCCCGCCATCGAGATCATCGACGCCCGCATCGAGCAGTTCGACCGCCACACCAAGGTCATGCGCAAGGTGCAGGACACCATCAGCGACAACGCCGCCAACGCCGGCATCGTGCTGGGCGGCCGCCGCGTGCATCCGCGCGAGGTCGACCTGCCCTGGTGCGGCGCCATCCTGCGCCAGAACGGCACGGTGGAAGAGACCGGCCTGGCCGCCGGCGTGCAGGGGAACCCCGCTATCGGCGTGGCCTGGCTGGCGATGAAGCTGGCGCCCTGGGGAGAATGCCTGCAGGCCGGCGAGATCGTGCTGGCCGGTTCGTTCACGCGGCCGGTGCCGGCCAGGAAGGGCGACGTGTTCGACGCCGACTACGGCCCGCTCGGCCGCTTCCAGTTCCGTTTCACCTGAGCTTGCCATGCAAACACCCGTCAACCCCTTCAAGCAGGCCCTCGCCGCCAAGCGCCCGCAAATCGGACTCTGGCTGGGCCTGGCCGACGCGTACTCGGCCGAGATCTGCGCCGGCGCCGGCTTCGACTGGCTGCTGATCGACGGCGAGCATTCGCCCAACGACCTGCGCAGCATCCTGCAGCAGGCCCAGGTGATCGCCGGCTACCCGGACTCGCACGCCATCGCGCGGGTGCCGGTCGGCCATGGCGAGGTCGGCACCGCGGTGATCAAGCAGTACCTGGACCTCGGCTTGCAGACGCTGCTGGTGCCCATGGTCGACACGGCGCAGCAGGCTGCCGACATCGTGCGTGCCGTGCGTTACCCGCCGTTCGGCATCCGCGGCATGGCCGGCGCGCGCGCCTCGCGCTGGGGCCGGTGCAGCCGGTATGCAGGCGAGGCCAACGAGCAGGTCTGCCTGCTGCTGCAGGCCGAAAGCCGCGTGGCGCTGGAAAACCTCGACGCGATCGCCGCCACCGAAGGCGTGGACGGCGTGTTCATAGGCCCGGCCGACCTGTCGGCGGCCATGGGCCATGTCGGGCAGCCCGGCCACCCCGAAGTGCTGGCTGCGATCGACGATGCGATAGCCCGCATCGTGCGGGCCGGCAAGGCAGCCGGCATCCTGACCACCGACGAGGCGCTGGCCCGCCACTACCTGGAGCTGGGCGCCACCTTCGTCGCCGTGGGGCTGGACACCAACCTGCTGGCCCGCGCCACGTCGGCACTGGCGGCCAGCTTCAAGTCGACGGTGCCGGCGCCCGCGCAGCCGACCCGCGGCAGCACCTATTGAGCCCGCAAGGAGACACGATCGTGAACGCCGTCCTCAAGCCCTCTTCTGCCATGCACCCCGACGAATGGGCCGCCCGCCTGCAGCTGGCCGCCTGCTACCGGGTGTTCGACCTGCTCGGCTGGACCGAGATGATCTACAACCACATCACGGTGCGGCTGCCCGACAGCGTGACCGGCGGCGCCAAGCAGTTCCTGATCAATCCCTTCGGCCTGCACTACAGCGAGGTCACGGCCAGCAACCTGCTCAAGATCGACGTGCAGGGCAACAAGCTGGACCAGAACCCCTGGCCGGTCAACCCGGCCGGCTTCACCGTGCACTCGGCGATCCACGAGAGGATCGGGCAGGCGCACTGCGTGATGCACACCCACACCACGGCGGGGCTGGCGGTCGCCTGCACCGCCAGCGGGCTGGCGCAGAACAACTTCTATTCCTCGCAGCTGCACGACCTGGTCGCGTACCACGACTTCGAGGGCATCACCATCCGTGCCGACGAAACGCCGCGCCTCCTGAAGAACATCGGCGACAAGCCGGCGGTGATCCTGCGCAACCACGGCCTGCTGTCCTGGGGCCGCACCCTGCCGCTGGCGTTCGTGCGGCTGTGGACGCTGCAGCGCGCTTGCGAGGTGCAGGTCGCGCAGGCCGCGCTCGGTCCTGCGCTCACGGTGCCGGAACACGTGGCGGCGCAGACCGCAGCCGATTCGTTCCAGTGGGACCAGAAGTTCGGCGCCGGCCAGGACGTGTTCGACGCACTGGTGCGGCGCGTCGACCGCATCGACGATTCCTACAAGCAGTGAGGCGCGCGGCACGATGAAGGTCTGCATCTACGGCGCCGGCGCCATCGGCGGCTGGATCGGCACCCGGCTGGCCCGCTCCGGCTGTGAAGTGAGCGTGGTCGCGCGCGGCGCGACGCTCGAGGCCTTGCAGCTGCATGGGTTGCGCCTGCAGGAAAAAGGCGAGACCGTTTCGGCGCCGGTGCGCTCCAGCGCCTCGCCGGCGGAACTGGGCGTGCAGGACCTGGTCGTGGTCGCCGTCAAGGCGCCGGCGATGGCCGACGTCGCGGCGGCGATCGGCCCGCTGATCGGTCCGCAGACCGTCGTTCTGACGGCCATGAACGGCGTTCCCTGGTGGTTCTTCGAAGGCTTCGGCGGGCGCTACGCCGGCTTGCGCCTGAAGGCCGTGGATCCGGAGGGCCGGATCGCCGCCGCCATCCCGGCACGCCACATCGTCGGCTGCGTGGTGCACGCCAGCTGCTCGGTGCCGGCGCCCGGGCTGGTGCAGCACCACTCCGGCAACAAGCTGATCGTCGGCGAGCCGGCCGGCGGTTCGACGCCGCGCTTGTCCGAACTGGCCGACCTGCTCGCGCGCGCCGGCTTCGAGATCGAGGTCTCGCAGCAGATCCAGAAAGACGCCTGGTACAAGCTGTGGGGCAACATGACCATCAACCCGATCTGCGCCTTCACCGGCGCCACCACCGATCGGGTGCTCGACGACGAGCTGGTGCGCAACTTCGTCTCCCAGGTGATGCTGGAGACGCGCGAGATCGGCGCCCGCATCGGCATCCCGATCGCGCAGCTGCCGGAAGATCGGCACCAGGTCACCCGCAAGCTCGGGCGTTTCAAACCCTCGATGCTGCAGGACGTGGAATCCGGCAAGCCGGTGGAGCTGGACGCACTCGTGACGGTCGTCAAGGAACTGGGCGAGCTGACCGGCGTGCCGACTCCCTACACCGACGTGCTGTTGGGGCTGGCGCGATTGCACGGCCGCGTGCACGGGCTCTATTAAGCTCGGCGGGATGTCCGCCATCCCCGCCCCGCGCGCCCTCACCGGCGCCGCTTTCGCGACCCTGCTGCTGATCGCCCTGATGATGGGCGGCAACCACATCGCGGCGCGCATCGCCTTCAATCACGGCACCGATGTGGCGACGGCGGTGGTGTTCCGCAGCACCACCACCGCGATCGTGATCGTCGCCCTGCTGGCCTGGCAGCGGGTGCCGGTGCACTTCAACGCCCGGCACAAGCGCTTCCTGCCGGTGATCGGGCTGCTGGTGGGCGTGCAGAGCCTGTTCCTCTACTCCTCGGTGGCGCGCCTGCCGGTGGCGCTGGCGCTGCTGGCCTTCAACACCTATCCGATCTGGACTGCCGTCTGGGCGGCGATCGTGTACCGGCACAAGCCCGAGCGCGCGATGCTGTTCGCGATGCCGGTGATCCTGTTCGGGCTGGCACTGGCGCTGGACGTGTTCGGCGCCGCCTCCGGACTGGGCGCCGCCGGCCAATGGAAGGAAATCGGCGCGGGGGTGGCCTTCGCGCTGGCGGCGGCGGCCACCTTCGGGCTGGCGCTGGTGCTGACGCAGCACGAAGCCGGCGATGTCGACGGCCGCGTGCGCACCGCCACCACCATGGCGATGGCCTCGCTGGTGGCTCTGGCCAGCGTGGGGCTGCAAGGCGGCTTCCAGCTGCCGCAGGCGCCGCCCGGCTGGGCCGGGCTGGCCGTCCTCACCTTCCTGTACGGCACCGCCTTCACCATCATGTTCACCGTGCTGCCGCGGCTGGGCGTGGTGGGCAACTCCGCGATCATGAACGTGGAGCCGGTGTTCGCGCTCGTGCTGGGCTGGCTGATCCTGAGCCAGTCGATCTCGCCGGTGCAGGTGGCCGGCGCGCTGATCGTGGTCGGCGCCGTGATGGCGCTGGGAATGCGCAAGCGCTAGCGGGTCAATCCACCGCCACCGGCACCCGCGGCGCCACGGCGCACATCAGCTCGTAGCCAAGCGTGCCCGCCGCCTGCGCCACCTCGTCGATCGGCAGCACGGCGCCATTCGACGCCCGGCCCCACAGCGTGACCTCGCTGCCGAAGCCGGCCTGCGCCACCGGCGTCAGGTCCACCGCCAGCATGTCCATGCTCACCCGCCCGACCAGCCGCGATCGCACGCCATCGACCAGCACCGGCGTGCCGGTGTCGCAGTGGCGCGGGTAGCCGTCGGCATAGCCGCACGCCACGACGCCGACGCGCATGGCCGCATCGGCGACGAAGCGCGAACCGTAGCCCACGGTGTCGCCGGGCTGCAGCTGCTGCACGCCGATCAGGCGGCTGGCCAGCGTCATCGTCGGCTGCAGGTCCCAGTGCGCGATGTCGTGCTCCGGGAAGTCCGGCGCGCTGCCATAGACCGCGATGCCGGGGCGGATCCAGTCGGCGCGCACCGCGGAATCCTGCGCATGGCGCAAGGTTGCGGCACTGTTGGCCAGCGAGCGTTCGCCCGGCAAGTCGCGCGTGGCCTCTGCAAACGCGCGCGCCTGGTGCGCGATGCCGCGCTCGCCGTCGGCATCGGAGAAATGCGTGACGAAGGAAATCTCGTCGACTTGCGGCAGCGCCTGCAGGCGCACGTAGGCGGCGCGAAACGATGCCGGCGCAAAGCCCAGGCGATTCATGCCCGAATTGAGCTTGAGGAACACGCGGTGCGGCTGCTGGGTCTTGTGCGCGGCCAGCCAGTCGATCTGCTGCTCGCAGTGCACCACATGCCACAGGCCCAGGCGCGAGCACGGCTCCAGGTCGCGCGGCTCGAATGCGCCTTCGAGCAGCAGGATGGGCCCGCGCCAGCCCAGCGCGCGCACGCGCTCGGCCTCCTGCAGGTCCAGCAGCGCGAAGCCGTCGGCGCCGCGCAGTGCTTCGTACACGCGCTCGATGCCGTGGCCGTAGGCGTTGGCCTTGACCACCGCCCAGACGCGCGCATCGGGTGCGGCGCGGCGCATGCGCGCCAGGTTGTGCCGCAAGGCATCGGTGTGGATGGTGGCAAGGATGGTGCGGGGCATTCGGCAGCGGCGCGGACACGACGGAGCTGAGGATTTTGTCATTACCTCGCGTGATATAACCCACCGTTCCCGAAAGAGCGCAGCCCCCATCTGCACAGGCCCGCTGAAGGCCGAAGAGCCCAAACGAATGAAGCGCGGCTTCTACACCATCATGGCGGCGCAGTTCTTCTCGTCGCTGGCGGACAACGCATTGTTCGTGGCCGCGGTGGAACTCCTCATCACCTCGGGCGCTGCCGAATGGCAGCGCGCCGCGCTGGTGCCGATGTTCGCGCTCTTCTACGTCGTGCTGGCGCCGTTCGTTGGGGCCTTTGCCGATGCCTTGCCCAAGGGCTGGGTCATGTTCATCAGCAACGCGATCAAGGTCGTGGGCTGCCTGATGATGCTGTTCGGCACCCACCCGCTGCTGTCGTACGCGATCGTGGGCCTGGGCGCGGCAGCCTACTCGCCGGCCAAGTACGGCATCCTCACCGAGCTGCTGCCGCCCTCGCAACTGGTCAAGGCCAACGGCTGGATCGAGGGCCTGACCATCGCGTCCATCATCCTGGGCATCCTGCTGGGCGGCCAGCTGGTGGGGCAGGCGATCGCCAGCCGCATGCTGTCGTTCGACTTCCCGCTGCTGGAGACCGGCATCGACACCGGCCCCGAAGCGGCGATCTTCGTGTTGATCTTCGTGTACGCGATCGCCGCCTGGTTCAACCTGCGCATCCCGCACACCGGCGTGGAGATGCGCCCGATGCCCAGGAACGTGCTGGAGCTGGTGCCGGACTTCTGGAACTGCAATTCGCGCCTGTGGCGCGACAAGCTGGGGCAGATCTCGCTGGCCACCACCACGCTGTTCTGGGGCGTGTCGGGCAACCTGCGCTACATCATCCTGGCCTGGAGCGCCGCCGCCCTGGGCTACAGCACCACACAGGCGTCCACCCTCAGCGGGGTGGTGGCGCTGGGCACCGCGGTGGGCGCGGTGGTTGCTTCCATGCGCATGCGGCTGGACATGGCCACCAGCGTGATGCCGCTGGGCATCGCGATGGGGGTGCTGGTCATCCTGATGAATTACATCGGCAACGTCTGGGTCGCCGCGCCCTTCCTGATCCTGCTGGGCGGGCTGGGCGGCTTCCTGGTGGTGCCCATGAACGCGTTGCTGCAGCACCGCGGCCACAACCTGATGGGCGCCGGCCGCTCGATCGCGGTGCAGAACTTCAACGAGCAGGCCTGCATCCTGGGGCTGGGCGCGTTCTACAGCCTGTCGGCCGGCCTGGGCCTGTCGGCGTTCGGCGCGATCACGGTGTTCGGCGTCGCGGTGGCCAGCATCATGTGGCTGATCCAGCGCTGGCATGCCTGGAACCAGAAGCACCACAAGGAAGAACTCGACCACCTGCTGGCGATCGCGCGGCACGACAACCCCGATGGCCCCCACTGAGACCGGCCGCGCGGCGGCGGTGCTGGCCCTGGTGGTCAACGCCTTCGTCTGGGGCGTGTCCTGGTGGCCGCTGCGCGAACTGCAATCGCATGGCCTGCACCCGCTGTGGGCCACGGCCGGCGTCTACCTGGCGGTGCTCGCCGCGCTCGCGATCCTGCATCCGAAGGCCTGGCGCGGTCTCGCCGGGCACCCGGAGATCCTGTTGCTGATGGCCGCGGCCGGCCTGACCAACGTCGGGTTCAACTGGGCGGTGACGGTGGGCGACGTGGTCCGCGTGGTGCTGCTGTTCTATTTGATGCCGGCCTGGAGCGTGCTGCTGGCCTGGCCGCTGCTGGGCGAGCGTCCGACGGCGGCGGCGCTGCTGCGATTGGCACTGGCGCTGGCCGGCGTGCTGGTGATTCTGAAGTCACCCGAGGCGCCCTGGCCGCTGCCGGAGTCGCTGGCCGACGGGCTGGCCTTGCTGGGCGGCTTCAGCTTCGCGCTGACCAACATCCTGCTGCGGCGGCTGCACCGCACGCCGCCGGCCACGCGCGTCGTCGCCATGTTCATCGGCGGCACCCTCGCGGCCACGGCGGTCGGCACCCTGGCGATGGGGCAGGGCCTGGTGCCGGCGCCGGTCGCGCTGCCGCCGGGCGCGCTGCTCGTCGCAGGCTTGCTGGGGCTGGCCTTCCTGCTGGGCAACTCGGCGCTGCAGTACGGGGCGGCCCGCCTTGCCGCCCAGACCACGGCGCTGGTGATGCTGTCGGAGGTGCTGTTCGCCAGCGTGTCGTCGGTGCTGGCCGGCGCTGCCGAGCTGAGCGAGCGCACCTGGGTGGGCGGGGCGCTGGTGGTCGCGGCGGCAGCATGGTCGGCCTGGGCCGCGCCCGGCGAGGAACGCGCAGCCGCCGCACAATCGGCCGCATGACCACTGCCTACGACTTCCAGGCCACTTCGATCGACGGCAAGCCCGTGTCGCTGAAGCAGTTCCAGGGCCGGCCGCTCCTGATCGTCAACACCGCCAGTGCCTGCGGCTTCACGCCGCAGTTCGGCGGGCTGCAGCAGCTGCACGAGCAGTACGGCCCGCGCGGACTGGCGGTGCTGGGATTCCCCTGCAACCAGTTCGGCGCGCAGGATCCGGGCAGCAATGAGGAGATCGCGGGGTTCTGCCAGCGCAACTACGGCGTGGACTTCCCGATGATGGCCCGGATCGACGTCAACGGCGCCGGCGCGGACCCGCTGTTCAAGTGGCTGACGGCGGAGGCGCCCGGACTGCTGGGCAGCGAGGCCATCAAGTGGAACTTCACCAAGTTCCTGGTCGGCAAGGACGGGCAGGTCATCAAGCGCTACGCGCCGCAGGAGACGCCCGAGTCGCTGGCCAAGGACGTGGAAGCGGCCCTCGCCGCTTGAGGCCGAGAGGCGAACGCGCCTTCCGCGGCGCGGCGTAACCGGCCGAGCTGAGCCGGGCGCGTGCGACAGTCGGGCATGGCTGCCGGCCTTCCACTGCCTTTCAGTTCTCTAGGGCTTCGTCGAGCACTTCGATCCAGTGGCGCACCGGCAGGCCGGTGCCGCTTTGCAGGTGGGTGATGCAGCCGATGTTGGCGGAGATCACCAGCGCCGGCTGCAGCGCATCGAGGTGGCCGAGCTTGCGGTCGCGCAGTTGCTTGGCCATCTCCGGGTGCAGCACCGAGTAAGTGCCGGCGGAGCCGCAGCACAGGTGCGATTCGTTCAGCGGCAGGCGCACGTCGAAGCCCAGTTGCCGCAGGCCGGACTCGACGCCGCCGCGCAGCTGCTGGCCGTGCTGCAGTGTGCAGGGCGGGTGGTACGCCAGCACGCCCTGCGGCGCGCGCACGCTGTCTTGCAGTGCCGGCACCAGTTCGGGCAGCAGTTCACTCAGGTCACGCGTGAGTTCGCTGATGCGTCGCGCCTTGTCGGCATAGGTGGGGTCCAGCCGCAGGTGATGGGCGTACTCGCGCACGGTCACGCCGCAGCCCGACGCGTTCATCACGATCGCCTCGACCTCGCCGCGCTCCACGGACGGCCACCACGCATCGACGTTGCGGCGCATCTGGTCCAGCCCGCCGGCCTGGTCGTTCAGGTGGAACTTCACCGCGCCGCAGCAGCCGGCCTCCGGCGCGATCACGCCCTGGATGCCGGCGGCATCGAGCACCCGTGCGGTGGCACTGTTGATGTTGGGCGCCATCGAGGGTTGCACGCAGCCGGCCAGCAGCAGCACCTTGCGCGCGTGCTGGCGCGTGGGCCAGGCGCCGGCGGGGCGCGGCGTCGGCACCTTGTCCTTCAGCGCGCCAGGCAGCAGGCCACGCACCGCCTGCCCCAGCTTCATGGCCGGGCCGAACGCGGGCGAGGTCAGGCCTTCCTTGAGGGTCCAGCGCAAGGCCTTGTCGCTGCCACGGCGCGGCACCTTGTCCTCGACGATGCGGCGGCCGATGTCCACCAAGTGCCCGTACTGCACGCCGCTCGGGCAGGTGCTCTCGCAGTTGCGGCAGGTCAGGCAGCGATCCAGATGAAGCCGGGTCTTTTCGGTCGGCTGCCCGCCTTCCAGCACCTGCTTGATCAGGTAGATGCGGCCACGTGGGCTGTCGAGCTCGTCGCCCAGCAATTGGTAGGTCGGGCAGGTGGCGAGGCAAAAGCCGCAGTGCACGCACTTGCGCAGGATGGCTTCGGCTTCGGCGCCCTCGGGCGTGCCGGCGAATTCGGGGGACAGGTGGGTCTGCACGACTCAGGCCTCCGACGGGCCGCCCCTAGGAGGCCTGGGCCCCCTCGGGGGGCAGTGCAGCGGCGAAGCCGCAAACGTGGGGGTCGACATTTCAGCCAGGGTACAGGCGGCCGGGGTTGAGGATGCCGGCCGGGTCGAATGATTTCTTCAATTCGCGGTGGATGCGATCGAGCGGCGGCTGCAGCGGGTGCAAGCGCGGCACGCCGGCGCTGCCAGCGCTGGCACGGAACAGGGTCGCATGGCCACCGGCGGCTTGCGCGATCCGGCGCAGGCGCTCGCCGTCGCCCGGCTCCGCTGCCACCCAGCGCTGGCCGCCGTGCCATTCGACCAGCGGCGCTTCCGGCAGGTCCAGCACCGGCGCCGTTTGCGGCACCGACAGGCGCCACAGGTCCTGGCCGACTCGATCGCCGAACCAGGGCAGGCGCTGGTCGCGGCACAGCAGCCAGTCGCCTGGCACGAGCGCGTTGTCCTGGCGCTCCCCGCCCAGCGAGCGGCACGCAGCCTCGACCGCAGCCTGGGCGCCGCGCAGACGCAGGTACAGCGTGGGCACGCCGGCATCCTGGACCCAGCAGCTGGCGTTGAGCGGCAGTGGCTGCCCGCCCCAGGCGTTCAGCCGGCGCAGGGCTTCGTCTTGCGGCAACTCGAATTTCAAGGTGGCTTCGGCCGGCGCGCGCGGCAGTACCTTGAGGCTGACCTCCACGATCAGGCCCAGCGTACCCAGCGCGCCGGCCATCAGCCGCGACACGTCGTAGCCGGCCACGTTCTTCATCACCTGGCCGCCGAAGCTGAGCAGTTCACCCTGCCCATTGACGATGGACAGGCCGAGGATGAAGTCGCGCACGGCCCCGACGCTCGCGCGCGAAGGTCCCGAGAGTCCCGCGGCCACCATGCCGCCGACGGTGGCGTCGCCACCGAAGTGCGGCGGCTCGAACGCCAGGCACTGGCCCTGCTCGGCCAGCGTGGCCTCCAGCTGCGCCAGCGGCGTGCCCGCGCCGACGGTGACCACCAGTTCGCTCGGCTCGTAGCTGCGGATGCCGGCCAGCCCGCGCGTGTCCAGCAACTCGCCCTGCGCGGGTTCACCGAAGAAATCCTTGCTGCCGCCGCCGCGGATGCGCAGCGGCGCGCCCGCGGCCGCGGCATCGCGGATGCGCGCCATGCAGTGGGAAAGCGCCTCCTCCATGGACTGCGATGGTAAGCGGCACGGGTCCATCACCCGAAATGGGCCGGCTTGAACTTTTCGGCGTCAGTCGATGAAGAAATTGACGGGCAGGCCGGGCGTGTCCATGCGGTTGCAGACCACGTGGCCGGAAAGCGGGTGCGTCGCCAGCTCCTGCTCGCCGCGGTTGCCGGCACTGGTGACGAATAGCGTGCGCAAGTCGGGGCCGCCGAAGCAGGGCATGGTGGGGCAGAGCATGGGTGTTGCGAGGCTGTCGACGATCTCGCCGGCGGGCGAGAGTCGCACGATGCGACCGCCCTCGAACATCGCGCACCAGTAGTGGCCTTGCACATCGACCGCTGCGCCGTCGGGGCGGCCGCCGTAACCGGGTTGGCCGGGCTGCCAGCCAGGTGGCTTGGGATCGAATTCGTGGAACACGCGCTCGTTGGCCATCCCGTTGCTGCGTGCGTCCCAGTCCCAGGCGCGGATGCAGTGGCCTTGCGTGTCGGCCCAGTAGACCGTGTCACCCGCCGGCGACCAGGCCAGCCCATTGGCCGTGACCAGGCCGCCTGCCTTGCGCTCGGCCAGCGGCGCTCCGCCGGCGCCGTTGTCGGGCCGGCAGTCCAGGCTGAACAGCTCGCCGGCGGCCTGCGTCTTCGGCTCGAACAGGGTGCCGGCCCAGAAGCGGCCGAGCGGGTCGGCCTTGCCGTCGTTGAAGCGGGTGGTTACCGGGTCGTAGCCGAAGCGCTGCAACAGCGCCAGCGGGCCGCCCCAGTCGCGCGCACGATAGATGCCGTCGCGCAGCGCGATGACCCAGCCGCCGCTGCGCGCCGGCGCGATGCAGCCCGGCTCCTGCGGCATCGGCCAGCTCTCGACGCGGCCCGCGTCCGCCCCGGTGCGGCGCAGCTGGCGCCCCGGGATGTCGATCCAGTACAGGCGCTGCTCGGCGGGATGCCAGAACGGCGACTCGCCGAGCTGGTCGGCCTGCTGAGCCACGGTTTGCCAAGTGGTCATGCACGTGTCCTTGCCAACGTGCATTGTGCGGCGTGCCGCCCCACGCGGGCGGCCGAAGCCGGTACCATGGTCGGCTCTTGAACGACATGACCTCTACCGCTGCAAGCACCGCGCAAGACAACCTGATGAGGGTGGAAGCTGCGCGCTACGCGCTGTTGCGCCGGCTGGCTTTCTCGATCCGGCACCAGATGGTGGCCCACCTGCAGCCGATCGGCATGGTGACCGAGTTGCTGGAGCGCCGCCTGCGCGCGCCTGCGCCTGACCTGCACCAGGCGCACGACAGCGTCGCCAAGATCAACGGCCTGGCCAAGGTCGCGGCCCAGGACTGCCTGGACGTGATCACGTGGATGGCGCCGGAACCGGGCGCCACGGTGCCGATAGGCCAGGCGGTGCAGGACTGCATCGCGCTGCTGCGCGGCAACTTCAGCTTCCGCGGCGTGTCGCTGCGGGCCGACCTGGTGGACCTGCCGCAGCCGGTGGGCCGCAGCGCCGCCCGCATGCTGCTGCCGGCCTGCCTGCTGGCACTGACCGACACGCTGGAAGGTCCTGCCGAGATCACCATAGGCGCGCAAGCGAGCGACGACGTGGCGACCGTGGAATTCCGCGTGCAGCGCACCGAAGGCGAGGGGTACGAGCAGCAGCTCAACTACCGCGCCCTGCAGTGGCCCGAAGTGCAGGCGATGGCGCGTGCCGAAGACGTCGAACTGAGCCACACCGACGACCGCGCAACGTTGACGTTTTCAGTGCTGGAGTAGGGCGCGGGGCAAGCCTGCACCTGAACCGCTAGCGGCTGTAGGCGCTTTCGCCATGCGCGGTGATGTCCAGCCCTTCGCGCTCTTCCTCTTCGCTCACCCGCAGGCCGATGACGATGTCCACCAGCTTGTAGGCGACCAAGGCCACCACGCCGGACCAGGCGATGGTGAACAGCACGCTCTTGAACTGCACCCACAGCTGCGACGCGATGGCGAAGGTGTCGGGCGCCAGCCCGCCGGTGCCGCCGAGGTAGGGCGAAGCGAACACGCCGGTGAGCAACGCGCCGACGATGCCCCCCACGCCATGCACGCCGAACACGTCGAACGCATCGTCCGCGCCCAGTGCGCGCTTCAAGCTGCCCACGCCCCACAGGCAGACCAGCCCCGCCAGCAGGCCGATCACGATCGCGCCCATAGGCCCGACGAAGCCGGCCGCGGGAGTCACGGCCACCAGGCCCGCCACCGCGCCGGAAGCGGCGCCCAGCATCGAGGCCTTGCCCTTGTGCAGCGCCTCGCCGGTGATCCACGAGAGCGTCGCGGCCGCCGTCGCCAGCACGGTGTTGATGAAGGCCAGGCCGGCACTGCCGTTGGCCGCCCCGGCCGAGCCGGCGTTGAAACCGAACCAGCCCACCCACAGCAGCGAGGCCCCGACCATGGTCAGCGTCAGCGAATGCGGCATGAAGGCCTCCTTGCCGAAGCCGATGCGCTTGCCCAGCACCCAGGCGCCCACCAGTCCGGCCACGCCGGCGTTGATGTGCACCACGGTGCCGCCGGCGAAGTCGAGCGCGCCGTCCTGCGCCAGCAGCCCGCCGCCCCAGACGATGTGGGCCATCGGCACGTAGGAGAACGTGAACCACAGCGCCGAGAACAGCAGCACGGCAGCGAAGCGGATGCGTTCGGCGAACGAGCCCACGATCAGCGCGACGGTGATCGCCGCGAACGTGCCCTGGAAGGCGATGAACACGTACTCGGGAATCGTGGCCAGCGCGCCGAAGGTCTCGGGCGTGACGCCGCGCAGGAACAGCTTGTCGGCACCGCCGAAGAACCGGCCCTCTCCGGAGAACGCGAAGCTGTAGCCGTAGAGGGCCCACAGCAGGCTGATCAGCGAGAACACGACGAACACCTGCATCAGCACCGACAGCATGTTCTTGGTGCGCGTCAGCCCGCCGTAGAACAGCGCCAGGCCCGGGATCGTCATCAGGATGACCAGCAGGGTGGAGGTGAGCATCCAGGCGGTGTCGCCGGAGTCGATCTTGGGCACGGGGGCCGCAGCCGGTGCCGTGGCCGTGGCCGCAGGAGGCGCTTGCGCCGCGGGTGCAGCGCTGGTGGCAGCGGGGACGGTTGCAGCCGGGGTGGCGGGCGCCTGCGCCAGCACGGCGGCGGATCCGCCCAGCAGGCCCAGTGCGAGCACGAAGCAGGCAAACAGCTTTCTCATGGCAGTCTCTCTGGTCTGGGAAATCGAAACGGGGCTCAGAGCGCCGCGGGGCCGGTCTCGCCGGTGCGGATGCGGATGACCTGCTCGAGGTCGTAGACGAACAGCTTGCCGTCGCCGATCTTGCCGGTGCGAGCCGCGCTCTCGATGGCCTCGAGGGCGCGCTCCACCAGCTCGTCGTCGATCGCGGCTTCGATCTTCACCTTGGGCAGGAAGTCGACCACGTACTCGGCGCCGCGGTACAGCTCGGTGTGGCCCTTCTGGCGCCCGAAGCCCTTGACCTCGGTGACGGTGATGCCCTGCACCCCGATGGCCGAGAGTGCTTCTCGCACCTCGTCGAGCTTGAAGGGCTTGATGATGGCGGTGACCAGTTTCATGCGTGCTCCTCTTGGGTGGCGATGCGTTCTCGTTGTCGGCGCTTTCGTCGCCGAAGAACCCGACGCCCATGCAATGGCAGAGGCAGGGCCGTGCAGTCTCCAAGCACGAGCCGTGCCAAGAGACGGCACCCGGTTCGCCCCGGTCCCGCCGGCTCGGCGAACGTCCATCGAGGTGCGCGAGCGGGTGCCAATCTGCCGATTGGCACCTTCCTGGTGCAGGTGTGCGCGAAAAGATGCACCCGGGCGTGCGCTCGCGGCGCCGATGCGCAGCGAGGAGAAGGCTCAGCGCTCCCGCGCAGCCTCGCGCCAGGCCCTTGTCACCGGCGACAACAGGTATTCGGCCAGCGTGCGCGTGCCCAGCAGCAGGTCGGCGCGCGCTTGCATGCCGGCAGCGAGCAGCAACCGGTCGCCGTCGGTGCGCAAGTGATCTTGCTTCAATTCGACGATTGCCCTGTAGGCCAGCGGCGCGGCGTTCCGTGCCTTGTCGGCGTCAGGGTCGGTCGCATCGGCACTCACCAGCCGCACGGTGCCCTCGACCATGCCGAACTTCTGGAACGGAAAAGCGACCAGCTTCAGCTTGGCCGGCGTGCCGGGGCTCACGAAGCCGATGTCCTCGTTGGAGATCCAGACTTCCGCGTCGAGACCCTGGTCGCCGGGCACGAGGGTCAACAGCACAGTGCCCGGTTGCACCACCGTGCCGGCCGTGTGCGTGCCCAGCTCCTTCACGATGCCCGCCTGCGGCGCGCGCAACTCCAGCATCTCGTGGCGATGCCCATGTTTCGCCAGTTCCTGCGTGAGCTTGTCGATGGCAGCAGCGACCTCCTCCCTCTCCATGAACAAGGTGCGTCGGTAGCTCGTTTCGATGTTGGCCAGTTTCTTCCCGGACTGGTCGATGCTGGCGCGTGCGGCCGCGACGACGTGCTCCTGCGCCTTGAGTTCCTGCTCCTTCTCGATGCGCTCGCGACGCTTGTCGCCCACCATGATCGGCCCGGCGAAGCCTTCGCTGCCCAGTTGCGCGAACGCCTTCTCCTGCTCGCTGTAGTGCGGCAGGATCTCGCGCAACTTCGCACGCACCTGCTCCGCCGCCGCCAGTTCCTGGCGCGCTCGCTGCAGCCGCGCGTGCTCCTCGGCCAGCGCCGATTCCAGCGCGGCACGGTTCGCGGCATGCTGAGAGCCGATCTCCGAAGCCAGCCCCGGCGGGTCGTCATGGCGCGTCGCGAACGGCCGCCCCGCGAGTTCCGCGTCGATGCGGCGCAGCACCAGGCGCTTGCGCTGGAAGTCTGCCTGCAGTGCCTCGCCCTCGGCCTGGCTGATGCGCGCGTCCATGCGCATCAGCACTTGCCCTTCCCTGACCGCTTGGCCTTCCGAAACGAGGATCTCCTTGACCACGCCCGCCTCGGTCGGCTGCACGATCTTGACGTAACCGCGGGGCACCAGCTTGCCATCGGCGACGGCGACGATGTCGACACGACCCATCAGCATCCACAGCACCACCGCCGCCAGCATCCAGATCGCCGTCCACAGTACCTTGCGACCGATCGGATGAGGCGGTCGATCCTGCAGACGCAAGAGCGCCGGAGCGAAGTCGCGCGGATCGGCCGCAGCCATCCCGGCAGGCGTCTTCACCATCACGCGAGCGGTGCGATGCCGGTGCCGAGCCCCTTGAACAGCTCGAGTGCGGTGCCGCTCTGCTGCGCCAATGCACCCTCCGGCGCCACGCCAGCCGGGCCGGCGGTGAGCAAGCGCACGCGCACTCCTTCGCCGGCCGGGCCCCAGTCGGCCAACAGGGCCAGCGGATCGGCGCCTTCCACCATGGCTTTTTCGACGGCGCGCCAGCGCACGAAAATCGCTGCGTCATGCGATGCGCCCGAGGGCGCCGACTGCGCGAACTCCGCCCAGGCTTCCCCGGACAGCCAGCGGTGCGGCGCCTGCGTACCTTGGCCTGTCGGGAGCTTGTTGGAGTCTTGCTGCGCGTCGACGGACAGTTCGCCAGCCGGCTGCGCGAGTGGCGTCTGTAACGGCTTGGCGTGCTCGGCCTGGCCGGGCGCCTCTTGGCCGTGCGCTGCCTGGCGCGCTTGCCACGATCTGCCGTGTCCCAAGGTCGGCGATTCCCGGGGCGCAAGCGGCGCCTCGATGCTCATCGCCACGAGTGCAAGGTCTTCGCGCCTCGGCGGCCGGTAGCCGTTGCCGCCTTGCGCACCGGGCGAACCCGGCGCGGTACCCGGTCCGTCGTTGAAGCTGCCATTCGCATGTCCCGGGGGCGGGCCGTCGACGCCATTGCCGACGCCTTCGTTGCCATGGCTACCACCACCTCCGCCACCGCCGCCACCTGCGGCGAATAGCAGATCGAACACGTCGGCCGCTTGGGCGCCGGCGCGATCCGCCGCGGCCACCTGGATGGCGATGCTGCCGGTCGCCGACTTCGGCACGCGGCCGGAGAAGGTCTGCGTGGCGGCGTCGAAGGCCAGCCAGGCAGGCAGCGGCGAGCCGTCGGCCAGCGTGGCGCTGAACTGGAGCGTGTCACCCTCATCGATGTCGCTGAAGCTGCCGGCCGGCATCTGCCACGACCAGGACGAGTTGCTTGCTGCCACCTGGTCCGCCAGCACCGCCGCCACGACCGGGGCATCGTTGCGGCCGGCCACCTGGATGGTGAGCGCGCCGCCGACCTCCGCGATCCCGTCGCTGACTCCAAAGATGAAGCGCTCCTGGACGGACTGGCCCGCAGCCAGCTGCTGCACGACGGTGCTGTCGTTCGCCAGCTCATAGCTCCAGGCCCCCTGGCCATCGAGTTGCAGCGTGCCGTAGGTGCCGGCGCGACCGCCGGCCTGGGTGACGCTCAAGATCGTTCCGGCATCGATGTCGCCGTCGTTGGCGAGCACGTTGCCGCCGATCGCTGCGGCATCTTCCGCGGTAGCCGCACTGTCGGCACCCGGCTCCGGCAAGTCGTTGGTACCCGTCACCGTAACGATCACCGCGCCCTCGGCGGTGGCCGCACCGTTCGGATCATCGTCGATCACCGTGTAGCCGAAGGTCTCGGTGCGGGCCTCGCCCTGTGCCAGCGCCTGCACGGAGGCCGCGCCGTTGAACAGCTGGTAGGTGTAGGCACCGTCCGCGGCCAGGCTGAAGCTGCCGAGGCTGGTGCTGGTGTCGTCCGGATCGGCGATCCGCAGCGAGCGGCCCTCGGGGTCCACGTCGTTGGCCAGCACATCCCCCGAGACTGCGGTGACCCCGTCCTCGGTCACCGTGGCGAAATCGTCGGCGGCGACCGGCGCCTGGTTGCGGGGCAGCGCCGCCTCGACCCCTGCCCGATCCAGGACGGTGCCGTCTTCGAAGCGCACGTCGACGAACGCCGGGGCGGTGAACCAGTCCTTCACGGTCAGGCAGTCGAGACCGCCTGGCGTGGAGATGGTGAGGTCGTTGCCCAGACGGGCAAAGCGCACGTCGGCGGCGGTGAGACCGCCGGTCACCCGCATGTGATTCTGTCCCAGCGTGTCGGCCGCGGTGTCGAAGCCGTCGCCGCTTGCGAACACATAGGTGTCGTCATCGGCGCCGCCTTCCAGCGTGTCGCTGCCGGGCCCACCCGCGAGCAGGTCGTTGCCGGCGCCACCGGAGACGTAATCGTTGCCTGCACCGGCATCCAGCTGGTCGTTCCCTTCCTGGCCGTACAGCGCATCATTGCCGCCGCGCGCGATGACGACGTCGTCACCGGCGAGAGCCTCGAATGTTTCGGCGGCGAAGGTGCCTTCGAGCAGATCGGCGTCCGGCGTTGCCGCCGCCAGCTGGATGCCGAGCGTGGTGATCAGCTGGTTCCTGGTGAGCACCTGCCCGTCCGCGAACTGGAACGCGTCGATGCCGCCTGCAGCGAAAGGATTGTCCGGATCGAAGTCGGTCAGGTGGATCTCGCCGCCCGGCACGTTGATCTTGAGCGAACCGAGCCCGAGGGACACCTCGTTGAGAAGGATGTCCGAGAACACCAGCCAGTCGAAGCCGCCCGAGTCGCTGACGCTGTCGTTCCCCTCGAAGCGGTTGTAGTAATAGACGTCATCGCCGAATCCGCCGTCGAGGGTGTCGTCATCCAGGCCCCCCAGTAGTAAGTCGTTGCCATCGCCGCCGGCGAGCGTGTCGTTGCCCCACTGGCCGAACAGCACGTCGGAGCCGGTGCCCCCGTCGAGCGCATCGGTGTCGGCGCCGCCTTGCAGCTGGTCGTCGCCCGCGCCGCCGGCCAGCGCGTCGTTGCCGGCCCCGCCATCGAGCAGGTCACGGTCGCCGCCACCGTCGATCAGGTCTGAGCCACCCTGGCCGAACAGCCGGTCATCGCCCGCGCCTCCGTCGATCACGTCGCCGTCGCCGTTCGGGTCGTCGCCGGCACCACCGTAATCGCCGGCGATGGAGTCGTTGTTGTCGCCGCCACGCAGCTCGTCGGCGCCACCTTCGCCGATCAGCACGTCGTTGCCCTGGCCGCCGTCCAGGAAGTCCGCTCCATCGCCGACGCGCGAGAGGCTGTCACCTATCAGCTGGTCGTCTCCCGCTCCGCCGAGCAGTCGATCGTCGCGTGCACCGCCGAACAGCCTGTCCTTGCCACCCCCGCCGTCAAGGTAGTCCTCGCCAGCGCCTGTCAAGCCGCTGTCCGCGTTGAGCAGGTCGTCGCCTTCTCCGCCAAACAGCTGGTCATCCCCTCCGTTGCCGAACAGGTCGTCGTTCTCCGTGCCGCCATCCAGGTAGTCGTCGCCTTGCGCCGCCACGTCGGGGATCCCGTCGCCCACCAGCACGTCCCGTTCCGAGCCGCCCACCAGGTCGTCGCTGTCTTCGTGCCCGAACAGGATGTCCTCGCCGGCGCCACCGTCCGCGTAGTCGTCGCCGATGCCGGCACGGACCCAGTCGGCGCCGGCCCCGCCGTAGATGACGTCATCGGATCCGGTGGTGGGCAGCTCGAATCCAACGTCGCCATATTGCGTGAAGTAGGAGGCATTGCCGTTCGCATCGATGATGACCGAGCGCGTCACCGACCAGGTAAAGAGCAGCACGGAGCTGGTCACCAGGTCGCCGTGGATCTCGTCGTCGCCTGCGCCGGCGATGATCAGGTCCGCCTGGTCGCCGCCGTTGAGCGCGTCGTTACCGGCTCCGCCGACGATCAGGTCCTCGCCGCCGCTGCCGTCGACGAAATCCCCGCGCTGTCCGGTCGCCGGCGCGGCTTGGGCCGCCATTGCATCGGCGATGGAGGCAACGTCGTCGGCATAGATCGCGTCCTTCCCGTCGTCGCCGCGCAGGACGTCGGCACCGGCATTGCCGGTGATGATGTCGTCGCCGTCCCGGCCCGACACGACGTCGTCGCCTTCGCCGCCGATCAGGTAATCGTCGCCGCCCCGGAATGCGTCGATCAGGTCGGTGCCGCCCGCGCCGTCGATCTTGTCGTTGCCGATGCTGTCGCGGAGGGAGTCGGACAGACCGGGCGCCGCGACAGCGGTTGTCAGCCGGTTGCCCAGATCGTCGATTCCGCTGGCGGTGTACTGGAGATCGCCGACAATCACGCGATCGAAAGCGGTCGGCGCCGCCGGACTGCTCCGGACCATCAGGCCGAAATGGCCATCGAGAGTTTCGGCGGAGGTCTGGTTTCCGAAGACGACAGTGGTGAAATCGTCCAGCTTGATGCCTCCAGCGGGATCGATCGTGACGACCCCGTTGGTGTCGCCGACCCAGCGGTAGCTTCCTCCGTCCTGCACGAAGGCGCCGGAGATCAGCTGGCCGTTGTAGACGATGCGGTTCTTCCCTTCGTCAAAGATCGTGTCCGTGCCATCGCCGGAGTCGTAGACGTAAGTGTCCTCGCCGAGCCCGCCCGCGAGCGTGTCTTTGCCCTCACCCCCCTGGAGCATGTCGTCGCCGTCAGCGCCTTCCAATTGGTTGACCCCGTCGTTGCCATGCAGATGGTCGTTGCCCCGGCCTCCATGGGCGTTCTCGATCCGGGTGCCGAATGCCAGCGATAGATTGTTTCGAGTCGATCCGGTGGAACTGAAGGAGCCGGGCTCCAGGTCGATCTCCACCCGGGCGCTGTAATCGGAGGCACTGATCGTGTCGGTTCCAGCCTGGTCCCAGATGACGCGGCGCTGGTTGCCGAAGACTTGGTGTTCAGCCAACCCGGCGAGTCCTGGCAGCGGGACGTTTGGGTCCAGCACATATGTGTCATCGCTGGTGTGATACGCCTCGTTGGCGCCATACAGGAGGCGAAGTGCCACCAAGTCGAGCACCAAAGGCGTGATAGCGCTGTTCCAGGCATCGATCGGCGCGTTCGCATAGGACATCGTCGCCTCTGCACGGTTTATGCCCGAATCCACGATTCCTGGCACAGGGTCTCCCGGCTCGTGCGGATGCTTCAATCCCAAGGCATGGCCAATCTCGTGAATCAACGTTTCGAATCCGTAGCCGCCCAGAGTGGTATCCGTGTTATTGGACGCGATCAGGATGTCGTTGACCGGTTGCCCAGGGTCGTTCTTCCGCTGAAAATGGCGGATGTTCACGCCGCCGGACTTGGGTTGAACCGTATTACCGAACCGGATGTCGCTGATCGTTCCCACAGCCGCCGGGGCGAACTTGAGAGTCGTCGCGCGCTCAATCCAGTCGAAAACCTTGCGAACTGCAGCCTCCTGATCTACCGAAAAAGGAGTGAAGACCTGGAGGAACTTCAGCTCGTCCTCCGGCTTCATTGCCGGGATGTCGCCCGGCAGGGCCGTAGGAAACGAATACGTGATGATCCGTCCGGACGCGTACAGCTTCCAGTTGGGATCTATCAGCGCTCTGGCTTGGGATTCCGTCATTTCTTTTCTCCGGTAGTTAGCAGTTCGTTCAGCAAGTCGCCGAGCTGGCGTCGCGGAGCGATCGGCAACGGCCTGGCTATCGGTCTCAGTACTCGGTGGGTTCCGGTTGGGCCCGTATAGAGATTGCCTTGCGACAGCAGGTACAGGTGCTCCTGCATCAACGCAGGATCGCGAACCAAGCTTCCCAGCGGCTGTGTCACGCGAATTACTGGCGAGCGCAGCTCGGCCGCACCATAAAGCCATTCGCGTACTCGCAGGATCACGTCGAGCGTGCGGTTGCCCGCAGCATCGTTTTCCTCAAAGTCACGCCCATAGTCGTCGTCTGCACGCTGCCCCAAGCCGATGCCGCGGTACACGTAGCGCTCCGCCTTCGCGACGCAGGCCGCATCCGCTGCCTTGACCAGGTCACGCAGGGTTGGAGGAGGGGGAGGAGGAGGAGTCAGCGCGCGTGCTCCCCGGGACTGCAGGAGAAGCAATCCGACTCCCGGCACCAGCAGTGCACGCCTTGTCAGCGCTTGTTTGTTGGTCATCTCTTTTCTCCGGTTGCCTGCAGGTCCTTCAGCAGATCGGTGACCAAGGTCCGGGGAGCAATGGGCAAAGGCGCGGCAATCGGTTCCAGCGCCCGGTAGGTACCGGTCGGGCCCGTGTATAGGGTGCCTTGCGAAAGTAGATACAGGTGCTCGTGCATCAGCGCGGGATCGCGGGTCTTTCCCCCCAGCGGCTGGTTCACGCGGATCAGAGGCGCGCGCAGCTCGGGTGCGCCATAGAACCATTCGCGCACCCGCAAGATCACGTCGAGCGTGCGGTAGCCCGCAGAACTGTCTTCATCGAAGTCACGACCGTCCTCGGCGCTCGTAAGCTTCCCCAGGCTGAGGCCGCGGAAGACGTAACGCTCTGCCTTCGCGATGCACACCGCATCCGCCGCCTTGACCAGATCACGTAACGGCCGGGACGGCGACAGCGGCGGGAGCGCATGTGCTCCTCGCGACGGCAGGAGAAGCAATCCGAATGCTGGCAGCAGCAACGCCCTCCTCGTCAGTTCTTCTTTCATGTCTTCTCTCCGTTTGCGAGGAGTTCCTTCAGGAAGACCACTACCTGGGAACGTGCGGTAGCCGGCGAGGGAGGCACAGAGGCCGGTGCACACGCTTTAGCCTGTCTGGGGTCTCGTCGAAGTCACGCCCGTTTTCCTCAGACAGGCGCAGCAGGTCCACGCTGCGATACGCGTAGCGATACGCTGTTGCTACGCATATCGCATCCGCACGTTGCACCAGTTCGCGCAACGAGGGCGGCGCGGACGATGGTGGTCTCGTAGCCTCCGCCTGAGGAAACGGGGTGGCAATCAAGGTGAGCGGCGAGAGTAGAAACAGCCGTCGCCCTGAGTAGCCACGCCCAGCAGGCTGACCCATCGCTCGCTTCATGATGCAGGCGTTCACCATCACACCCCCTGCCCCGCCGGCCGTGCCGCAAGTTCCATCTGCGTGGCGGCGTGCCGAGGTCGCAGGCTTACGACCTCGTCTACCAACAGGCCTTTCGGGATCTGGTGTGCGATCAAGAGGATGGTCATGCGGCCCTTCAGCTGGTTGATGGTGCGCGCGAAGGATTCTGCGGTCGGCGCGTCCAGGTGCGAAGTCGCCTCGTCGAAGAGCAGGATCTTCGGCCGCTTGATCAGCGCGCGGGCGATCGCGATGCGCTGGCGCTGCCCGCCCGAGAGGCCGACGCCGTTTTCGCCCAACTGCGTCTGGTAGCCTTGGGGCAACTGCTCGATGACGTCGTGGATTTCGGCCGCCTTGCAGGCCTGCACCACTTCGTCGAAGCTGGCATGCGCCCGCGTGACAGCCAGGTTCTCGTAGACAGTGCCGGCGAAGAGTTGCGTCTCCTGCGGCACCACGCCGAACAGCGCCCGCAGCTCGTTCGCTGCAAGGTGGCGCACGTCCCGTCCGTCCACCTGTACGGACCCTTCCTCCGCCAGGTAGAAGCCCAGGAGCAGCTTGCCGAGCGTGGTCTTGCCGGAGCCGGAAGAACCCATGAGAACCGTGAGGTGCCCGGCCTTGAGGTGCAGGTTCAGGTTCCGGAACAACCAGGGGTGCAGCGGCGAGTGGCGGAACCCGAGTTGCTCGAACCGGATCTGCCCTTCGCCCTGGTTCTCGCGACTGGGCGCCAGCGTATGCGGCTCCTGCGGCACGTCCATGATGTCGCCCAGCCGCCGTACAGCGATGCTGGCCTGCTGGAACTGATGCCACAGCCCGACCAGCTTGAGCACGGGCAAGCTCATGCGGCCGGCGAACATCTGGAAAGCCACCAGCATGCCGATGGTGAAGCCGTCGTTGCGCATCACCAGCAGCGCACCGGCCACCAGGATCGCGAGTGCCATCGCCTGGTCGAGCGCCTGGGCCATTACGTTGTAGGTATTGCCGGTCCTGCGTGTGTCGAAGCCGGCCGCCAGGTAGCTCGCCAGCACGTCGGCATAGCGGCGCTCCACGTGTTGCTCCATCTGGAGAGCCTTCACGGTGGACATGCCGGACAGGTATTCGACGACGAGCGCCTGGCTGCGCGCGCCGAGCAGGAATTGCCGTTGCAGGCGGGCACGCAACACCGGGGTGACCACGGCGCTCAGGATCACCATCAGCGCCAGCGAGCCCAGCGCGAGCAACGAGAGCTGCCAGGAGTAGAAGAACATCACCGCCAGGAAAATGGCGAGGAACGGCAGGTCTAGCAGCAGGGTGACCGAGGCGCCGGTCACGAACTCGCGGATCGTCTCCACGCCTTGCAGTCGCGCCACCAGCGTGCCGGTGGGCCTTTGCTCGAAGTAGCGCTGCGGCAGGCGCAGGAGATGGCCGAACACCTGGCTGCCCAGCACCGCGTCGATGCGGTTCCCCGTGTGCAGCACCAGGTACTGGCGCAGCCAGCTCATGACACCGGTGAAGATCACGAACAGGAACAGCGCGACGGCGACAACGATCAAGGTCGATTGCGTCTGGTGGACCACCACCTTGTCGATGATCACCTGCGTGCCCAGCGGCGTGGCCAATGCCACGAGTTGGATGGCCAGCGAGGCGAGCAGCACGTCGCGCCAGATGGAGCGGTGCTTCAGCAGTTCGGGGATGAACCAGCGAAAGCCGAAACGCTGCGCCTCCTCCGCTTCGTCCTGCCCGGCGGGCCGGTCCTGGTCGTGCGTGGCGAGCAGCGCCGTAGCCGCGAGTTGCTTTCCGGCCGAATGAAGCGGGATCCGTTCGGGGAGCCTGTCGCCGGCGCGGCACAGCACGAGGTCCCGCTCTTCCACAGCGAGCAGCAGCGCCGGGATGAGCGCTTCGTCTTTGCCGGATGCGAGGAAGACCACGATCGGCAGCGGCAGCGCGGACGTGTCGCGCAGGTCGAGCGCGCATTCGCCGGTGCGCAGACCCAGCGCGCGTCCGGCTTCATGAAAGGTGAGGGTGGTGAAGGGGGGCGGGAAATGCTGCGTAAGCAGCCTGGGATCGAAGGGGATGCCGTAGCGGCTGCACAAGCTTCCCAGGAGCCAGATGAAGTGCTCGTACGCGATCGGCGTGCCCGCTTGCGGACGCGCCTTGCCGGCGAAGGACGCACTTCCCTCGCCGAACATGTCGCCGAGCGCGCTTTCGAGCACCTTCAAGAAGCCTCCTCCCGTTCGAGGAACGCATGCTAGCTACGGGGGCTGCTTTGCTTGTCGATCACGTTCATCCAAAGAGATGAGTCACGCAGGTTTTTCTCCGGCTGGCGGCAATGAACGAGGTCGAAGTTCAGAACGAATACTTGACGCCCAGCACCAGCCCGCCGCGCGCCAGGTGCTTGCCGCCGGGCGCGAGGTACAGGCCGTTGCTGTCGGTGTCCACCCAGGCGGCGCTGGCTGCGAGGCCGTTGCCGAAGTCCTTGTTCACCGTGATCGCGTAATCGGTGTAGGAGAACGGATCGTTGTTCTTCACCTTCTGGTAGCCGACGTGCGGCACCAGCGACCAGCCCTGGCCCAGGTCGAAGCTGGCCGACAGGTCGAGGTAGTAGCTGTTCTTGCTGTTGGCGAAACCGAACAGGTTGCTGAAGGCATGCGAGTACTTCAGCGTCGCCGGGCCCCAGCTGGCGCCGACGTAGGCCTCCTGCGTGTCGGGGCTGGTCGCCAGCCCGTGGTCGGGGTAGTTGTAGGTCAGCACGCCCACGTCCAGCCCCACGGGGCCGGCGCCGAAGCGATAGCCGCCGTACAGGTCCAGTTCCAGGTCGGCCCCGCCGCCGGCATCCTCGATCCAGCGGATGGTGGACGCCCAGGCGCCCAGGTACGCGCCGCTCTTGTGGGTGTAGTCGGCGCCGCCTTGCAGCGCCGGCCGCAGCCGGCTTTGCGAGATGCCGCGGTAGCGGTAATCGCTGACTGCGCCGATGTTGAAGGCGAAGGAGTGGTCCGGCGGCGCGGCAGGGGCCTGCGCCTGCGCGGCGCCGGCGGACACGAGGGCGGACAAGAGTGCGGCGGCTTTCGTTTTCATGGTTCTCCGTTGGGTCAGGGTGAAGTCCCCGACTGCAAGAGCAGGAGCCATGCCAGAGAGCCGAGCACCGCTGCGCGGTGCAGGAAGGGGTCTCGCACGCACCGCCGGCGTGCGTGTCGCACCAGCGCCGGTGCGCGGCGCGCACCCGGATGGTGAGGCCCGCCCCGCAGCGTGCGCTCGGTGCTGCGCAGGGCTAGCCGACGTGCGCGCCGGCGGGGCGCAAGCGATCCCGCAACGCCGGCGACACCCAGAGCTCGCCGGTGGCCGATGCGATCAGGCCTTCCACGCCGTCGGTGCCACGGATCAATTCGCGGCCGTGCGCCATCCCCAGCACCATGGCCGCGGCGCCGAGGCCGTTGACGGCTTGCAATTCGCGGCCGACCAGGGTCACGCCTCGCGGTCCCTCGCTGGGATAGCCGGTGCGCGGATCCAGCACATGGTGGTAACGCCGGCCCTCGCGCAGGAAGAAGCGCTCGTAGTCGCCCGAGGAGGCGACGAAGCCGTCGCGCAGTTCCAGGCTGGCGAGCAGCTGCGCAGGTGCGCGCGGGTCGCGGATGCCGACCCGCCAGGGGCTTGCGCCGGGCGCCGCCATCGCGACCACGTCGCCGCCGCCGTTGACCAGCGCCGTGTGCACGCCGTGCGCACGCAGCGTGGCCAGCCCTTCGCGCAGGATGTAGAGCTTGGCGATGCCGCCGAGGTCCAGCCGCATGCCACGCCGGCGCAGGTACGCCGTGCCGGCCCGGTCGTCCAGCACCAGTTGGCGCCAGTCGACCGCGTCCAGGTGCTCGCGGATGTAGGCGTCGGTCGGCCGGCGCGGCGACTGCGGGTCGAAGTGCCAGCGGCCGACCGAGCCGATAGTGGCGTCGAAGGCGCCGCTGCTGCGCCGCGAAACGTCGGCGGCCATGTGCAACACCTGGAGCAGCTCGCGCGGTACCTGCACGGGCTGGATGCCGGCGGCGAGGTTGATCGCCGCCACCCGGCTGGTCGGTGCGTAGTGGCTCATGACGGCTTCCAGCGCCCCCATGCGCGCGAAGGCCGCGTCGGCGGCGGCGCGCAGGACGCCGGAATCATCGCCTTGCACGGCGATGTCCACCTGCGTGCCCATGAGCGCGCGGCTGTCGCGCAGCCGCGGCTCAGGCGCGCTTGCGCGTGCCGTGAGCGCCCAACCGGCCAGGCAAGCGCCCGCGCACAGGACAGCGCGCCGGCCGCGGTCCGCCATCGGCGGGCGCGGCGCGGCGCCGGCATCGGCCGGCGTCATCGCTGGCATGGCCTGGTCAGCGCGAGAGGCCGACCATGTAGTCGACGCCGGCCTTCACTTCGTCGTCGGACAACCCGGAGTTGCCGCCCTTGGCCGGCATCATGCCCTTGCTGCCGGTGTAGCCCTCGATCGCGTGCTTGTAGAGGACGTCGTTGCCTTGCGCGATGCGCGGGCCCCAGTCGGCCTTGTCACCCGGCTTGGGCGCGCCGGCGACGTTGGCCGCGTGGCACAGCGCGCAGGTCTTGTTGTAGACCGACTTGCCGAGTTCAGCGTTGGCCGCGGGGGCCGCGGGTGCCGCGGTCGGCGCAGGCGCAGCGGCCGGCGCCGCAGCGGGTGCGGACGTCGTCGCGGGAGCCGCGGGTTGGGGAGCCGGCGTGCTCTCCGGCTTGCCGCAGGCCGCGAGCGTCGCGGCAGCCGAGAGAACGAGTGCGAGGGCCAAGTGGTTCATGACTGAGATCCTTGATCGAGGTGCGACGGATTCTAGGGAGCGCCCCGCCGCGCGGCGAGGGCTAACTGAACAGTCCTTGATGAACCGCAATAGGGAAAACCCGGGACTCGGGATCATCCCGACTGCCGCACAGCAGCCCCGTCTCACGAAAGAGGGGCGGATCTGCTCCCTGCTGCATCCACCTCCAAGCAGTCCGGGTAACACTTCCGATGTCCAACAAGACCCCACCCTCGCCTCTCACTTCCGCCACCGAAGCCGCGCTGCCGCGGCGCCGCTTCCTCAACACCGCTGCGCTGGCCGGCCTGGCTGGCGTGGGCCTGGCGGCCTGCAGCGACAAGCCCGACAGCGCCCCCGCGCCGAAGGCTTCCGCGGCCGGCGCGGCCTCGCACGCCGACGAGGGCGGCGCCGGCACCGTGCACCTGAAGCCCGGCGAGCTCGACACCTACTACGGCCTCTGGAGCGGCGGCCACACCGGCGACATGCGCGTGCTGGGCATGCCCTCGGGCCGCGAGCTGACGCGCATCCCGTGCTTCGTGCCCGATGCGCTGGTGGGCTGGGGCATCACCAATGAATCCAAGGCGGTGATGGGGACCAACCCCGACGGCAGCCTGAAGTACACGGTGGCCGATACCCACCACACGCACGCTTCCTACAAGGACGGCGACTACGACGGCCGCTACGCCTGGATCAACGACAAGATCAACAGCCGCCTCGCCCGGATCCGGCTCGACTACTTCGTCTGCGACAAGATCACCGAGCTGCCCAACGTGCAGGGCTTCCACGGCATCTTCCCGGACAAGCGCGACCCGGTCGATCCGGCCATCAACTACACCACCCGGGTGTTCTGCGGCGCCGAGTTCTCGATCCCGCTGCCGGGCACCGGCCTGGAAGACGACAAGAACTACCGCTCCATGTTCAGCTGCGTCGATGCCGAGTCGATGGAAGTGCGCTGGCAGGTGCTGATCGACGGCAACTGCGACCTGGCCGCCAGCTCGTACGACGGCAAGCTGGCCGCCACCAACCAGTACAACGTGGAGAACGGCGCCCGCTACGAGGACATGATGTCCGCCGAGCGCGACGCCTGCCTGTTCTTCCACGTCGCGCGCATCGAGGCGGCCGTCAAGGCCGGCAAGTTCAAGACCATCGGCAGCTCCAAGGTGCCGGTGGTCGACGGCACCCGCGAGGCCAACAAGGATCCCAAGACCGCGCTGACCGCCTACGTCAGCGTGCCCAAGAACCCGCACGGCGTGAACGCCAGCCCGGATGGCAAGTACTTCATCTGCGCCGGCAAGCTGTCGCCCACCTGCACGGTGATCGAGCTGGCCAAGGTGCTCGACTGGTTCGACGGCAAGCAGGAGAAGCTGGACGCCGCCATCGTCGCCGAGGTGGAAGTGGGCCTGGGCCCGCTGCACACCGCCTTCGACGGCCGCGGCAACGCCTACACCACGCTGTTCCTGGACAGCCAGCTGGTGAAGTGGAACGTGGCCGCCGCGATCAAGTTCCACGCCGGCGACAAGAACGCCAAGTACGTGGTCGACCGCCTCGACCTGCAGTACCAGCCCGGCCACGTCAACGCCTCGCAGTCGGAGACCGTCAAGGCCGACGGCAAGTGGCTGGCGGTGGGCTGCAAGTTCTCCAAGGACCGCTTCCTGCCGGTGGGCCCGCTGCACGCCGAGAACGAGCAGCTGATCGACATCTCGGGCGAGAAGATGGTGCTCAAGGCCGACCACCCGGTGCGCGGCGAGCCGCACGACTTCATCATCTTCAAGCGCGAGCTGGTGCGCCCCAAGCAGGTGTATGCACTCGATGACTTCCCGAACGCGGTGAAGGACGCCAAGGAAAGCGGCGTCACGCGCAACGGCCGCAAAGTCACCGTCAAGATCACCTCGCAGGCGCCGGCCTTCAGCCTGCGCGAGTTCAAGGTGAAGAAGGGCGACGAGGTCACGCTGATCCTGACCAACCTGGACAAGATCGAGGACCTGACGCACGGCTTCGCGATCCCGAAGTACAACATCAACTTCATCGTGAACCCGCTGGAGACCAAGTCGGTCACCTTCATCGCCGACAAGCCGGGCGTGTACTGGGCCTACTGCACCCACTTCTGCCACGCGCTGCACCTCGAGATGCGCAGCCGCATGATCGTCGAAGCCTGACCTTCGTCCTCCCCGCGTGCCTTCGGGCGCGCGGGGCCAGGCGCCTGACATGAACTCCTTCTTCCTCCTGATCCGGCTGTGGCTGGGAGCCGCGGCATTGCTGTTCGCTCCCCTGCTGTGGGCCGGCGCCTACGAAGCCCAGTTGCCGGACGAGGTCCAGACGGCGGCGCGCCTGTGCGACCACGTGCCCTGCGCCGAGGTGTTTCCCGGCGCGACCGCGTTCTCCGAGCGCAAGGGCCAGCCGCCCTACGTGGAGGCGTACGGAAAGGCGGACGGCCAGCGCAAGCTGCTCGGGTACGTGATGCTCTCCACCGACATCACCGATACGCCGGCGTACTCGGGCAAGCCGGTGGTCACGCTGATCGGGATGGACACCAGTGGCCGCTTCGTCGGCGTCAAGGTGCTCAAGCACTCCGAGCCGATCCTGCTGCTGGGCATTCCGGAAAGTGCGCTGGAGAAGTTCAACAACCAGTACCTGGGCCAGTTCGTCGGCGACAAGCTGGAGATCGGCCGCTCGCGGCCGGACGAAGGCGTGATCGGCCTCGACGCGATCTCGGGCGCGACAGTGACGGTGATCGCGCAGAACCAGGTGATGACCATGGCCGGCGCCGCGGTGGCGCGCCAGACCGGGATCCTGGCGCCGACGGTGCGGCCGCAGGCCAAGTTCATCGACCGCGGCGGCAAGGCCGGCTGGAAAATCCTGGCCAGCGAAGGCAGCGTGCAGCGCCTGCTGGTGCAGCCGCAGGACGTGGGGCTGCCGCGCGGCGACGGCCCGTTCATCGAATTGTGGTTCGGCTACCTGAACCAGCCGGACGTCGGCCGCTCGTTGCTGGGCGAGGCCGGCTGGTCCAGCCTGATGGCGCAGCTCAAGCCCGGTGAACATGCGCTGTTCGTCATCCGCACCCAGGGCGAGGAATCGTTCAAGGGTTCGGGTTTCGTGCGCGGCGGCATCTACGACCGCATCCAGGTGCGCCAGGGGCGCGACACCTTCACCTTCCGCGACCTCGACTACCTGAACCTGTACGGGCTGCAGGCCGCCGGCGCGCCGCGCTACACCGAGTCGGCGATCTTCATCGTCCGCTCGGCATCGTTCTCGGCGGCCTTCCCCTGGAAGCTCAGCCTGCTGGGCAACCGGGTCGACCGCGCCACCGGCGCGCGCACCTTCACCAGCTTCGAATCCGAATACTGGCTGCCCGCCGCCACGCTGGAGGGCGGCCGGCCTGCACGCGACGAGCCCGAGGCAGCCTGGGTCAAGGTCTGGAAGTCGCGCATCGTCGAGATCGCGCTCTTCACGGCGCTGCTCGTCGCGGTGGCCGTTGTCTACGCGTTCCGCGATGCCCTCACCCGGCGCTCCACCCGCAAGAACAAGTGGCCGGTCAATGCCTTCAAGTACAGCGCCTGGGTCGCCAGCATCTTCTTCGTCGGCTTCGGCCTGATGGCGCAGCCGTCCATCACCCAGGTGCTCACCTGGTTCCATGCGCTGCTGTTCCACTGGACCTGGGAGCTGTTCCTGAGCGACCCCTTCATCTTCCTGTTCTGGGTCTTCATCGTGGTCACGGTATTCGTCTGGGGCCGGGGGCTGTTCTGCGGCTGGCTGTGCCCGTTCGGCTCGCTGCAGGAGATGCTGTACAAGAGCGCCGGCGCGCTTGGCCTCAAGCGCTTCCAGCGCGCGCTGCCCAGGCCGCTGCACGACAAGCTCAAGTGGGTGAAGTACGGGGTGTTCGGCGGCCTGCTGGCGGTGTCGATGTTCTCCATGGTCTGGGCCGAGATGCTGGCCGAGATCGAGCCGTTCAAGACCACCTTCCTGGTCGGCCCGCTCAACCGCGCCTGGCCCTACACGGCGTTCGTCGCCGCCATCCTCGGGGTCTCGATCTTCGTCGAGCGCCCCTACTGCAAGTACATCTGCCCGCTGGGCGCCTCGCTGGCCATGCCGACCACCTTCCGCTGGTTCGGCCTCAAGCGCAAGGACGAGTGCAGCAGCTGCACCGCCTGCGCCAAGGGCTGCGGCGCGCAGGCGATCGACGCCAACGGGCGCATCGACCACCGCGAGTGCCTGCACTGCCTGGACTGCATGGTGCTCTACACCGACGCCCATGCCTGCCCGCCGCTGTCGCAGGAGCGCAAGCGGCGCGAGCGCGCCGGCCTGCCGCTGACGGCGATCGGCCGCGACGGCTACTACATCCCGATCCACCCGGTGCCGGCCGACCCGCCGGCCGCGAAAGGCTGAACGCCATGGTCGATCCCCGCATGCCCACCGACGCGGCGCAGCCGTCCTACGCCGCCCGCCAGCCCGGCGTCTGCGGCTGGCTGTGCGCCGAAATCTGGGACCACCTGTGGCCCTGGAGCCTGCCGGCGCGGCAACTGCCGCACGCGGGCCTGCGCGCCGGCAGCGTGGCGCTGGCCATCGCGGTGTCCATCGCCTGGGTGCTGGCCGGCATGGGCGAGCTGCGCGCCGGCGCCATCATCGGCTGGTGGTTCGGCTGGAGCCTGTTCGAGGTGCTGATCCGGCTGGCCAACAAGCGCTACGTGAAGGACGGTCCCTGGTGGGGCCGCCGCTACCGCGTGGCCAGCGTGATGGACATGATCTGCTACGTCGGCTTCAAGAACCTGCTGATCGGCGCCGCGCTGTTCCTGCTGCTGAAGTCCGCCGGCTGGCTGGAGCTGTGAGACGGCCATGCTGACCCGCCTGCTGCTGCTCGTCCTGTGCCTGGCGCCGCTGGCGCTGCAGGCAGCCACGTGGACCGTGCGGCCTGGCGAAGCGATCCAGCCCGTGCTGGACCGCGCCGCGCCCGGCGACGTGGTCGAGGTCCGGCGCGGCCACTACACAGGCAACCTGCTGATCGCCAAGCCGCTCACCCTGCGCGGCCTGCAGCGACCGACCCTGAGCGGCGCGATGAAGGGCGACACCATTCGCGTGACCGCCCCCGACGTGATCATCGAGGGCCTGATCGTGCGCGACTCCGGCGACAGCCTGCTGGAGCAGAACGCCGGCATCTACCTGGCGCCGGGCGCGCACCGCGCCGTGGTGCGCCGCAGCGACCTGGTCTACAACCTGTTCGGCCTGTGGATCGAGAAGGCCGACGGCGTGCGCATCGAGCACAACCTGATCGTCGGCAAGCGCGACTACCCGTCGGCGCAGCGCGGCAACGGCGTCCAGCTGTACAACACCCGCGGCGCCCGGATCATCGGCAACAACATCAGCTTCGTGCGCGACGCCCTGTACGTGGACGTCTCGCACGACGCGGTGTTCCGCGGCAACCGCCTGCACCACAGCCGCTACGGCACGCACTACATGACCTCCTACCGCAACCTGTGGGAGGACAACGACAGCTACCTGAACCGAGGCGGCCTGGCGCTGATGGAAGTGCGCGACCAGGTGGTGCGCAACAACCGGGCCTGGGGCAACAGCGACCACGGCATCATGCTGCGCACGTTGCAGGACTCGGTGATCGAAGGCAACGTGGTGGCCGGCAACGGCCGCGGCTTCTTCATCTACGACGTCGAGTACGCACGGCTGGCCGGCAACCTGGTGGTGAACAACCGCGTCGGCGTGCACCTGTCGGCCGGCTCCACCCGCAACGAGGTGGAAGGCAACGACTTCATAGGCAACCGCGAGCAGGTGCGCTACGTCGGCGCACGCGACGAGACCTGGGGCGCGCGCAGCGGCAACCACTGGAGCAACTACCTGGGCTGGGACCGCGACGGCGACGGCCACGGCGACGTGCGCTACGAGGCCAACGACCTGGTGGACCGCCTGGCCTGGCGCCACCCGGCGGTGCGGCTGCTGCTGGCCAGCCCCGCGATCCAGGCGCTGCGCGTGGTCGCCCAGCAGTTCCCGCTGGTGCGCGTGCCGAGCGTCGTCGATCCCAAGCCGCGCATGGCGCCGGCCCATCCGAACTGGAACCAATGGAATGCCCTCCCTTCCCCTGACGCCCATTGAGCCCCCGGCGATCTCCGTGCGCGGGGCCGTCAAGCACTACGGCGCGGTGCGCGCAGTCGACGGCATCGACCTCGACGTGCAGCCCGGCGAGGTGTTCGGCCTGATCGGGCACAACGGCGCCGGCAAGAGCACCCTGTTCAAGATGATGCTGGGGCTGCTGCGCCCCGACGCCGGCGAGATCCGGGTGCAGGGCGCGAGCACGCGCGGCCGCGATTTCCGCGCAGCGCGGCGCGGGATCGGCTACCTGCCCGAGAACGTGGTGCTCTACGACAACCTCACCGGGCTGGAGACGCTGCGCTTCTTCGCCCGCCTGAAGTCGGCACCAGCCGCCGACTGCGCGCCGGTGCTGCAACGGGTGGGCCTGGCGCACGCGGCAGCGCGGCCGGTGCGCGAGTACAGCAAGGGTATGCGCCAGCGCCTCGGCTTCGCCCAGGCGCTGCTGGGGCGCCCGCGCGTGCTGTTCCTCGACGAGCCGACCACCGGGCTGGACCCGGAGGCGATCCGCGACTTCCACGCCACCCTGGCGCAGCTGCGTGGCGAAGGCGTGACCATCATCCTGACCTCGCACATCCTGGCCGAGCTGCAGCAACGGGTCGACCGGCTGGCGGTGCTGGGCTCCGGCCGCGTGCGCGCGCTCGGCAGCGTTCAGGAACTGCGCGAACGCATGCACCTGCCGCTGCGGCTGGAGGTGCAGTTCGGCGCCGGCGGCGCCGCCGCGGTGCAGCAGGCGCTGGCCGCACTGCCGCTGTCGCAGCCGGCCTGGCAGCAGGGCGCCCTGCATGCGCGGCTGCCGCGTGACGCCAAGATGCCGGCGCTGGCCGCGCTGGCCGCCCTGGGCAGCACCGTCGCCGACCTGCGGATCCACGAGCCGTCGCTGGAGGACGTGTTCTTCGGCGTGTCCGCCTGAAGGAGTACCGCCATGGAATTCCGCCAAGTGCTCACCATCGCCGCCAAGGAACTGCGCGACCGGCTGCGCAACCGCTGGGTATTGGCGGTCGCCCTGGTGTTCACCGCCTTCGCGCTGGTCATCGCCTACTTCGGCGGCGCGCAGCAGGGCGCGATCGGGCTGCGCTCGATCGAGTTCACCATCACCAGCCTGGTCAGCCTGGTGATCTACCTGATCCCGCTGATCGCCCTGCTGCTCGGGTTCGACGCCATCGTCGGCGAACGCGAGCGCGGCTCGCTCGACCTGCTGCTGGCGCTGCCGATCACGCGGCTGGAGCTGCTGCTGGGCAAGTACCTGGGGCTGGCCGCGGCGCTCACGCTGTCGACGGTGGCCGGCTTCGGACTGGTCGCCGTCGTGCTCGCCATGCAGGGCACGGCGGGGATGGCCGCCTACGCCGGCTTCATGGGCAGTTCGGTGCTGCTCGGGCTGGCCTTCCTCAGCCTGGCCGTGATGTTGTCGGTGCTGGCCAGGGACCGCACGCGCGCCTCGGGCCTGGCCATCACCACCTGGTTCTTCTTCGTGCTGGTGTTCGACCTGCTGCTGCTCGGCCTGCTGGTGGGCACCGGCGGCGAGCAGGGCGCGCAAGCCTTCCCCTACCTGCTGCTGCTCAACCCCGCGGACGTGTTCCGCATCCTCAACGTCTTCTCGCTCGACGACGTGCGCAGCCTGTACGGCCTGACTTCCATCGTGCCGGCGGCGCTCGCCAAGCCCTGGCTGATGGCGCTGGTCATGCTGGGCTGGATCGCCGCGCCGCTGGGCATCGCCACCTGGAAATTCAAGCCATGAACCGCCGACACCTCCTGCTTGCCGCCTGCGCCACTCCGCTCGCCTCGCTGCTCGCCTGCAGCCCCGAATCGAACGGCAGCGCCACAGCCACCACCCCGGTGGAGATCGATCCCGCCACCACCTGCGATCTCGACGGCATGCTGCTGGCCGACTACCCGGGCCCCAAGGCGCAGATCCACTACGCCGGCGCCGCAACGCCGGTGTTCTTCTGCGACACGACGGAGCTCTTCGCGCAACTGCTGCGGCCGGAGCAGGTGCGCGCTGTGCGCGCCGCCTTCGTGCAGGACATGGCCAAGGCCGACTGGAACAGCCCGCGCGGCCACTGGTTCGACGCCCGCACCGGCTTCTACGTGGTCGGCAGCAAGCGCCATGGTTCCATGGGTCCGACCCTCGCCAGCTTCGCCGCGCGCGACGCTGCGGACGGCTTCGCCAAGGAATTCGGCGGCCGCGTGCTGGCCTACGCCGAGGTCAAGCCCGAGATGGTCGACCTGCGCGGCGGCGCCCAGCACGACAAGAACATGTGAGCGTCAATCCTGTGCCCTAGCGCACAGGAAACCCGGCGGCGGTCGGCTCGGGAGCAGCGCGGCACGTTGACGCGCCACGAAGGGAGTTCCCGCATGAGCCTGTCGCTGGTGCGCAGCCGCGCGCTGCTCGGCCTGGAGGCCGCCCAGGTCGAGGTCGAGGTCCACCTGGCCAACGGCCTGCCCAATTTCTTCCTCGTGGGTTTGGCCGACACCGAGGTGAAAGAGGCGCGCGAGCGGGTGCGCGCCGCCCTGCTGACCAGCGGCTTCGACTTCCCGCACAACAAGCGCATCACCGTCAATCTGGCGCCGGCCGATTTGCCCAAGGACTCGGGCCGTTTCGATCTGCCGATCGCGCTGGGCATCCTGGCCGCCAGCGGCCAGCTCGATGGCGAGCGGCTCGCCGCTTTCGAGTTCGCCGGCGAGCTGTCGCTGTCCGGCGAGTTGCGCCCGGTGCGCGGCGCGCTGGCCATGAGCCTCGCACTCCAATCGGCGGGCGCGGGTGCGCAACTGGTGCTGCCCCCCGGCAGCGCGGAAGAAGCAGCGCTGGTGCCCGGCGCACGCGTCTGGCGCGCCCGCCACCTGACCGACGTGGTGGCGCAGTTCCAGCGCGGCGAACCGGTCGAACCGGGCGAAGGCTGGCAGCGCGTGCAGACGCAGGCCCCTACCGCACACACTGCCCATCCCGACTTGGCCGACGTGAAGGGCCAAGGTGGCGCCAAGCGCGCGCTGGAGATCGCGGCCGCGGGTTCGCACAGCCTCCTGCTGGTCGGCCCGCCGGGCTCGGGCAAGTCGATGCTCGCGCAGCGCTTTGCCGGGCTGCTGCCGCCGATGGAGGTGCAGGAAGCACTGGAGAGCGCCGCGGTCGCCAGCCTGGCCGGCCGCTTCAGCCTGGAGCGTTGGGGCTTGCGGCCGACGTGCACGCCGCACCACTCGGCCAGCGCGGTGGCCCTGGTGGGTGGCGGCTCACCCCCGCGGCCGGGTGAGATTTCGCTGGCGCACCACGGCGTGCTGTTCCTCGATGAATTGCCGGAGTTCCCCAGGGCCGCGCTGGAGGCCTTGCGCGAGCCGCTGGAAACGGGGCACATCACCATCGCGCGCGCGGCTCGCCGCGCCGAGTTCCCGGCCCGCTTCCAGTTCATCGCCGCCATGAACCCCTGCCCCTGCGGCTGGCTCGGCGCGCCGCACCGGGCCTGCCGCTGCGGCCCCGAGCAGGTGAGCCGCTACCAGTCACGCTTGTCCGGCCCGCTGCTGGACCGCATCGACCTGCAGCTGGAGGTGCCCGCTGTCTCGCCGCAGGAGTTGCTGGCCGCGCCCGTCGGCGAGGGCACGGCCGCGGTGCGCGAACGTTGCCTCGCCGCACGCAAGCGGGCCCTGGCGCGACAAGGCAAATCGAACCAGGCCCTGGAAGGCGCGGAGGTGGACCAGCACGCGCGCCTGCAGGCGGCGGCGACCGCGTTCCTGAATCACGCTGCCGCGCGCCTGGCCTGGAGCGCGAGAGCCACCCACCGCGTGTTGAAGGTCGCACGCACCATCGCCGACCTGGCGGGGGCGCACGACGTGGAGGTGGCACACGTGGCCGAGGCGGTGCAATACCGGCGTGGGCTGCCCGGCCTCGGCAGCATGCAGTGACCGGCTACCTGCTCGCCGGATGATGCCAACGTCACTTCAGCCCAGCGCTGGGGGGCGATCGCGCGTGACGCGAACGCTCAGCGCCAGCCGCTTCGCGAATGGCGGGTACCAGCGACAGCCCGCAGGTGCGGATGGCCAACGGGCCGTTGCGGCAACGGCTGCTCCTGCACCGGCTCGCCGCCCTCGCGCTTGCGCGTGTCCTCGGCGGCGCGGGCCATGGCGGCCGCGAACAGCAGCACGGCCGACGAGAAGTAGATCCACATCAGCACCGCCACCAGCGAACCGGCGGCGCCGTAGGCCGACACCGCGGCGGCGGTGGACAGGTACCAGGCCAGCAGCTGGCGCCCCAGGCTGAACAGGATGGCGCCGACCACCGCGCCGAGCAGCAGGAAGCGCGTGGCCGGCTTGGGCCCCGCGCTCAGGCGCATCAGCGCGACGAACAGCAGCGTCCACAGGCCCAGCGCCACGGCCTCGTTCAGCAGACGCAGCAGGGTCTCGAGCAGGAAGAAATCGCCCAGCCAGCCGGAGAACACCGACAGCAGCGTCGAGGCCACCGTCGACACCAGCAGCAGGAAGCCGAACGCCAGGATGTAGGCCACGCCGCGCAGCCGCTGGCTGGCCGTGTGCCACCAGCCGGCGGGCGGCTGTTGCGGCCGCCCCTCGGACCAGACATCGGCGAAGGCCTGCTGCAATTCACCGAACACGCCGGTCGCGCCGAACAGCAGCACCGAGAAGCCGATCAGCGTGGCGACCAGACCCTCGGCCGGCTGCCGCGCGCTGGCCAGGGCCTGCTGGACCACGGCTGCCGCCTGCGGCCCCACCATCGCACCGGCCTGCTCGACCATCACCTGGCTGAGCGCCTGCCGATCCATCCACCAGCCGAACAGGCCCACCAGCACCAGGACCAGCGGCGCCAGGCTGAGGATGCCGTAGAAAGACATGGCGGCACTCATGCGCAGCCCGCCGGCTTCGCTCCACAGTTGCGCCGCGCGCCAGATCGGGTACGCGGGACGAATGGCGCGTCGAAGCCTTTCCGAGATGCGGTCCTGCCAAGCCATGCGCCAGCATTGCGCTGGGCGCGGTCGGGCGCTATCGGCGGCTGGTTGGAGAGCGGGTCGGAGGATGCCGACGGAGGGACACCCGTACGCAGAAGTCGCGGAAGTTGCGCAGAAGACGCAGAAATTGCAGAGATGACATTTCTCTGCGTCTTCTGCGTCTTCTGCGAATCCTTTTGCGCCTTCTGCGTTCGGGAGTTCTCGGAGCTCTGCCAGGACCCGACGCTACAGGTTCGACCCCAGCAGCCGCTGCACCTCGGCCTGCTCAGCGCCCCGCCGGCGCGCCAGGTCTTCCACCTGGTCGGGTCCGATGCGGCCGACGTTGAAGTAGGTGCTTTGCGGGTGGCTCAGGTAGAAGCCGCTGACGCTGGCCGCCGGCATCATGGCGCCGCTGTCGGTCACGTCCATGTCGATCTCCTGTGCGCCAAGCAGGCCGAACAGCGGCGACTTGACGCTGTGGTCCGGGCAGGCCGGGTAGCCCGGCGCGGGCCGGATGCCCTGGTACTTCTCGGCGATCAGTTCCTCGTTGGCGAGCTGCTCGTGCGGCACGTAGCCCCACAGGTCGGTGCGCACCCGGTGGTGCAGGCACTCCGCGAAGGCTTCGGCCAGCCGGTCGGCCAGCGCCTTGAGCATGATGGCCGAGTAGTCGTCGTGGTCCTTGAGGAAGTAGTTCACCTTGGCGTCCACGCCCAGGCCGGCGGTGACGGCGAAGGCGCCGATGTAGTCGTTGGCGACACCGCGCGGCGCGACGAAGTCCGCCAGGCAGCGGCTGGGCCGCATCACGCCGTCGATGACCTGCTTTTCGGTTTGCTGGCGCACGCCCCACCAGGTCAGCGCCACCTGCTCGCGCGACTCGTCGGTGTACAGCTCGATGTCGTCGTCGTTTACCGTGTTGGCGGGCCAGAAGCCCAGCACGGCATTGGCGGTGAGCCAGCGGCCCTCGACCAGGCGCTTGAGCAGGCGCTGGCCGTCGGAGAACACCCGCACCGCCTCGCTGCCGACCACCTCGTCCTTGAGGATCTCGGGGAAGCGCCCCGCCAGGTCCCAGGTCTGGAAGAACGGGCCCCAGTCGATGTACCTCACCAGCTCGGCCAGATCGAAATTGCGGAACACGCGCCGGCCGATGAACTTGGGTTGCGGCGGCGAGTAGCCGGCCCACTCGACCGGCGTCTTGTTGGCGCGCGCCTTAGCCAAGGGCCAGATCGGCGTCTTCTTCTTGCTGGCATGCAGCTGCCGCACCTTCTCGTAGTCGGCTTCGACGTCGGCGATGAACTTCGCAGCCTGGTCGGAGAGCAGGTTCTGGGCGACGCCGACGCTGCGCGAGGCGTCGGGCACGTACACCACCGGCCCCTCGTAATGCGGCGCGATCTTCACGGCGGTGTGCACGCGGCTGCAGGTGGCGCCGCCGATCAGCAGCGGAATCTTCTTCACGCGGAAGTGCTCGTCCTTCTGCATCTCGCCGGCGACGTACTGCATCTCTTCCAGCGACGGCGTGATCAGGCCCGACAGGCCGACGATGTCGGCGCCCTCGACCTTGGCGCGCGCGAGGATCTCGTGGCACGGGACCATCACGCCCATGTTCACGACCTCGAAGTTGTTGCACTGCAGGACCACCGTGACGATGTTCTTGCCGATGTCGTGCACGTCGCCCTTGACGGTGGCGATGACGATCTTGCCTTTGCTGCGCACGTCCTGGCCGGCGGCTTCCTGCTGCTTTTTCTCTTCCTCGATGAAGGGGATCAGGTAGGCCACCGCCTGCTTCATCACTCGCGCCGACTTGACCACCTGCGGCAGGAACATCTTGCCGGCGCCGAACAGGTCGCCCACGATGTTCATGCCGTCCATCAGCGGGCCCTCGATCACGTTCAGCGCCCGGCCACCGCCCGCCAGCACCTTGTCCAGCATCTCGGCGGTGTCGGGAACGATGTGGTCGGTGATGCCGTGCACCAGCGCATGCGACAGCCGCCCCTCGACCGGCTGCTGGCGCCATTCGTTGCGCTTGCCCTCGTCGCGCGCGGCGCCCTTGGCGCGCTCGGCGATTTCGACCAGCCGCTCGCCGGCATCGGGGCGGCGGTCCAGCACCACGTCCTCGACCCGCTCGCGCAGTTCCGGATCGAGGTCGTCATAGACGCCGACCATGCCGGCGTTGACGATGCCCATGTCCATGCCGGCCTGGATCGCGTGGTACAGGAACACGGTGTGGATCGCCTCGCGCACCGGGTCGTTGCCGCGGAACGAGAAGCTGACGTTGGACACCCCGCCACTGACTTTCGCGCCCGGCAGGTTCTGCTTGATCCACTGGGTCGCCTCGATGAAATCGACCGCGTAGTGGTTGTGCTCCTCGATGCCGGTGGCGATGGCGAAGATGTTGGGGTCGAAGATGATGTCCTCGGGCGGGAACCCGACTTCATCGACCAGGATGCGGTAGGCGCGCTGGCAGATCTCCTTGCGCCGCTGCAGGCTGTCGGCCTGGCCCTTCTCGTCGAAGGCCATCACCACGGCGGCGGCGCCATAGCGCCGCACCAGCCGGGCCTGCCGCCGGAACTCGGCCTCGCCTTCCTTCATCGAGATCGAATTGACGATGCCCTTGCCCTGCAGGCAGCGCAGGCCGGCCTCGATCACCTCCCACTTGGAGCTGTCCACCATCACCGGCACCCGGGCGATGTCCGGCTCGCTGGCGATCAGCCGCAGGAAGCGCACCATGGCGGCCTTGCTGTCCAGCATGGCCTCGTCCATGTTGACGTCGATGACCTGCGCGCCGTTCTCCACCTGCTGGCGCGCCACCGCCAGTGCCTCCTCGAACTGCCCAGCCAGGATCATGCGGGCGAAGGCCTTGGAGCCGGTGACGTTGGTGCGCTCGCCCACGTTCACGAA
This sequence comes from Acidovorax sp., assembly GCA_036675905.1. GTDB lineage: Bacteria > Pseudomonadota > Gammaproteobacteria > Burkholderiales > Burkholderiaceae_C > Ramlibacter. Next base: position 19,794 of record JAKFEA010000319.1, on the reverse strand, counting down.
CAAACTGCCGCGGTCGATGGAGACAGGCTCCAGGCCGGACAGCTTCAGCGGGGGAACGGCGGGGGTCTCGGACATCTTGCTCACCTTCGTCGGGATGCGGCTTGCGCCGCGATCGAGGTGAGCGCCGTTGGGGAGATCTCAAGCCTGACGCCGGGCGGAACCGGCGCTGCAACGCTCCTTGAGAGAAGCCGATTCTAGCCGGGCGCCGTTGGCCCTACAGCGGCAGGTCGGCCTTCTTCAGCGTGCGCAGCACGAAGCTCGACTGGCTGTGCCGGATGCCCTTGATCTTGTACAGGCGCTCGCGCAGCAGCCGTTCGTAGTCACGGGTGTCACGCACCGCCACCCGCAGCAGGTAGTCGTATTCGCCGGACACGAGATAGGCCTCGATCACCTCGGGGATGGCCGCCAGCGTCTCGCCGAAGCGCTCCAGCGTGTTCTCGGAATGGCTGTCCAAGGTCACCTGCACCAGCACGGTGTCGTTCAGCCCGAGCGCCTGCGCCGATAGCCGCACGGTGTAGCCCTCGATCACCCCACCGGCTTCGAGCTTGCGGATGCGCTCCCAGCACGGCGAAGTGCTCAGGCCCACGGCCTGGCTGATCTCCTGCAGGCTGGCCCGCGCATTGGCCTGCAGCACCCGCAGGATCTTTCGGTCGATCTGGTCCATGGGCGGAGAATACCGGAGCAACCATCCGGGCGCGCAGGAAGACTTGCTGCGATGCCGCGGGCCAAGCCGAAAAAACAGGAAACTTTCCGGCGCCGGTCGCCGCACACTGGCGGCCTCGGCCCGGCGCTTACCGGCGTGGGCCGGCCGACAAGGCGCCGGCGGGCCACCGCCTGCCGGCGCTGCCTCGCGTCAGGCCGCTTCCTTGTAGAAGAACTCGCGCTGCCGGCTGCGCGCCGGCAGCGGCGCCACCGCTTCGCCGATCGCCTGGATGTGCGCGGGCGTGGTGCCGCAACAGCCGCCCACGATGTTGACCAGCCCCTCGGCCGCGAACTCGCGCAGCAGCCGCGAGGTGACTTCCGGCGTCTCGTCGAAGCCGGTCTCGCTCATGGGATTGGGCAGTCCCGCATTCGGATAGCAGCTGATGAAGGTGTCGGGCGCGGCCTTGGCCAGCTCCTGGATGTAGGGCCGCATCAGCGCGGCGCCGAGGGCGCAGTTCAGGCCGACGGCCAGCGGCTGCGCATGGCGCACGCTGTGCCAGAAGGCGGTGACGGTCTGGCCGCTGAGGATGCGGCCGGAGGCGTCGGTGACGGTGCCGCTGATGATGAGCGGCAGGCGCTCGCCGCTGGCCTCGAAGAACTCGTCGATCGCGAACAGCGCGGCTTTGGCGTTGAGCGTGTCGAAAATGGTCTCGACCAGCAGCAGGTCGACGCCGCCTTCGACCAGGGCTTCGACCTGCTCCAGGTAGGCGGAGCGCAGCTGCTCGAAGTCGACGTTGCGCGCCCCCGGGTCATTGACGTCCGGGCTGATGCTGGCGGTGCGCGGCGTCGGGCCGAGCGCGCCGGCCACGAAGCGCGGCTGGTCCGGCGTGCTGAACTTGTCGGCGGCCTCGCGGGCGATGCTGGCCGCGGCGACGTTCAGCTCGCGCGCCAGGTGCGCCAGGCCGTAGTCGCCCTGGGCGATCGCATTGGCGCCGAAGGTGTTGGTCTCGACGATGTCGGCGCCGGCGGCGAGGAAGCCCTCGTGGATGTCGCGGATCACCCCGGGGCGGGTGAGGACCAGCAGTTCGCTGTTGTTGCGGACGTCCTTCGGGTGGTCCTTCAGGCGCTCGCCGCGGTAGTCGGCCTCGGTGAGCTTCAGGCGCTGGATCATGGTGCCCATCGCCCCGTCCAGGATGAGGATGCGCTGGTCGAGCAGCGCCGGCAGGGCTTGGCCGCGGGTATAGGCTGGGGACTTCATGGGTCCGGGATTGTAGGAACAAGGGCCTGGGCCCAGGCTCGCAGGGACAATCGCTTCATCTTGAGCAACGCCCTTTCCATCCTCCAGCAGGTCTTCGGCTACGAGCAGTTCCGTGGACCGCAGGCCGACATCGTCGAACACGTCATCGAGGGCGGCGATGCCCTGGTGCTGATGCCCACCGGCGGCGGCAAGTCGCTGTGCTACCAGATCCCGGCCATAGCCCGCCAGCGCACCGGCCAGGGCGTGACCGTCGTGGTGTCGCCGCTGATCGCGCTGATGCACGACCAGGTCGGCGCGCTGCACGAGGCCGGCGTCGAGGCGGCCTTCCTCAACTCCTCGCTCGGCTACGACGAAGCCGTGGCGGTGGAGAGGCGGCTGGCGCGCGGCGAAATCACGCTGCTGTACGCGGCGCCCGAGCGCGTCACCACGCCGCGCTTCCTCGACCAGCTCGATGCGCTGCACCGGCGCGGCCAGCTCGCGCTGTTCGCGATCGACGAGGCGCATTGCGTCAGCCAGTGGGGGCATGACTTCCGGCCCGAGTACCGCGCGCTCACGGTGCTGCACGAACGCTTTGCCGGCGTGCCCCGCATCGCGCTCACCGCCACCGCCGATGCCCTCACGCGCGCCGACATCGTGGAGCGGCTGCAGCTGCAGGAAGCGCGCCAGTTCGTCAGCAGCTTCGACCGGCCCAACATCCGCTACCGCATCGCCGAGAAGAAGGACCCTTCGGCGCAGTTGCTGCGCTTCATCCAGCACGAGCACGAGGGGGAGTCCGGCATCGTCTATTGCCAGACCCGCAAGCGGGTGGAAGACACCGCGCAGTCCTTGCAGAACCAGGGCGTCGACGCCCTGCCCTACCACGCCGGCCTGGACGCCGCCGTTCGCCAGCGCCACCAGGACCGCTTCCTGCGCGAGGAAGGGCTGGTGATGGTGGCCACCATCGCGTTCGGCATGGGCATCGACAAGCCCGACGTGCGCTTCGTCGCCCACCTGGACATGCCCAAGAACATCGAGGGCTACTACCAGGAAACCGGGCGCGCGGGCCGCGACGGCCTGCCGTCGGACGCCTGGATGCTGTACGGCCTGCAGGACGTGGTGAACCAGCGCCGCATGATCGACGAGAGCCCGGCCGGCGAACCCTTCAAGCAGGTGATGCGCGGCAAGCTCGATGCGCTGCTGGCGCTGGCCGAGGCAACCGACTGCCGACGGGTGCGGCTGCTCGGCTATTTCGGCGAGAGTTCACGGCCTTGTGGGAATTGCGACAACTGCCTGGCGCCGCCGCAGGTCTGGGACGGCACCGACGCCGCGCGCAAGCTGCTGTCCACCGTCTACCGCGTCCAGCAGGTGAGCGGCATCGGCTTCGGCGCCGGCCACGTGATGGACATCCTGCGCGGGCGCAAGACCGACAAGGTGGCGCAGCACGGCCACGAGCAGGTCTCGACCTTCGGCCTGGGCGCGGATTTCAGCGAAGTGCAGCTGCGCGGCGTGCTGCGCCAGCTGGTGGCGATCGGCGCCGTGGCAGTCGATGCGCAGGCGTTCAACACCCTGAAGCTCACCGATGGCTCACGGGCGGTGCTGCGCGGCGAGCGGCCGGTGCTGCTGCGCGAATCGGTGGCGCAGGGAACGAACGGCCGCAAGCGGCGCGAGCCGCGCGAGCGGTCCGCCCTGCCGGCCGCCGCTGCGGGATTGACCGATGCCGGCCAGGCGCGCTTCGCCGCATTGAAGGCCTGGCGCAGCGAAGTCGCGCGCTCGCACAACCTGCCCGCCTACGTGATCTTCCACGACGCCACGCTGGCGGCGATCGCGGCGCTGGGGCCACAGTCGGTCGGGGAGCTGGAGGGCGTCAGCGGAATCGGGGCTCGCAAGCTCGACGCATACGGCGAGGAAGTGATCCGCGCGTTGAAGGCGGTCAGCCCGTGAACCCGATCGGCCGCGCCTCGCGCACCTCCGGCTTGATGCGGTGCTCGGCCTCCAGCTGGTCCAGGAACTCCAGCGGCCCGTAGTCGGCCGCGGCCAGGATCTGCACCTGGCGCTTGACGGCGGCGAAGTCGCCGGGGCACAGCTGGTCCAGCCGCGCCAGCCGTGAGCGCATGTCCGGCGTCAGCGCGGACGCATCGCCTCCCAGCGCCTCGGTGACGAACATGGCTTCGCGCTGCGCCGCCAGCAGCGGCCCGAACCGGATCTTGAAGGTGAATCGCCGCAGCGCCGCCTGGTCGATGCGGTCCATCAGGTTGGTGGTGCAGATGAAGATGCCGGCGAAGCGCTCCATGCCCTGCAGCATCTCGTTGACTTCCGTGACCTCGTAGGTGCGCTGGGCGCCGCGCCGGTCCTGCATGAAGCTGTCGGCTTCGTCGAGCAACAGCACCGCCTTCTCGGCCTCGGCCTCGCGGAACATGGCCGCCATGTTCTGCTCGGTCTCGCCGACGAACTTGCTCATCAGGTCGCTGGCCTGCTTGACCAGCAGCGGCTGGTCCAGGCTGCGGGCGATGTGCTCGGCGAGCGCCGTCTTGCCGGTGCCCGGAGGACCGTGGAAGCACAGCGTGCCGTGGCCGCGCGCCTTCAGCGCATCGACGATGCGCGGCAGCTCGAAGCGGCTCTCCACGTTCAGCATCGCCAGGTCGTAGGAGGTGACCGCCGGCCGCTGGGCGCTGGCGGCGCGGTTGCCCAGCGCCTGGTCGGCGTTGCGCAACTGGCGCTCGATCAGGTTTTCGGCCGAGGCGCCGGAGGTGCCGGCCAGCACCGCGAAGCGCACCGCCGTGCGGATCTGGGCCGGCGTCAGGCCCTTGCGCGAGGTGAGCCTGGCCACGAAGCCTTCCGATACGGCCACGCCTTCCAGCGTCTTGCGCACCAGCCCCTCGCGCGCGCCCGGCGGCGGCGACTTCAGTTCCAGGTGGTAGGCGAAGCGGCGCCGGAACGCCGGATCGATCTGCTCGATGCGGTTGGTCACCCACAGCGTGGGCACGGGGTTGGTCTCGAGGATCTGGTTGACCCAGGCCTTGCCGCTGACGCTGCCGCTGGCGGGCGCCGCCACCTGCTCGGCCCGCGCCATCAGTTGCGCCGCCTCCGAGCTGATCGGCGGGAACACGTCCTCCACCTCGTCGAACAGCAGGGCGGCGCGCGCGCTGCCCTTGAGGAACACCTGGGCGATCTGCAGCGAGCGATAGCGGTCGCGGCCGGAGAGCGAATTGCCGTCCCGATCGGCGTACTCGACCTCGAACAGCTCCAGCCCCGCCGCCTGCGCCACCACCTTGGCCAGCTCGGTCTTGCCGGTGCCGGGCGGGCCGTACAGCAGCACGTTGACGCCCGGCTCCTTGTGCTCCACGGCGTTGCGCAGCAGCGCGCACAGCACCTGGGCGTCGTCCTCCACGAAGCTGAAGTCGGCCAGCGCCAGCCCGCTCTTGCTGCTGGGACGGGTGAACACGGCCATCAGCTCGTTCTGGTCGCGGTACTCGCGCATCAGCACCGGTGGCAGCTTTTCGCTGACCTTCATCAGGTCGGCCAGGTCGGTGATGTTGTGCTCGGAGATCAGGTTCTCCACCAGCCCGATGCGCTCCAGCCGCGAGCCGGCGCGCAGCGCCTCGCCCACTTCGGTGGCGTTGACGCCGGCCAGTTCGGCGATCGCGGCATACGCTTCCGGCGCATTGTTGACCTTGAATTCCACCAGGATGCTGCGCAGGTCGCGCTGGTAGCGCGCCAGCGTGCCGTACAGCAGCAGGGCACGCTCGGCCTGGTTGAGCTGCAGCAGGCCCGACAGCGCGTCGATGTTCTTCTCCACCAGGGTGGACTGCTTCTTGAGCGCGCGCGTCAGCCACTCGCCGGTGACGGCCAGCACCGACAGCAGGTCCTTGGGCTGGTCCTTGGCGTATTCGTCGAGGTAGAAGAACAGCGTGCCCTCCTCGTAGGGGCCGCGCCACACGCCGTGCCGGTCCAGGAATTCGGCGTTGGACAGCTGCTCGTGGCCGCGCCAGAACTCGTTGTCCTTGCAGCGGCGGCCCAGGAACTCGCGCAGGCGCGCCAATGCCGGCGCCGGCCACACCAGGTGGCGCCCGGCCAGCGACAGCAGGCCATTGAGGTCGCGCCGGACGTTGAACTTGCCGCCCTGCTTGGCCGCCAGCGTCAGCACGAAATGCGAGCACATCAGGTCCAGCACCGGCGCGTCCTTCAGCCCGGGTGACACCAGCAACTGCGCATCGACCGTTCGCTTGACCATGGGCGGCCTCCGTTGGATGTCCCGTCGAGACATGCGGCGCCTACGATAACCCGGGTTCATCCGCCATGGAAGGCAATGATGGGCGTGCGGTGATCTCTGCCGGGGCCTGACAATGCGCCATGCCCGAACTCGCCGACATCCGCGCCGCCGCCGACCGCTTGCAAGGCCACGTGCTGCGCACGCCCTGCGTGGCCTCCCAGACCCTGTCGCAGCTGACCGGCGCGCGGGTGTTCCTCAAGTTCGAGAACCTGCAGTTCACCGCCTCCTTCAAGGAGCGGGGGGCGCGCAACAAGCTGGCCCAGCTGTCGCAGGCCGAACGCGCGCGCGGCGTGATCGCGATGAGCGCCGGCAACCACGCCCAGGGCGTGGCATACCACGCGCAGCGGCTGGGCATCCGGGCGGTGATCGTGATGCCGCGCTTCACGCCGGGCGTCAAGGTGGAGCGCACGCGCGGCTTCGGCGCCGAGGTGGTGCTGCATGGCGACACGCTGGACGAGTCGCGCGGCCATGCAATGGAGCTGGCGCAAGAGCAGGGGCTGGTGTTCGTCCACCCCTACGACGACGAGGCGATCGTCGCCGGCCAGGGCACCACCGCGCTGGAGATGCTGGAAGACGTGCCGCAGCTGGACACGCTGGTGGTGTCGGTCGGCGGCGGCGGGCTGATCGCCGGCATGGCGCTGGCCGCCAAGGCGCTCAAGCCGTCGATCGAGGTGGTGGGCGTGCAGACCGTGCGCTTTCCCAACATGTACAACGCGGTCAAGCACACCCACCTGCCGCAGGGACCGTCGACCATCGCCGAGGGCATCGCGGTGGGCACGCCCGGGCGAATCCCGCAGGAGATCATCGGCCGCTGCGTCGACGACATCCTGCTGGTGGACGAGGGCGACATCGAGCAGGCCATCGTCATGCTGCTGGAGATCGAGAAGACGCTGGTCGAGGGCGCGGGCGCGGCCGGGCTGGCCGCCATGCTGAAACACCCGGAGCGGTTCCAGGGCAAGACGGTCGGGCTGGTGCTGGGCGGCGGCAACATCGACCCGCTGCTGCTGGCGGCCATCATCGAGCGCGGCATGGTGCGCGCCGGCCGGCTGGCGCGCATCCGGGTCTGCGCGCGCGACGTGCCCGGCTCGCTGGCGAAGATCACCGCCACGGTGGCCGACGCCGGCGCCAACGTCGACGAGGTGCACCACCAGCGCGCCTTCACCGTGCTGGCCGCCCAGAACGTGGAGATCGAAGTGGTGATCCAGACCCGCGGGCCCCAGCATGTGGTCGCGGTGCTGGACGCGCTGCACCAAGCGGGATTTCAAGCCGAGCGGCAGTGACCGGGCGGCGGCTTTCGCGGCCGCCGGCCCGTCCGTATGATGCGCGGCCATGACGCTCGACCAGTTGCAAGCCGCCCTCCCCGAGTACTTCGCGCCCTGGGTGCAGGCGCTGGGCCTGAAGGCGCAGGCCTTCGACGCCGACAGCGTCACCCTCCGGCTACCGCAGAACCCGCAACTCGCCCGCGTCGGCGGCATGCTGTGCGGCCAGGCCATGATGGCGGCCGCCGACACGGCCATGGTGCTGGCGCTGATCAACCAGCATGGCGAGTTCCGCCCCTGCACCACGGTGCAGATGAACACCAGCTTCCTGCGCCCGCTCAGCGGGCAGGACGCACTGGTGCAGGCCCGCGTGGTGCGCGCGGGCAAGGCGTTGGCGTTCGGGGAGATCGACATCCGGGGCGCCGACGATGGCAAGAGCGTCTGCCGCGCCAGCACCACGTATGCCTTGCTGTAGGGGTGTTGGCACGCGCCGCTAGAATGGGGCTTTCCGAATCCAACGAACACGAGCCAGAGCCATGTCGAGCACCGAACCGCGCCACAGCCACGGCGAAGCCACCGAGCACCAGGATCCGATGGACGCCGTCGTCCATGCGATCCCGGTCGTGATTCCCGTTGTCGGCGGGCTGCTGATCTTCCTGCTCGCCTTCATCGCCGTCTACATGGCCTGACGCCCACCGCGTCCGGTTGCTCACAGCCCGGCCTGCGCCCGCAGCCGGGCTGTTTGCATTGGAGGGCGCTTCGGACTCCTTGCATAAAGTCATGAGTGTTTTGCATGGATTCGCCCGGATAGCCGAGCCAATGGGCGCTCCCGCTCCCTAGAATTCCTTTTCCCCCAGCCGACCCGCGGAACGCGCAGGTGGACAGCAGCGATCCTGCCGCCACCCCCCACGCGCCGCACGCCGACTGAGCCAAGCCCGGTTTCAAAAAGGCGCGCTCGGCCCGTTGCAGAGCTCATCCTTTCTGAAACCCGGTTTTTGTTTCAGGAGCTTCGTGACGATGAATTCACCCGTGATGCAGGGGCTGAACCTCAATACCCCGCCCTATGTGCGCAACGCCCGGCTGATCGCCTGGGTGGCCGACATGGTGGCGCTGTGCAAGCCCGACTCGGTGCACTGGTGCGATGGCAGCCAGCAGGAGTACGACCGCCTCTGCCAGCAGCTGGTCGACGCCGGCACCTTCAAGCGCCTGAACCCCGCCAGGCGCCCCAACTCCTACCTGGCCTGCTCCGACCCCGGCGACGTGGCCCGGGTGGAGGACCGCACCTTCATCTGCTCGCGCAGGAAGGAGGACGCCGGCCCCACCAACAACTGGATGGACCCGGCCGAGATGCGCGCCACCCTGCAGCCCTTGTTCGACGGCTGCATGCGCGGCCGCACGATGTATGTGGTGCCGTTCTCGATGGGCCCGCTGGGCTCGCCGATCGCCCACGTCGGCATCGAGCTGTCCGACAGCCCGTACGTGGCGGTGAACATGAAGATCATGACCCGGATGGGCAAGGCCGTGTACGACGTGCTGGGCGTCGACGGCGAGTTCGTCCCCTGCGTGCACACCGTGGGCGCGCCGCTGCAGCCGGGCCAGCAGGACGTCAGCTGGCCATGCAACAAGACCAAATACATCGTCCACTATCCGGAGACGCGCGAGATCTGGTCGTACGGTTCGGGCTACGGGGGCAACGCGCTGCTGGGCAAGAAGTGCTTCGCGCTGCGCATCGCCTCCACCATGGGCCGCGACCAGGGCTGGCTGGCCGAGCACATGCTGATCCTGGGCGTGACCAACCCGCAGGGCAGGAAGTACCACGTCGCGGCGGCCTTCCCGTCGGCCTGCGGCAAGACCAACTTCGCCATGCTGATCCCGCCCAAGGGCTTCGAGGGCTGGAAGGTCACCACCATCGGCGACGACATCGCCTGGATCAAGCCGGGTTCGGACGGGCGCCTGTACGCGATCAACCCCGAAGCCGGCTACTTCGGCGTGGCTCCCGGTACCAACTTCAAGACGAATCCGAACTGCATGGATTCGCTCAAGGGAGACGCGATCTTCACCAACGTGGCGCTCACCGACGACGGCGACGTGTGGTGGGAAGGCATGGATGGCGCGCCGCCCGCGCATGCCATCGACTGGCAAGGCAAGGACTGGACGCCGGAGATCGGCAAGTCCACGAGCGCCAAGGCCGCGCACCCGAACGCGCGCTTCACGGTGGCGGCCACCAACAACCCGGCGCTCGATCCCGCCTGGGACGACCCCGAGGGCGTGGCGATCGATGCCTTCATCTTCGGCGGCCGCCGCTCCACCACGGTGCCGCTGGTGACCGAAGCGCGCAATTGGGTGGAAGGTGTGTACATGGCCGCCACCATGGGCAGCGAGACCACCGCCGCCGCGACCGGCCAGCAAGGCGTGGTGCGGCGTGACCCGTTCGCCATGCTGCCGTTCACCGGCTACAACATGAGCGACTACTTCCAGCACTGGCTGGACCTGGGCCGCAAGCTGCAGGGCGCCGGCGCGAAGCTGCCGAAGATCTACACCACCAACTGGTTCCGCAAGGGCGAGGACGGCAAGTTCGTCTGGCCCGGCTACGGCGAGAACATGCGCGTGCTCAAGTGGATGATCGACCGCATCGAGGGCCACGCCGCCGGCCACGAGCACGTATTTGGCGTCAGCCCCGCGTACGAGGAACTGAACTGGACCGGGCTGGACTTCTCGCGCGAGCAGTTCGACCGCGTCATCAGCATCGACAAGGCGGCCTGGCACAAGGAGCTGGAACTGCACGCCGAGCTGTTCCGCAAGCTGGCGTACCACCTGCCGGTCGAACTGAGCCAGACCAAGGCGAGGATCGAAGAGCGACTGGCCGCCTGACGGCTGGATCCGCAGCGCCATGCAAACAGCCGCCCGAGGGCGGCTGTTTCGTTGGGTGGGCGGCGTTCAGCGTTGGCGCGCGGCCAGCAGCAGGCGCCGCCGGCGTTCGGCCCGGCGCTGGGCGCTGCGCTGCGCCCAGCCATCGAGCCGATCCAGCAATGGCCGCGGTGCCGAGGCCAGGGTCCAGAGCCAGGCGCGACGAATGGCAGCCAACAGCATGGCGCTTACCGGTAGCTGCGCAGGTCGACGGCCACGTCGGCGGAGGCCATCGCGCGGCTGATGTCGGCCATCACGCGCGGGTCCAGCAGCGCGGCTTGCCAGTATTCGCGGTCGGCGCGGGCTTGGCGCTGGACGGCGGCGAAGTCCTCCCAGCGCGCGCCGAGCACGCGGCCGGCACTGCGCGCGGGCGCAGCCAGCAGCGCGAGGGCGGCGAACGCCACCGTCCACAGCACGATCCAGGCGGCGAGCAGGTGGCCTTCGGTCCAGGTGTCGACCACCTGGTTGGCCACCACCAGCAGCGAGGACACGAGAGCCGCCATCAGCAGCGTGGCGGCGCCGCGCGAACGGTCGAAGCCCTTGGCCGTCTGCTTGAGCGACTGCGCGGCGCGCTCCATGCGGGCGACCCCGGCATGCTGGGCGGGGTAGTCGATGCGGGCAAAGCTGGTCATGTGTCTTTCTCCTGTCAGTCCCGCGAGCGGTGCTCCGGGATGAGCCATAGATTAGGGTTTATCCTGATATCTTGCAAATCAATACTGGCAATGCCTATCATTCACTAGGTGAATTGATATGGCGAATTTCCGAACCCTCGACCTGAATTTGTTGCGGGTCTTCGACCAGGTCATGGCCGAACGCAACCTGACGCGGGCCGCCCGCAACCTCGCCATGACGCAGCCGGCGGTCAGCAATGCGCTCAACCGACTGCGCGACGCGCTGGGCGACAAGCTGGTGGTGCGCAGTGGCTACGGGGTCGAGCCGACCGCGCGCGCCCTGGCGCTCTGGCCTTCGGTCAGCGACGCACTGCGCCACCTGGAAGCCGCCCTGGTGCCGGGGCAATTCGTCGCTTCGGAGGCGGTGCACACCTTTGTCCTGGCGATGGCCGACGCGACCGCCGCCGCGCTGATGCCCGGCCTGGTCGAGATCATCGAGGGCGACGCGCCGGGCATCACCCTGCGCGTGCTGCCGCTGACCACGCGCGACCCGCGCCGGCTGCTGGACGAGGGCACGATCGACGTGGCGGTCGGCTTCTTTCCCGCCGTGGTGGCGGACCTGACGGCGCAGGCGCAGGCCAGCGGGCTGGCCGCCTTCAACCACCAGCGGCTGTACGAGGGCCGCTATGTCTGCGTGATGCGGCGCGAGCACCCGCTGGCCGGACAGCCGCTGAGCCTGGACGCGTTCTGCGCCGCCCACCACCTGCTGGTCAGCTTCTCGGGTCGGGCCTACGGCTTCATCGACGAGGCGCTGTCGGCGCTGCGGCGCAAGCGGCGGGTCGTGCTGACCGTGAACCAGTTCTTCACGGCCGGCCGGGTGGTGACCGGCTCCGACCTGCTCACCGTGTTGCCGGAGCACTTCGTGCCGGCCACCGGCATGGCCGACGAGCTGCTCATCAGAGAGCTGCCGTTCGAGGTGCCGCGGGTGCACGTCGAATCGCTCTGGCATCACCGGCAGGAGCAGCGCAGCGAGCACGCCTGGCTGCGGCTGGCGCTGTTTACCGCGGCGCGCCGGGCCTTTGCCGGCGGTCGCTTCTGAGCGCCGGGGCTGGATCGGTTCGTCGCGTCAGCGGACCACGCGCAGCCAGGCCGAGGCGGCCTGGCGCAGTTCCGTGGCGTGTTGCGGGCTGCGGCCGAAGCGGGCGCCAGCTTCCTCCATCAGCTGCAGCGGGTAGTCGGCCGTCCGGGGCGACGGCGTGAGGAGGCGGGCGATCGAGGCGAGCAAGGTGTACATGGCGGGAGGGTCCGGGGTCGGCGTGCGTGGGGGTTACGCCAAGAATAAGGGTTTTCCCGTATCTTTCAACGCCTCATCCAGGATTGCCCATGCCGGCTCGGCATCCGTGGCTCCGGGCCGCGCATGACGGGCGGATCAGGGCAGCCACAATCCCCGCGTGAAGTTTCAGCTTGCCTCCGACCTGCACCTGGAAACCCAGCCGGAGGCAAGGCTCACCCCCGCGCCCGGCGCCGACTTGCTCGTGCTGGCCGGCGACATCGGCTCCTACCAGCCCGGGAGCGCGCTGCCGGGCGAGGACTTCGGACTGGAGCGCTTCTCGCCGCGGTTCGGCTGGCCGGTGCCGGTGCTGTTCGTGCCCGGCAACCACGAGTACGACAACCTCGACTTCGACGAGACCCACGCCCGCCTGCGGGAGACCTGCGAGCGGCTGGACATCTCCTGGCTGGAACGCGAGGTGCTGGTGATCGGCGGAGTGCGCTTCGTCGGCACCACCCTGTGGAGCGATTTCGACGCGCTGGCGGTGCAGGCGCCGGACACCACTCAGGCGCTCAGGCAGCGCCACAAGGCGTTCCGCGCCGCCGATTTCTACCTGGCCAAGGCGGCGGCGCGACGGCGCGGCGAGCCCCTGCTGGCCGAGGGCTGGCGCGAATTGGGGCTGGAATGCCAGCGCTGGCTGCGGCAGGCGCTGGCGCAGCCGTTCGACGGCCCCACCGTGGCGGTCACCCACTTCGCCCCTTCGCTGCGCAGCGCCGACCCGCGCTATGGCATCACGCCAGGCACGGCGGGCTTCTGCAATTCCCTCGACGACCTGCTGCCGCTGGCGCAACTGTGGGTGCACGGCCACCTGCATTGCCCGCAGGACTACCCCGCCGGACCGTGCCGGGTGGTCGCCAACCCGCTGGGCTATGCGCGCAAAGGCGAACAGGAAGGCTTCCGGCCCCAGCTGGTGCTGGAGGTGCCGGCGCCGTAGGGCCTCAGGCCTGGCCGAGCGCCTGTTCGGCCGTGCTGCGCAGCGCGCCAGTCAGCGCATCCAGCACTTCCGACTGCAGGTTCCAGCAGTGCCAATACAACTGGATCGGCAACCGCTGGCCGGGCATCGCATCGACGAGATGGCCCTGCTGCATCAGGCCGCGCACCAGCAGTTCCGGCACCACGCTGACGCCCCAGCCGGCCAGCACCGCCCGCACCTGTCCTTCCGAACTGGGCACGAACAGCTGCCGCAGGCGGACCCGGCGCAGGCCGAACGCCCGCGCCACGAACTCGGCCTGCATGTCGTCCTTGCGGTTGAAGGCGATGAAGGGCTGCTCGCGGAAGTTGTGCGGCGTCAGGCCGCGCGGGCAGTGCGCCTGCAGCCAGCCAGGCGTGGCCACCGCGATGTAGTCCATCGCGCCCAGCGCCGCCACCTTGCAGCCGCGCAGCGCCTGCTTCAGCGTCGTGACGCAGCCCAGCACCTGGCCTTCGCGCAGCCACTCGTGGGTGAAGTCCTGGTCGTCGGCGATCACCTCCAGCGGCAGGCCCTGGCGCGCCAGGTCGCCCAGCGCGGTCAACGCCCAGGTGGCGATGCTGTCGGCGTTGATGGCGATGGAGATGCGCTCGTCCTCGCGGTTGCCCCCGGCCATGCTGGGCGCCAGTTCGCTCAGGTCGCGCTCGAGGTCGGCGCGCAGCAGGCGCAGCTGCCGCGTGTGCTTGAGCAGCAGCTGGCCGGCGCCGGTGGGCCGCAGCGGCCGGCTGCGCACGATCAGCACCGTGCCGACCTGCGCCTCCAGCGCGCGCAGCCGCTGCGACACCGCCGACTGGGTGATCGACAGCCGGCGCGCGGCCCGCTCGAACCCGCCCTCCTCGACGATGGCGGCCAGGCACTCCAGTGCGGCGGGGTCGAAGGTACTCATATAAGGAATGCTGATGGACAGGCTTTCAGCTTAACTTTGCTTCATGTTGGCCGCAATCGGGCCGACACTGGCGGCATGAACGTCCTCGTCCTCGGCGCCGGCATCATCGGCGCCAGCACCGCCTGGCACCTGCTCGAGCGCGGCCACGACGTGACCGTGGTCGACCGGCAGGATGCCGCCGCGCGCGAAACCAGCTTCGCCAACGCCGCGCAGATCTCGGTCAGCTACTGCGAGCCCTGGGCCAACCGGCAGGCGCCGGCCAAGCTGCTCAAGTGGCTGTTTCGCAAGGACGCACCGCTGCTGTTCCGCCCCCAATGGGACTGGCAGCAGTGGCGCTGGGGCCTGCAGTTCCTGGCCCAGTGCCACGACGCCGCCTTCGAGCGCAACGTCGGCCAGCTGGTCGCGCTGGGCCGCTACAGCCATGCGGCCCTGAAGGACCTGGTGCGCACCACCGGCATCGAGTACCAGCGCCTGCAGCGCGGCATCGCGCACTTCTACACCGACGAGAAGGCCTTCGCGGAAGCCGAGGAGGCGGCGCGATTGATGCAGTCGTTCGGGGTCGCGCGCCGCGTGGTCGGCCGCGACGAGCTGCTGGCCATCGAGCCCGCCTTTCGCGCCTTCGCCGACCGCATCGTCGGCGGCACCTACACCCCCAGCGACGAAAGCGGCGATGCGCGCGTGTTCACCGAGCAGCTGGCCGAACGCTGCGCCGCGCGCGGCGCCGGCTTCCTGTTCGGTCACGACGTCACGCGCCTGGAGCAGGCCGGCGGTGCGATCCAGGCGGTGCGCGTGCGCGATCGCAGCACCGGCCTCACCCGCCGGTTGCAGGCCGACGCCGTGGTGGTGGCCTGCGGCTCGTATTCGGCGCCTTTGCTGCGCTCGGTCGGCGTCGACCTGCCTATCTACCCGGGCAAGGGCTACAGCGCCACCTTCCGCATCCTCGACGCGGACCGGGCGCCCACGGTGAGCCTGCTGGACGACTCGGTCAAGTGCGCCATCTCGCGCCTCGGGGATGAATTGCGCGTGGCCGGCACCATCGAAGTGGGCGGCTGGGACACCCGGCTCGATACACCGGTGGCGCGGGCCCGCTGCGACATGCTGGCGCACCGCATCGAGCAGGTGTTTCCTGGTGTCTGCGACACGCGCAGCGAAGCCGAGGGCGGCAACCCGCGCTACTGGGCCGGCCTGCGCCCGGCGACGCCAACCAACATCCCCTACATCGGGCGCACCCGAGTCGGCCGCCTGTGGGTGAATGCCGGCCACGGCACGCTGGGGTGGACCCATGGCGCCGGCTCCGGCAAGGCCATGGCCGCGCTCATCGACGGCGAGCGGCCGGACATGGCATTCAACTTCCTCGGCTTCGACGCGCCGCGCGCCGAACTGCGCACCCGCACGGCCTGAGCGCGCCAGGTCCGGGGGAGCCGCGCAGCGGCTTTCCCCGGAATGCCTTAGCCTGCGCGCCCATGGATTCGATCACGCAGTTCGGGCTGGGCGCCGCCGTCGGCGTAGCCGTCATGGGCCGCCGCACCGCCGTTTGGAAAGCCGCATTGTGGGGCGGCGTCGCGGGCACCCTGCCCGACCTGGACGCCTTCATCGACCATGGCGACGCGGTGGCCAACATGACCTACCACCGCGCCGAAAGCCACAGCCTGTTCTGGCTGACGCTGGCGTCACCGGTGCTGGCCGCGATCGTCAGCCGCGTGACCGGGGAGACCGACCAGTTTCGGCGCTGGTGGCTCGCACTCTGGCTGGCGCTGGTCACGCACCCGCTGCTGGACACGCTGACGGTCTACGGCACGCAGTTGCTGCTGCCGTTCACCGACCACCCGTTCGGCGTCGGCAGCATCTTCATCATCGATCCGCTGTACACGCTGCCGCTGCTCGTGGGCCTCGCCATCGCGGTGGCGCGCGGCCGCGACCATGGCGGACTGCGCTGGAATGCCGGGGCGCTGGCACTGTCCACCGCCTACCTGATCTGGAGCGTGGCCGCGCAGGCGCACGTGCGCGAGCTGGCCGAGGACACGCTGGCCGCAGCGGGCCGGCCGGCGCAGCGCCTGCTGGTGACGCCGACCGCCTTCAACACCCTGCTGTGGCGCGTCGTGGCGATGCGCGAGGACGGCTACGAGGAAGGCTTCCACTCGCTGCTGGACGATGCCCGCACCCTCCGCTTCGAGCACTTTCCCACCGACCGCGCGCTGGAGCGCGAGTTGCCGCAACTGTGGCCGGTACGGCGCATGCAGTGGTTCACGCACGGCCTGTACAAGATGCACCGGCGCGGCGATTACGCCTACATCACCGACTTGCGGATGGGCCAGGAGCCGAACTACTCGTTCAACTTTCGCGTGGCGCGGCGCGAAGGCGGCCAGTGGACGCCGGTGCCTGCGCAGAACGATGGCGCGCGCGGCGACGTGGGCGCGGGGCTGCGCTGGCTCTGGCGGCGCATGCTGGGGGAGGATCTGCCGCCGCCACGGTGACCCCGCCCCTGCACGCAATCAGGCCGAGTTCGCCATCAGCTCCCACAACCGGCCCGGCGTCAAAGGCATCTGCAACCGGGTGGTCAAGCCTGCGTAGCCGCCCCGAGCCAGCGCATCGGCCACGGCGTTGACCACGCACGGCGTCGCGCCTATGGTGCCGAGCTCGCCCACGCCCTTCACGCCCATCGGGTTGTTCTTGCAGGGCGTGCTCTCGTCCATGGTGGTCACGAACTCGCAAGCCAGCAGGTCGGCGCGCGGCGCGGCGTAGTCCATCAGGCTGCCGGTGATCGGTTGCCCGCTGCTCTCGTCGTAGACCATCTGCTCGAGCAGCGCCTGCCCCATCCCCTGCACCGCGCCGCCATCGAGCTGGCCGCGCACGATGGTCGGGTTGACCACGCGGCCGACGTCGTTGACGCTGCTGTAGGCCACCACCTGCACCTGCCCGGTGGCGGGGTCCAGTTCCACTTCGCTGACGTGGCAGGCATTGGGCCAGCTCGGGCCGGCCACCGTCGTCGTGCTTTCCAGGTGGATGCGCTGCTGCGGCTGGCGGCCGGCCAACGCGAACAGGTCGATCGCCACGTCGGTGCCGCGCACTGCGAAGCGCCCGGCCTGGTACTCGAGATCCTGCGCGCTGGCCTCCAGCGCCTGAGCCGCCAGCCGGCGTGCTTCGTCCAGCGTCCTTTGGGCGCCTTCGCGCAGCGCCGAGCCGCCGGTGAAGAGCGAGCGTGAGCCGGCACTGCCGAAGCCGTCGCCCCGGTCGGTGTCGCCCAGCACCACCCGCACCTGGGCTATGGGCACGCCGAACACGTCGACCACCAGTTGCGCCAGCGTGGTGGCGATGCCCTGCCCCATGGCGTTGACGGCCGAGAAGGCTTCGATCACGCCGTCGGGCAGCACGGTGACGGTGACGCGCTCCTCCAGCGCGTTGCCGCCGGTCCATTCGAGGAAGGTGGCAATGCCCAGGCCGCGCAGCTTGCCGCGCGCGCGGCTCTGCTGCCGCCGAGCCTCGAAGCCGCTCCAGTCCGCCTGCGCCAACCCCTGGTCCATCACGTGCTCGAAGCGGCCGACGTCGTAGACCTGCCCCATCGGGTTGGTGTAGGGCATCTGTTCGGGCCGGATGAAGTTGCGCCGGCGCAGGTCGATGCGGTCGATGCCGGTCTGCCGCGCCGCCTCGTCCATCAACCGCTCCATGACGAAGATGGCTTCCGGCCGGCCGGCGCCGCGGTAGGCGCCGGTGGGTGCGGTGTTGGTCATCACCGCGCCGAAATGGAAGTCCACCACCGGGATGTCGTACACGCTGGTCTGCACCCAGGGGCCGATCAGCAGCTGGATCGCGACGCCGGTGCCGGTGGCATAGGCGCCGACATTGGCCAGCGAGTGCAGCCGCAACGCCAGGATGCGGCCATCGGCAGCCAGTGCCAGCTCGGCCCGGGTGCGCAGGTCGCGGCCGTGGTGCGAGGACAGGAACTCCTCGCTGCGGTCGGCCGCCCACTTCACCGGCTTCTCGAGCCGGCGGGCGCACCAGGCCACGGCGATGTCTTCCGGGTAGGCGCCGGTCTTCATGCCGAAGCCGCCGCCAACGTCGCCCACGGTCACCCGCACCTGCTCGCGCGCCAGGCCGATGGCGTCGCAGATCGAATTGCGCACGCCCGAGGGCATCTGGGTGCTCATGCGCAAGGTGAGCCGGTCGTCCTCGGCCACCCAGGCCAGCACGGTGCGCGGCTCCAGCGCCAGCGCCGCCACGCGCTGGTTGGCCAGGTCCAGCGCGACCACGTGGGCCGCCTTCGCGAACGCCGCTTCGGTTGCGGCGGCATCGCCGTAGCGCGCCTCGGCGGCGATGTTGTCGGGCGCCTCCTCGCACAAGGCCACGATGCCGCCATCGATGGCTTGGCGCACGTCCACCACCGAGGGCAGCTCGTCGTACTCCACCCACACTGCCTCGGCTGCATCGCGCGCCTGCTGCAGCGTGTCGGCGATAACGACCGCGACCGCCTCGCCGGCGAAGCGGACGCGATCGAAGGCGAGCACCGGGCGCAACGGGGAAGCGCCCGGTGCGCCGCCTGCGCGCTTGAAGCCGGCGTTGACCGGCAGCGTCTTCACGCCCGCCTGCTGCAGGTCGGCGCCGCTGGCCACCAGCGCAACCCCCGGCATGCCGGCCGCCGCGGCCGTGTCCACCGACACGATGCGCGCGTGCGGATGGGGCGAGCGGACGAAGACCGCGTACAGCGACCCCTCGGGCTGCAGGTCGTCGGTGAAGCGGCCCTTGCCTTGCAGCAGGCCTTCGTCTTCGATGCGCGGCACGGCGCGCCCGCTGCCGAAGCGGGCGGCGATGCCATGGGGGTCGGATTCGCTCATGGGCTCCTCGCGTGGATGCGGCCCATTGTGCCGCCCGCGCCGCGCGGCTTCAGCGCGAGGCCGCAGCAGGCGCCAGCAGCCGCTCGCCCATCCAGCGCAGCAGGTCCAGCCACATCTGGCGCGTTTCGGCGTCGAGCGGCGTGCGCATGGCGTTGGGCAGCTCGATCGTCACCACCGGCACGCGCTTGTGCACGCCGCCGTAGTTGCCCAGCGAGCCGGGGTAGATCCCGACTTGGTCCAGGTAGAGGCGGCCCAGCCGGGACGGCGGCACCGAAGGCCCGTCAAAGTCCAGCACCCCGTAAGGCGCATGGATGGACACGATCAGGTGCGGCCGGAACGCTTCCATCTGCTCGTGCAGGAAGCGGCTTTCGGGCTCGGACAGCGGCGCCGGCCCGGGCCAGCGGCGCGGGTCCTTGCGGGTGCGCTTTTCCCAGTAGACCTTGGCTTCGCGCGCCCAGTTGGGCGTGGGGAAGTTGCGGTTCAGGTCGACGCCGTTCGCATTGGTGCGCCGCGGCCGGCGCGCCAGTGCGCCATCGGGATTGAGCAGCGGAACGAAGCGCCAGTGCACCGGCTGCGCCAGCCGCGGCTGCTCGCCGGCCAGCCGGATCCAGTGCAGCGCGACGGACGCCGAGGACAACTCGTCGCCGTGGATGGCGCCTGCCACGAGCACCCGCAGCGAGGCCTTGGGCTGCACCACGTCGCGCAGGTACAGCGGCGCCCCGCGCACCGATCGCGCGCCGCTGTCGACCAGCGCCGCCTGCTCGCACAGCGCGCGGCTCACGTTCGGCAAGCGCACCAGGCTGTCGCAGGGCGCGGCCGCCTGCGCCGGGCCGAGCAGCCACCCGACCAGCAGCGC
>JAKFEA010000318.1:0-2356 GCA_036675905.1 Acidovorax sp. | reverse complement strand
TCATGAATCCCGCCCCCAACCTGATCCTGGTCGGCCCGATGGGCGCCGGCAAGAGCTCCATCGGCAGGCGCCTGGCCGAACGCTTCGGCCTGGAATTCGTCGATGCCGATGAAGCCCTCGTCGAACGCACCGGCGCCACCATCACCACGATCTTCGAACACGTGGGCGAGGCCGGCTTCCGCGAACGCGAGAAAGCGACCCTGGCCCAACTGCTGGCCGGCGAGGGGAAACTGGTTTCGACCGGAGGCGGCGCAGTGCTGGACGGCGACAACCGGCAACTCATGCGCGAACGCGGATTCGTGGTCTACCTGCAGGTGAGCGTGGGCGCGCAACTGAAGCGCCTGGGCCGCGATCGCAGCCGCCCCCTGCTGCAGCGTGGCGATCGGGAACAGGTGCTGCATGATCTGGCCGCGGCGCGCGAACCGTTTTATGCCGAAGTGGCCGACCTGATGCTGGATACCGACGGCCTCTCCCCCGGCTCGGCGACTTCCGCCCTGGCACAATTGCTGGCCACGCACTGGCAGCGCAGCGAGCGTGCCGCTTGACTACCTCCACGCCCGCGGCCGCGCCACGCATCGTCGACGTCGGTGGTGCGCAGCCGTACCAAATCACGATCGGCCCGGGGCTGCTGGGTGACGGGGCGGCACTCGCCGGGCATATCCGCGGCCGGCACGTCCTGCTGGTCAGCGATTCCATGGTCGCACCGTTGTACCTGGCCCGGGTGCGCGAAGCCCTGCACGCCGCGCGCGGCGACCTGCTGACGGGCAGCTTCGTGCTGCCCGCCGGCGAGTCTTCCAAGACCTTGGCGAATTTCGGCGCCGCCATTGATGCTCTCGCCGGGCTGGGCGCGACCCGCGACTGCTGCGTCTTCGCCCTCGGCGGCGGCGTGGTCGGCGATCTGGCGGGATTCGCCGCGGCCTGCTGGATGCGCGGGGTGGATTGCGTGCAACTGCCGACCACGCTGCTGTCGATGGTCGATTCGTCGGTCGGCGGCAAGACCGCGGTGGATATTGCGCAGGGCAAGAACCTGGTCGGCGCGTTCCATCCGCCGCGCGCGGTGTTCGCCGATACCAGTACGTTGCGCACCCTGCCGCCGCGCGAGCTGCGCGCGGGACTGGCTGAGGTGATCAAGTACGGCGCCATCCGCGATCCGCGCTTCTTCCAATGGCTGGAACTCGAACGCGGTTCGTTGCTGGCTGGCGACGAAGACACGCTGAGCCTGGCCATCGCAGGCAGCTGCGAGCACAAGGCGGAGATCGTCGAACGCGATCCGCTCGAGCGCGGCGAACGCGCACTGCTCAATTTCGGCCACACCTTCGGCCATGCCATCGAGACCCAGCAGGGCTACGGCAGCCCGCACAACGACAACCTCAACCATGGCGAAGCGGTGGCCGTGGGCATGGTCCTGGCCGCCCGCCTGTCCGCGGCGCTGGGCATGGCCGACAGCACCGATAGCGAACGCCTGGCCGTGCTGTTGCGCGACTATGGACTGCCCACCACGATCCCCGACGGACTGGCGCCGGAGGCGCTGCTGGCGCACATGCGCCTGGACAAGAAAAACCTGGCCGGGCGCCTGCGCCTGGTGTTGTGGCGCGGGATCGGCCGCGCCGAAGTGGTTGCGGATGTCGACGAAAACCACGTGCTGGCGGTGCTCTCCGGCTAAAATGGCGGCATGCGCCTCTTCCTCCAGCAACGCCCCGCCGCGGGCGAATCGCCCCGCTATGTGCAGCTGACCCTGCAGCCGGACCTGTTCGGCGGCTGGGAACTGCTGCGCGAGACCGGGCAGATCGGCGGCCGCGCCCAGCTCAAGCGCGAGCAGTACCTGCTGCAGGACGAGGCCACCGCCGCCTTCGAGAAGGCGCGCGACAGCCACGTCAAACGCGGCTTCCAGGTCACCTTCGTGCGCGGCGCCGACGCGCCCAAGTGACTTGTTCTCCACCACACCTTTCACCGGATCCGGAATGACTGCATTGAAGAACGACCGCCTGCTGCGCGCGCTCAAGCGCCAACCCGTGGACTGCACGCCTGTGTGGCTGATGCGCCAGGCCGGGCGTTACCTGCCGGAATACCGCGCCACCCGGGCCAGGGCCGGCAGCTTCCTGGCCATGGCCAAGAATCCGGAGATCGCCTGCGAAGTGACCCTGCAGCCGCTGGCGCGTTTCGACCTGGACGCGGCGATCCTGTTCTCCGACATCCTCACCATCCCCGATGCGATGGGGCTGGAACTTTATTTCGTCGATGGCGAAGGCCCCAAGTTCCGCCACACGGTGCGCAGCCTGGCCGACGTGGAAAAACTCGGCGTGCCGGACATGGAAACCGAACTGCGCTACGTGATGGATGCGGTGCGCGTGATCCG
>JAKFEA010000317.1:0-10695 GCA_036675905.1 Acidovorax sp. | reverse complement strand
CCGGCGAGCTGTTCCTGCTGGCGCTGGCCGACAGCAAGTCGGACCTGGGCCGCGTCGCGCGCGAGAACGGGCTGACGCGCAAGTCCTTCGAGGCGGCGGTCGACGCCGTCCGCGGTGGCCAGAGCGTCGACAGCGCCGAGGCCGAGGGCCAGCGCGAGGCGCTCAAGAAGTACACGCTGGACCTGACCGAGCGCGCCCGCCAGGGCAAGCTCGATCCGGTGATCGGCCGCGACGAAGAGATCCGCCGCGCCATCCAGGTGCTGCAGCGGCGCACCAAGAACAACCCCGTGCTGATCGGCGAACCCGGCGTCGGCAAGACCGCCATCGTCGAGGGCCTGGCCCAGCGCATCATCGCCGGCGAAGTGCCCGAGACGCTCAAGGGCAAGCGCGTGCTGTCGCTCGACATGGCCGCACTGCTGGCCGGCGCCAAGTACCGCGGCGAGTTCGAGGAGCGGCTGAAGAACGTGCTGACCGAGCTGGCCAAGGACGAGGGCCAGACCATCGTCTTCATCGACGAACTGCACACCATGGTGGGCGCCGGCAAGGCCGAGGGCGCGATCGACGCGGGCAACATGCTCAAGCCGGCGCTGGCGCGCGGCGAGCTGCACTGCGTGGGCGCCACCACGCTGGACGAATACCGCAAGTACATCGAGAAGGACGCCGCGCTGGAGCGCCGCTTCCAGAAGATCGTGGTGGGCGAGCCGACCGTGGAGGCGACCATCGCCATCCTGCGCGGGCTGCAGGAAAAATACGAGGTGCACCACGGCGTCGAAATCACCGACCCGGCCATCGTCGCCGCGGCCGAGCTCTCGCACCGCTACATCACCGACCGCTTCCTGCCGGACAAGGCCATCGACCTGATCGACGAGGCGGCCTCCCGGATCAAGATCGAGATCGACTCCAAGCCGGAGGCGATCGACCGGCTCGACCGCCGGCTGATCCAGCTGCAGATCGAGCGCGAGGCGGTGAAGAAGGAAACCGACGAGGCCTCGCAGAAGCGCCTGGGCCTGATCGAGGACGAGATCGGCAAGCTGGGCAAGGAGATCGCCGACCTGGAGGAGATCTGGAAGTCGGAGAAGGCCACGGCCCAGGGCAGCGCCCACGTCAAGGAAGAGATCGACAAGCTGCGCCGCGAGATCGAGGAGTCCACCCGCAAGGCCGACTTCAACAAGGTCGCCGAGTTGCAGTACGGCAGGCTGCCGGCGCTGGAAAAGCAGCTGAAGGAAGCGCAGGCCGCCGAATCCTCCAAGGGCAAGAGCGGCAAGCCGCAACTGCTGCGCACCCAGGTCGGCGCCGAGGAGATCGCCGAGGTGGTGGCGCGCGCCACCGGCATCCCGGTGTCCAAGCTGATGCAGGGCGAGCGCGAGAAGCTGCTGCTGATGGAAGAGCGCCTGCACCAGCGCGTGGTAGGACAGGACGAGGCGATCAGCGCCGTGTCCAACGCGATCCGCCGCTCGCGCTCGGGCCTGTCCGATCCCAACCGGCCGACCGGCTCCTTCCTGTTCCTCGGCCCGACGGGGGTGGGCAAGACCGAGCTGTGCAAGGCCTTGGCGATGTTCCTGTTCGACACCGAGGAGCACCTGATCCGCGTCGACATGAGCGAGTTCATGGAGAAGCACTCGGTGGCCCGCCTGATCGGCGCGCCGCCCGGCTACGTGGGCTACGAGGAGGGCGGCTACCTGACCGAGGCGGTGCGCCGCAAGCCCTACAGCGTGATCCTGCTCGACGAGGTCGAGAAGGCGCACCACGACGTATTCAACGTGCTGCTGCAGGTGCTCGATGATGGCCGGCTGACCGATGGGCAGGGCCGCACCGTGGACTTCAAGAACACGGTGATCGTGATGACCAGCAACATCGGCTCGCACATGATCCAGGCGATGGCCGGCAAGCCGTACGAGGACATCAAGGAAGTGGTGTGGGACGAGCTGAAGAACCACTTCCGCCCCGAGTTCCTCAACCGCATCGACGAGACCGTGGTGTTCCACGGCCTGGGCGCCGAGCACATCGAGCAGATCGCGAAGATCCAGCTCAAGGTGCTGGAGCAGCGGCTGGCGAAGATGGACCTGACGCTGCAGGTGTCGCCGGCGGCGCTGGAGGAGTTGGCCAAGGTCGGGTTCGACCCGGTGTTCGGTGCGCGGCCGCTCAAGCGGGCGATCCAGCAACGCATCGAGAACCCGCTGTCGCGGCTGATCCTCGAGGGCCGTTTCCCGCCCAAGAGCGTGATCCCGGTGGAAGTCGACCCGGTCCTCGAGCCCGGGGTGTTCCACTTCGGCCCGGTGCAGGAGCCGGCTGACGCCGCTGCATGACCCGTATCCGACCGGCGGAGGGGTCAAACCGGTGGCGGCTTGCCCGACCCGGCGGATGGGGCCACACTGGTCGCCAACTCCCATGAATTCGCCCATGCCCGCCGTCCTTGCCTTCATCGCCCGCCTGCTGGCCTTGGCCGCCGGCCTCGTCTTTGCCGCCAGCCTGGCGGCCGCGGCCGTGCTGGCCGCCGCGCTGCTGCTGGTGCAAGCCGGCTGGGCGCGCCTGACCGGCCGGCCCGCGCCACGCGTGCTGTCCGCCGCTTGGCGCATGGGCGGCTTCGGCCGGCCGTCGCGCCGCACGCCGACGCATGGCTTTGCGCCGCAGCGCGTGCGGGTGCGCGCCGACGTCACCGACGTCAAGCCGAAGTAAGCCGCCCTGCGCCGTTGCGTTGCGGCGCATTGCGCAACCGTTCGGCCATCTCATCCGTTCTCGCGGCGGGATTCAGCTGACGCCCGCAGATATTGCTGGCGGCCGCGTCCTACGCAGCCCGCTTTGCCGTGCGGCCAGCATTCGCGGGCAGCAACCCGCGAGCGTCCGCCATGCCCCCGTTTGCCCTTGCCGACGAAGAAGACCGGCCCCCGCCCGCCATCGCGCTGGATGCGCGCTGCCAGGACGACTACTGGAGTGCGGCGTACCACGGCGAGCACTACTTCCGGCCCGGCTGCGACTACGAGGACTACGCGCCGGCCTACTGCGTCGGCTATGTCGGTTTCGCACAGTACGGCGGCGAGTACGAGCAGGCCGAGCGCTCGCTGTGCGCCAACTGGGAGCGCATTAAGGGCGCTTCGCGGCTGACCCTGGAAGAAGCGAAGGCGGCCATTCGCGCCGCCTGGGACCGCTTGGCGCGCGAAGCATCCGGTTCCGGCTGGGCCTAGCGCGCGACCGCCGCACCTTGTGTTGCGGGCAAGCCGCAGCGCCAATCCGGCCGGCGTAGGACAACGCCGACAATTGTTGGGCTTGGCCGCTTGCCATGGATGCGGCCCCCTAAGATTCGCGGCTCACCACACATGAAGCCGATCCAAGCCGCGCCGCTGGCGTCCTTCCTGCTGGCGTGGGCCGCGGCAGCCCATGGCGCCGCTCCCGTCCAGTTCGCCTCCGCCCCGCAGCTGGCGGACCTCACGCTGGAGCAACTGGCCAACATCGAGGTGACCTCCGTCTCGGGCGGTCCGCAAGGGCTGTTGCAGGCCCCGGCCTCCATCTTCGTGATCACGGCGCAGGACATCCGGCGCTCCGCGGCCACCAGCCTGCCGGAGGCGCTGCGCCTCGCCCCCAACCTGCAGGTCGCGCAGACCAGCGCCGGCCAGTGGGCGATCAGCGCCCGCGGCTTCCAGGATTCGATCGCCAACAAGCTGCTGGTGCTGGTGGACGGGCGCACCGTCTACTCGGCCCTGTTCGCCGGCGTGTTCTGGGACGCCAACGACGTGGTGCTGGAGGACATCGACCGCATCGAGGTGATCAGCGGCCCCGGCGGCACCTTGTGGGGCGCCAATGCGGTCAATGGCGTCATCAATGTCGTCACGCGCAGCGCTGCCGACACGCAAGGCGTGCTGGTCTCGGTCGCGCGATCGGGACGGGGCGGGCGCGAGGTGGCGCGCTGGGGCGGCCGGATCGGCGAGGACACGCACCTGCGGATCCATGGCCTCGCCGTGGATCGCGACAACACCTGGCTGCCCGGCGGAGCCCAGCGCGCGGATGCGAGCAGCCGCGCCCAGCTCGGCTTCCGGGCCGATTGGGCTGACGGTGCGTCGACCCTGATGCTGGAAGGCGACGCCTACCGCGGCGGCGATCTGCCGGCCAACAACCTGGCGCCGGAAATGAGCGGCCAGCACCTGCTCGGCCGCTGGAGCAGCCGCTTCGAAGATGGATCGCCCTATACCGTGCAGGCGTACTACGACGGCGCGGAGCGCGACGACGGCAACCTGTTCCGCAACCGTGCCGAGGCCTTCGACCTGAAGTTCACCCACGAGCCCCTGCTGGCCGGCCCCGGCCGGTTGCTGTGGGGCGCCGGGCACCGGCGCGCCCGCGACACCAACCAGGCCACGCCGCTGATTGCCTTCATCCCTGCGCAGCGCACGCTCTCCTGGACGCACGCCTTCGCCCAGTACGAGTGGATGCTGGGCGAGCGGCTGCAGGCCACGGTGGGCGCCAAGGCCGAGCACAACAGCTACAGCGGCACCGAGTGGCTCCCCAGCCTGCGCCTGGCCTGGCTGCACTCGCCCGAGGCGACGAGTTGGGCCTCGCTGTCGCGGGCGGTGCGGGCGCCGGCCCGGATCGACCGCGATTTCTTCTTCTTCTCTGCGCCGGGTGTGCCGTTCATCGCCGGCGGGCCGAACTTCCAGTCCGAATCCGCCACGGTGCTGGAAATCGGCCACCGGGCCCAGCCGTCGCCGGCGCTGGGGTGGTCCGCCACGGTGTTCCGCCAGTATTTCCGGGGCCTGCGCTCGGGGCTGCCTGGCCAGCCGCCCCCGGTCACGGTGGAGAACCTGGTCGAAGGGCCGGTCGACGGCCTGGAAGCCTGGGGGCAGTGGCAGCCTACCGAACGCTGGCGGCTCTCGGCCGGCTACCTGGCGCTGCACAAGGACCTGCGATTCTCCGGCGGCCTGAGCCCGGCGACACGCTCCTTCCCGGGCCTGGGCAACGATCCGCGATCGCAGGTGTCGTTGCGCTCCAGCCTGGACATAGGCCCGGGCGGCGCGTTCGATCTCGTCGTGCGGCGGGTGGGTGAACTCACCGATCCGCATTTGCCGGACTACACCTCCGTCGACGCGCGGCTGGCGTGGCAGGTGCAGCCCGACTTGCAGCTGGAACTGCTGGGCACCAACCTGCTGGACCGCCGGCACGTGGAGTTCGTCGGCGGCAGCGAGATCGGCCGCCGGGTCCTGTTGCGGGCCACCTGGCAGCTGGAGGCGCGCGGCCGATGAGGGCGGCCCTGCGGCGCTGCCTGCCGCCGGGCTGGCGGCCGTGGGTGCTGCTGTTTTTCGCGCTGCAGGCGGCGACCGCCTGGCCGCAGGCTCCGGGCAGCGCGCGGGAGAGCGCGGTCAAGGCCGCCTTCCTGTACAAGTTCGCCGGCTTCGTCGAGTGGCCGGCCGGGACGTTCCGGCGCCCCGACGATCCGCTGGTGCTCGGCGTCGCCGGTGCCGAGGCGATCGCGGCCGACCTGGAGCAGATCGCCGCCGGACGCAGTGTCGAAGGGCGCCCGGTGACGGTGCGGCGGGTGCGGCCGGGCGAGCCTGCGGGCCCGGTCCATGTGCTGCTCATCGGCGCCGGGCCCGAAAGCCAGGTTCGGGAGCAGGCGGCTGCCCTGGCCGGACCCGTGCTGGTCGTCACCGAGCAGCCGCAGGGTTTGGGCGTGGGCGGCGTCCTCAACTTCATCACCGAGGGGGGGCGGGTGCGCTTCGCGGCATCGCTGCCGGCCGCCGAGGCGCGCGGGCTGAAGCTGAGCGCGCGGCTGCTCGCCGTGGCCCAGTCGGTGGAGGGGCGCAGCCGATGAAGCCGGCCCGCTCGCGTTCGATCCGCAGCAAGCTCAACCTGGCGCTGGCGACCACCGCGCTGGTGGCGCTGGTGCTGGCCGCGCTGGCACTGCTGGTGGTGGACCTGCAGCGGGAACTGGGGGACATGCGCGAGGACCTGGTGACGCAGGCCGACGTGATCGCGTTGGCCAGCGCCCCGGCCCTGGCATTTTCCGATCCCACCGTGGCGGCCGAAAACCTGGCGGTGCTCAGGGCCAGGAGCGGCATCGCCGCAGCGGCTCTGTACGACGAACGAGGGCGGCTGTTCGCGAACTACCGGCGCGACGGCAGTGAGCGCATTCCGCCGCAGCCGGACGCGGCCGCGGCGGCCGCAGGTGAGGTGCAGGTGGACGGCAACTGGGCCGTGGTGTGGCGACCGGTCGTCTCCGGCCAGGAGCGCGTCGGCACCATCTGGCTGCAGCTGCGGCACGACCGCCAGCGCCGGACGCTGGAATACCTGGGCGTGCTGGCGCTCGTCATGGCCGGCAGCCTGGCCGCGGCCCTGCTGCTGTCGCACCGGCTGCAGCGCGCCCTCACGGCGCCCATCCTGGGCGTGAGCGAGGTGGCGCGCAAGGTCCTGCGCGGCGAGATGCGCGACCTGCGCGCCATCCGCACCAGCGACGACGAGGTCGGGGACCTGGTCGATGCGTTCAACGCCATGCTCGACGAGCTCGGGCGGCGCACGCAGACGCTGGAGGACGCCAACCGGGCCTTGCGCGCCAGCGAGGCGCGCTACCAGCTGGCGGTGCGCGGATCCAGCGCCGGCCTGTGGGACTGGGACATCGCGGCCGGCACCATGTTCTATTCGCCGCGGTTCAAGGCGCTGCTCGGCTACACCGACGAGGAGCTCCCCGACCGGCCGGACTCGGCCGACAAGATCGTCCATCCGGACGACCTGCCCGTGATGCAGGCCGCACTGCGCGGGCACCTGCGCGAGCGCCTGCCGTACCAGGTCGAGTGCCGGCTGCGCGACCGCAACGGCAACTGGCGCTGGTTCTTCGTAGCGGGCGCGGCGCTGTGGGACCCGGCTGGGCAGCCCTACCGCATGGCGGGCTCGGTGATCGAGGTGACCGAGCGCAAGGAAGCCGAGCAGGTGCTGCACGACGCCAACCGTGCCAAGGACGAATTCATCGCCACGCTGGCGCACGAGCTGCGCAACCCGCTGGCGCCGATCCGCACCGGGCTGGAAATCCTGAAGAAGGACAGGGAGAACGGTCCGCTGTCGGAGCGCGCGCGCGCCACCATGGAGCGCCAGCTCACCCACATGATCCGGCTGATCGACGATCTGCTGGACATCTCGCGCATCAACAGCGGCAAGATCCGGCTGGACATCTCGCGCGTGCGCCTGCGCTCGGTGATCGACAGCGCGGTCGAGATCGGCCGGCCCGCCATCCAGGCCGGGCGGCACGGGTTGCGGGTCGACTTCCCCGGCCCGGACATCGAGCTGATGGGCGATCCCACGCGGCTCGCGCAGGCGCTGGGCAACCTGCTGAACAACGCGGCCAAGTACACGCCGCCCGGCGGGCAGGTCGACCTGCGGGTGCGCCGCGAAGGCGACAGCGCGGTGATCGAGGTGGAGGACACCGGCGAGGGCATTCCGGCCGACATGCTGGAGAGCATCTTTTCGCTGTTCGCCCAGGTACGCGGCAGCATGGACCGGTCGCAGGGCGGCTTGGGCATCGGCCTGTACCTGGTGCGCAGCCTGCTCGCCCTGCATGGCGGCAGCGTGGTCGCCAGCAGCGCGGGGCGCGGCCGCGGCAGCCGCTTCACGGCGCGGCTGCCCTGCCTGCCCCTCACGGCGCAGCCCCTGGCCGACAAGCCGGCGACTCAGGGAGACGCGAAGGCCACCGGGCTGAAGGTGCTGCTGGTGGACGACAACGTGGATGCCGCCGAGACGCTGTCGCTGGTGCTGGGGATGGCCGGCTGCGAGACGCGCATGCTGCACGAGGGCACGGGCGTGCTCGCGGCGGCGCGCGACTTCGCGCCCGACGCCGTGCTGCTGGACATAGGCCTGCCCGGGATGAACGGGTACGAGGTGGCCGCGCAGTTGCGCAGCGACCCGCGCTTCGCCCGCACGCTGCTGGTGGCGATCACCGGCTGGGGCACCGAGCAGGACCGCCGGCGCTCGCAGGAGGCCGGCTTCGACCACCACCTGACCAAGCCGGTGGACCTGGCCGACCTGGAGCCTCTGTTGCAGGCCATCGCCACCGGCGGCGCGGCCGCGACCGGATGAGACGGCATCCGGAACAATTCGTACCTGACCCCAATTAGCGGGGCGCGAGTTCCGCGAGCCGGTCCAGGAAGGGGTGCTGCACCGGCAGCAGCTTGCGGCGGGCGGCGTCCAGGGTGAACCACTCGACGCGGTCTATCTCGGGGAACTGCTGGCGGCGGCCCGAGCGCGGAGGCCATTCGAGCTCGAACAGGTTGCAGCGCAGCGCGGCCGGGTCGAAGTCGCCCTCGAAAGCCCAGGCCTGCACGCGCTTGCCGCTTTTCTGCCGCACTTCGCCGAGTTCGATGAAAGGGCCTGCCGGGCGGCAGCCGGTTTCCTCCTCGAACTCGCGCAGCGCGGTGGCGAGCGCATCCTCGTCGGCGCCGGCTTCGCCCTTGGGCAAGGTCCACGCGCCGTCGTCCTTGCGCGCCCAGAACGGCCCGCCGGGGTGCGCCAGCAGCACCTGCAATCCGCCCGCGCCACGCCGGAACATCAGCAGGCCGGCGCTGTGTGTCATGCCGCGGTCGCGGCGCGCGCCTGGAAGTGCCGCGGCGGCTGCCCCATGGCCGCCTTGAACATGGCGCTGAAGGCGCTCTCGCTGGCATAGCCGGTGGCCGCCGCCACCTGGTTCACCGCGGCGCCGCGCGCCAGCAGGGGGAGGGCGTGCGCCAGCACGACCTGCTGGCGCCACTGCTGGTAGCCGGTGCCCAGTTCCGCCTGGAACAGGCGCGCCAGGGTGCGCTCGCTGGCGCCCACCTCGGCCGCCCAGTCGGCCAGGTTGGCGCGCTCGCCCGGAGCGCGCAGCACGGCTTCGCACAGCGCGCGCAGGCGCTTGTCGC
Organism: Acidovorax sp.; assembly: GCA_036675905.1. Classification (GTDB taxonomy): domain Bacteria; phylum Pseudomonadota; class Gammaproteobacteria; order Burkholderiales; family Burkholderiaceae_C; genus Ramlibacter. The sequence continues at coordinate 1,831 of JAKFEA010000317.1, read as the reverse complement.
CACCGGGCGGCGGCAGCGGCACGCCCAGGGCCTGCGGGTCGGCTTGCCGCAGTTCCTCCAGCACCAGCGCGCTGAGCAGCTGTTCGCGCACGTGGGCCAGCGGCCGCTGGTCCATCGCCTCGACCAGTTCGCGCAGCAGGGGTGACACGCGCAGCACGCGGCATCCGCCCCAGCCTTCGGGCGTCACCCCGGCGTGCAGGTACAGCGTGCGGAACTCCGCCTCCTGCAGCACGTGCACCGAGTGGCGCGCACCCGGCGCGATCCACACTGCGCGCGAGGGCGGCACGATGTAGGTGACCTCGTCCGGCGCACCCGAGCCGCGCTCGGCCGTCACCTGCAGCACGCCGCGCGAGCAGTAGGCCAGCTGGGCCCAGGCATGGCTGTGCGGGTCGAAGTGGGAGTCGGCGGAAAGCGAGCGCGCCCGCAGGCGCACCGGCTGCCCGGGCGTGGGCCGGAAGGAGTCGGCGTCGGCCAGCGGCTGGGACAGCGAAGGCTTGCGGGGCATGGTCCGATTCTGGCGGAAATTCGCGAGAAACTGGCCAACCGTCGCATTCCGGAACGGAGCGCCCGCCGCTAGCATCCTTGGCCATGACTTCCGCCGCTGCCGTGACGGCTCTTCCGCCCCTGCGCCAGGATGCCGGCGTGATCGGACTGGTGGGCCTCGCCCACCTGATCAGCCACTTCAGCCAGCTGTTGCTGCCGCCCTTGTTTCCCTGGCTGAAGGACGCGCTCGGCGCCAACTACCTGCAGCTGGGCTTCCTGATGACGCTGTTCTTCGTCGTCTCCTGCGGCGTGCAGGCGGCGTCGGGCTTCCTGGTCGATCGGCACGGGCCGCGGCCGGTGCTGTTCGGCGGCCTGGCGCTGGTGGGGCTGGCGGCGTTCGGCTTCGCGGCCAGCACCAGCTACTGGATGATGGCCTTGTTCGCGATGGTGGCGGGCCTGGGCAACGGCGTGTTCCACCCGGTGGACTACACCCTGCTCAACCGCAAGGTGAGTGCGCCCCGACTGGGGCACGCCTACAGCTTCCACGGGATCACGGGCAGCCTGGGTTGGGCGCTGGCGCCCGCGCTGGTGGTGCCGCTGGCCATCGCGTTCTCCTGGCGCGTAGCCCTGGCCGTGGCCGGCGCTTTGGCTTGGGGCGTGCTGCTGTTCCTGTGGGTGCACCGGCGCCAGCTGGACCTGCCGGCCGCGCCGGCAGCCGCCGCCGCCTCGGCCGCCAAGGGCAGCGGCACCTTCGATTTCCTGCGTGCGCCGGCCGTGTGGATGTGCTTCGCCTTCTTCTTCGTGTACGCCGTCGTGCTGAGCGTGGTGCAGGCCTTTGCGCCGGAAGCCGCGCGGCTGCTGCATGGCGTGCCGGTCGGACTGGCGGCCGCGTGCCTGACGATCTACATGGTGTCCGGGGCGGGGGGCATGCTGCTGGGCGGCTTTCTGGCGTCCGATCCCTCGCGCTGCGAACGCATCGTGGGCGCGGGGTTCGGCATGGCCGCGCTGGTGGCGCTGGCGATCGGCACCATGCCGCTGCCGGCGCTGGCGGTGCCCGTGCTGTTCGGCGTCATGGGCTTCACCAGCGGCATTGCCGGGCCCTCGCGCGACATGATCGTGAAGCGCTCGACACCGCCCAACGCCAGCGGGCGGGTGTTCGGCATCGTCTACTCGGGACTGGACATAGGGCAGGCGGCGGCGCCGCTGGTGTTCGGCAGCCTGATGGACAACGGCCGTTACGCCGGCGTCTGGCTGGGCCTGGCCCTGATGCAGCTGCTGCTGATCGCCAGCGCCTTCAACGTGCGCCGCGTCCGGCGCACCGCGCTCGCACCCGCCTGATCGCTGCGGT
>JAKFEA010000316.1:0-20195 GCA_036675905.1 Acidovorax sp. | reverse complement strand
GTGCCGAACTCGCGATCCACGTAGTCGTCGGCGATCACCGGGATGTCGCGGTCGCACAGCGGCAGCCTCACCGTTTTTCCGACCAGGTGCCGGTAGCGCTCGTCTTCCGGGTGGACCATCACCGCCACGTCGCCCAGCATGGTTTCGGGGCGGGTGGTGGCCACCGTCAGGAAGCCGCCGCCGTCTTCAAGCGGGTATCGGATGTGCCAGAGGGAGCCCTCCTCTTCCTGGCTCTCCACCTCCAGGTCGCTCACCGCCGTCTTCAGTTCGGGGTCCCAGTTCACCAGCCGCTTTCCGCGGTAGATCAGCCCCTGCTCGTACAGCCGCACGAAGGTCTCGGTGACGATGGCCGAGAGGTTCTCGTCCATCGTGAAGTACTCGTGCGACCAGTCCACGCTGTCGCCCAGCCGGCGCATCTGGGTGGTGATGGTGTTGCCCGACTGGCGCTTCCACTCCCACACGCGCAGGGCGAAGTTCTTGCGGCCCAGGTCGTGCCGGCTCTGCCCCTGCTGCTGCAACTGGCGCTCCACCACGATCTGGGTGGCGATGCCGGCGTGGTCGGTGCCCGGCACCCACAGCGTGTTGAACCCGCGCATCCGGTGATGGCGCGTGAGGCTGTCCATGATGGTCTGGTTGAACGCGTGCCCCATGTGCAGCGTGCCGGTGACGTTGGGCGGCGGCAGCTGGATGGCGAAGGCGGGTTCGCCGTCCCTGGGCGCCCCGGTGCCGCGATAGCCGGCCCGGCCGTAGCCGCGCTGCTCCCAGGCCGGGCCCCAGCGCGCTTCGATCGCGGCGGGTTCGAAGGACTTGGACAGGCTGTTCAGGCCGGGTTGGGCGGGGGTGTCGGGCATGGCGGGCGCGGTCATCAAGACGGCACGCGCGGGCACCATGGGAACGGCACCCGCGCATGCGCAGGAGGGGAGGGCCCGATTTTATTCGGGCGGCGGTTCAGCTCGCGCCTGACGAGGGTGCCTGCTCCGGCAGCGCGGCCGAACGCACGCATTCCTCCAGCACCTGCGCGTCGCCGACCTGGTTGGCCAGCAGCAGGATCAGGCGGGCATTGAGCAACTCCGACTGATCGCGGCTCAGGCCCTGGTGCGCGTCGAGCAATTGCTCGTAGAAGGTGTCGGCATCCTGGAAATTCAGGACCGTTTTCATCGAGGTGGGAAGCTTCATTCTTCGGTTCCGCCGGTGCCCAGCGCGCGGGCGATGGCCTGCACCAGGCTGGCGTCGACACTCTCGCCCGTGGCCGCTACGTAGCTGTCAGGCCGCACCAGCGCCCAGGCATGGCCGAACACATGGCAGGCGCCCTGCAGGTGCCCTTCCGGGTCGCGCACGTGCTCGATGGCGCCAGGCCGCTGGCCAGGCCCCAGCACCTGCACGCAGCGCAGCGGCGCCGCCTGCGACAACTCGCGCAGGCGCGCCAGCCCGGCACGCCCCGGGTCGCCGAACACCAGCAGCAGCAAGCGGCCTTCGCTCCAGCGCAGCAGGTCGTTGACCACGCCGGTCGAGCCGCCCGCCCATTCGAAGGCGACGTTCTGCACCGACAGGCCACCGGTGCGGTCGCACACGCTGGAGCTCGTATAGGGGTTGGCGACGGCCATGCGGCCGGTGTTCACCAGCTGCCGCGCGAACGGGTACTGCCTCGCCAGGCCCACGGCCGCGGTCCGGAAGACGCGCTCGATGCCGTCGGCGGGCCGCAGGAATCGGGCGGTGCGGTTGGTGACCTGCACGTTCTGCCGGGCGGCCTCGTGCCGCTCTTCGTGGTAGCTGTCCAGCAGGCTGGCCGGCGCGCGGCCCTTGAGCACGGCGGCCAGTTTCCAGGCCAGGTTGTCGGCGTCGGCGATGCCGGTGTTGCCGCCGCGCGCGCCGAAGGGGCTGACCACCTTGGCGGCGTCGCCGACGAAGTAAACGCAGCCATGGCGCATCGCATCGACGCACTCGCTGCGGTAGGCGTAGGGCCCGACCCAGACGATCTCGACCTCGCAGTCGGCGCCGAACTGGCGCTGCAGGCGCTGGCGCACCACGTCCTCGCGGCTGACTTCCTCGGGGTCGGCGTTGGGCGCCATCTGGTAGTCGATGCGCCAGACGTCGTCGCCCATCAGGTGCTGCCAGACCGCGCGGTTCTCGTTGAACGGCGCCTCGATCCAGGTGTGGCGCTCCACCGGAGGGTGCTTGGTGAAGCGCACGTCGGCGATGCACCAGCGGTCGTCGCCCTTCCTGGCCGTGACGCTGGCGCCCACCCACTTGCGGAAGGGGCTGTGGCAGCCGGTGCCGTCGATCACGTGCCGGGCGCGGATGCGGTAGTCGCCGGCCGGCGTGGTGACCGACAGGGTGGCGCCTTTGCCGTCCTGCTCGAAGCCGGTGACGCGGTTGTTCCAGCGCAGCTGCGCCACGCCCAGCTCGCGGATGCGCTCGACCAGGTAGCCCTCGATGTAGAACTGCTGGATGTTGATGAAGGGCGGCTGGATCGACAGGTTGTAGCCGCTTTGCTGTTTGAGATCGAAGGAGTAGACCTCGTCCTCGCCCGCGAAGGTGCGGCCCACACTCCACTGGATGCCCTTGCGGGCGATGCGCTCGTAGACGCCCAGCCGGTGGAAGATCTCCAGCGACTTCTGCGTGTAGCAGATGCCGCGCGAGGAGGCGCCCTTGACGCCGACGGTGTTGTCTTCGTCGAGCACGATGGCCGGCACGCCGTACATGGCCAACGCGCACGCGGCCGTGAGCCCGGCCAGCCCGGCGCCGACGATGACCACCGGGTGTTCGCCGACCTGGCCCGCGGCCAACTCGGCCGGCACCTCGAACGGGTACTCCGGCAGCTGGTAGCCGCTGCCCTGGGTGAATTCGTAGCCGTTGGCCAGGGCCGTGTCCGCGTAGCCCGTCCTCAGCTCGTCCATTGCGATGGTCTCCTCATCTCCGTCATTCCCGCTCGCCTCCGTCGTTCGACCGGAGTTGCTTCGACGTCCCTACTTGGTCACAGGCTCCGTCTTCGCATACTCCGGCCGGTCATTCCTCTGCGGCTTCAGCGGCTCGCCGGCCTTGCCGGCCGCCCTGTCCTTGCGCCACTGCTCCTTGCGCGCGGTCCATTCGTCCAGCCGTGCGTGGGCGGTCTTGCTCTCCTGCAGCATCTGGAACTCGTCCGCCAGCTGGGCCGTCAGCTCCAGCCGGATGCCGTTGGGATCGAAGAAGTAGATGCTGTGGAAGATGTGGTGGTCGGTCACGCCCAGCACCTCGACGCCGTGCGCCTGCAGCCGCGCCTTCATGTCCTCCAGCGCCTGGACCGAATCGACGCGGAACGAGATGTGGTTGACCCATTTGGGCGTGTTGGGCGAAGGCTCGCAGGCCTGGTCGTCGCCCAGGTCGAAGAAGGCGATGAACGAGCCGTCCTGAAGGCGGAAGAAGAAGTGCGTGTAGGGGCAGTACTCCCCGGTGCTGGGCACGTAGTCGCTCTGGATGATGTGGTAGAGCGGCAGGCCCAGGATGTCTTCGTAGAAGCGGCGCGTTTCTTCCGCGTCGCGGGCGCGGTAGGCGTAGTGGTGAAGCTGCTGGATGGGCGCGGGGGCCGGCAGCGCGGCAGTGTTCGGTACGGCGGCCATGGAATCTCCGGAATTCAACAATGCGTAACGCGTTTACTTTACCGTAATGCAACGGGAGACCCAACGCGACCGTTCGCGGGCTCATGAATGAGGCCTATGGTTCCCTTAGCCATCTTCAATGCTGCGGATTGACGCCGCCAATTAGACCCCCCGCGGGCGGCGGCGCTACAGTCCCCTCGTCCCCGGGCCGCTCGCCCGAGGCGCACCGCTCAACCGATCCACCACTCAAGGAGACTGCCATGGCCACCCTCAAGGGTTCCAAGACGGAAGAAAACCTCAAGGCTGCCTTCGCCGGCGAGTCGCAGGCCAACCGCCGCTACCTGTACTTCGCAAACAAGGCGGACGTGGAAGGCCAGAACGACGTCGCAGCCCTGTTCCGCTCCACGGCCGAGGGCGAGACCGGCCACGCGCACGGCCACCTGGAGTGGCTGGAGCAGTGCGGCGACCCCGCCACCGGCCTGCCGATCGGCGCCACCCGCGACAACCTGAAGGCCGCGGTGGCCGGCGAGACCCACGAGTACACCGACATGTACCCGGGCATGGCCAAGACCGCGCGCGACGAAGGCTTCGACGAAGTGGCCGACTGGTTCGAAACGCTGGCCAAGGCCGAGCGCTCGCACGCCAATCGCTACACCAGGGCGCTGAACGAGCTGGTGGACTGATCCAGCCCTTCTTCCCGTTCCCGAGCGGGACGGGCTTTCTCCCTCTCCTCTCGGGGAGAGGGTTGGGGTGAGGGGGCGCGCCGTGCACTCCTCATCCGAACCAGAACGAGAAGACAAGACATGCCCCCGCGCGAAGGCAGCCTCGAAGCCCCCACCCGGCACCCGATCGACTGGCGCAATCCCGAATTCCACGATGAGGGCGCCGCGTTCAAGGAGCTGGAGCGCATCTTCGACATCTGCCATGGCTGCCGCCGCTGCGTCAGCCTCTGCGGCGCGTTCCCGACGCTGTTCGACCTGGTGGACGAGGGCAAGACCGGCGAGCTGGACGGCGTGGAGAAGCAGGACTTCTGGAAGGTGGTCGACCAGTGCTACCTGTGCGACCTGTGCTACATGACCAAGTGCCCCTACGTGCCGCCGCACCAGTGGAACGTGGACTTCCCGCACACCATGCTGCGGGCCAAGGCGATCAAGTTCAGGAAGGGCATCCCGGCCAGCGAGCGCTTCCTCGCATCGACCGACGTCCACGGCAGCTTCGCAGGCATTCCGATCGTGGTGCAGGCGGCCAATGCGCTGAACCACACCAAACCCGCGCGCGCTGCCATGGAGAAGGTGCTGAACGTCGACCGTGACGCCTGGCTGCCGGACCTGGCCACGCGCAAGTTCCGATCCGGCGCGCCGAAGTCGGCCGAGTTCCCGGTAAAAGACGGCGCCAAGACGCCCGGCAAGGTCGCGGTCTACGCCACCTGCTACGTCAACTACAACGAGCCGGGCATAGGCCATGACCTGCTGAAGGTGCTCGCGCACAACGAGATCCCGTACCGGCTGGTCGACAAGGAGAAGTGCTGCGGCATGCCCAAGCTGGAGCTGGGCGACCTGGAGGGTGTCGACAAGCTCAAGCAGGCCAACATCCCGGTGCTGGCGCGTTATGCCCGCGAGGGCTGGGCCATCCTGTCGGCGGTGCCCAGCTGCACGCTGATGTACAAGCAGGAATTGCCGCTCATGTACCCCGACGACGCCGACGTGCAGGCGGTCAAGGAGGCGATGTGGGACCCCTTCGAGTACCTCTCGGCGCGCAAGCGCGATGGCCTGCTCAAGATCGACTTCAGCCAGCCGTTGGGCAAGGTCAGCTACCACACGCCCTGCCATGGCCGGGTGCAGAACATCGGCAAGCGCACCGAGGAAATGCTCAAGCTGGTGCCGGGCACCGAGGTTGCCACGCATGAGCGCTGCTCCGGGCACGCGGGTACCTACGGCGTCAAGAAGCAGTACCACGCCATGGCCATGAAGATCGGCAAGCCGCTGTTCCGGCGCATGGCCGAGCACCCCGGCGGCGGCGCGCCCGACTACATCAGCTCCGATTGCCCGCTGGGCGGCCACCACATCGCGCAGGGCTTCGAGGTCAACCAGCTCGGCGCGCCGAAGCTGGAGCACCCGCTGAGCCTGATCCGCAAGGCCTACGGACTCTGAGAACCATGCAAACGACCGGCAAGATCACCCCCGGCAACCTGATGTCGCTGGAGGCTTACGCCAAGTGGCGCAAGGCCCACAAGGGCGAGGTCATCGCCCACCGCAAGCAGCGCAGCGTGCAGCTGGGCGAGCACGTCACGGTGCAGTTCGAGAGCGAGCTGTCGATGCGCTACCAGATCCAGGAGATGCTGCGCATCGAGAAGATCTTCGAGGAAGAGGGCATCCAGGCCGAGATCGACGCCTATGCCCCGCTGGTGCCCGATGGCAGCAACTGGAAGGCCACGATGATGATCGAGTACCCCGACGAGAGTGAGCGCAAGCGCGAGCTGGCCCGCCTGATCGGGGTGGAGGACCACATGTTCGTCGAGGTCGAGGGGCATGCGCGCGTGTACGCGATCGCCGACGAGGACCTGGAGCGCGAGAACGACGAGAAGACTTCGTCGGTGCACTTCCTGCGATTCGAGCTCGACGCGCAGATGCGCGCGGCCGTAAAGGCGGGCGCCGCGGTCAAGCTGGGTTGCGACCACCGCAACTACCCGGCCCACATGACGATTCCGCCGGAGGCGCTGGCGTCGCTGGCGGGGGATCTCAGGTAGGTGCGAACAGGTCCACGCGATCCGTGATGACACCGTCGGTGCCCAGGTCCCACAGCCGCTGCGCCGCCCACTCGTCGTTCACGGTGTAGCTCAGGCAGCGGAAGCCGGCGCTCCTGGCTTGGGTCACGGTGCTGGCGTCCCACAGCGCCTGGTTGCAGACGAGCGCCACGCATTCGAGCTGCAGCGCCATCTCCAGCCAGCCCTTCCACAAGCTGTCCAGCAGCAGCCCGCGCGGCAGGTGCGGCGCGGCCTCGCGCGCGCCGGCCAGCGACTCCGGCCGGAAGGACGTCAGCAGCGGCGGCACCGCGGCATCGGCCCACAGGCGCGCCGCCTCCCGCGCCACCACCTCGCCGGTGCGCTGCTCCAGCCCCGGCGTCGGCTTGATTTCGATGTTCAGGAAATACCCGTTGGCGCGGCAGAACCGTGCGACGTTCTCCAGCGTGGGCAGGGGCTCGCCGGCATGGGCCCGCGAATGCCAGCTGCCGGCATCCAGCCGCGCCAGCTCGCTCCAAGGCCGGTCGCCGCCGACACCGCTGCCATTGGTGGTGCGCTCCAGCGTCGAGTCGTGCATCAGGAACACGACGCCATCGGCGGACAGCTTGGCGTCGCACTCGAACATGCGGTAGCCGTGGCGGGCGCCGAGGCGGAAGGCCGCCAGGGTGTTTTCCGGCGCGAGGTGGCCGGCGCCGCGGTGCGCGATCCAGCGCGGATAAGGCCAGTCCTTCATGCCGCCACGCGCTTGCCCGAGCCCGCGTCGAACCAGTGCAGCCGGTCCTCGCGCGGCTTGACGCGGATCACGGAGTTGGCGGCCGGTGCCGCCTGCGCTTCCTCGCTGCGCACGATGACCGGCTCGGCGCCGACGCGGCCGTAGATCAGGCGCTCGGCACCCAGCAGTTCCACCGTCTCGACGCGCACTTCCCAGCCGTCGGAGCCAATGTCCAGGTGCTCGGGGCGGATGCCCAGCAGCGTGCCGTTGCGACCGCCCGGGGCGTCCTTGAGCAGGTTCATGGGGGGCGAGCCGATGAAGCTGGCGACGAAGGTGGAGGCGGGCCGGTGGTACACCTCTTCCGGCGTGCCGAACTGCTCCATCACGCCGGCGTTCATCACGATCATGCGCTGGGCCAGCGTCATGGCCTCGACCTGGTCGTGCGTGACGAACAGCGACGTGATGCCCAGCTCGCGGTGCAGCTTCTGGATTTCCAGCCGGGTCTGCGCGCGCAGCTTGGCGTCCAGGTTGGACAGCGGCTCGTCGAACAGGAACACCTGCGGCTGGCGCACGATGGCGCGGCCCATGGCCACGCGCTGGCGCTGCCCGCCGGACAGCTGGCGCGGCTTGCGATCCAGCAGGTGCGCCAGCTCCAGGATGCCGGCGGCCTTGTCGACGCGGGTCTTGATCTCCTGCACCGGCATCCTGCGGATCTTCAGGCCGTAGGCCATGTTGTCGAACACGCTCATGTGCGGGTAGAGCGCGTAGTTCTGGAACACCATGGCGATGTCGCGCTCAGCCGGCTCCAGGTCGTTGACCACGCGGTCGCCGATGCGGATCTCGCCTTCGGAGATCTCCTCCAGCCCGGCCACCATGCGCAGCAGGGTGGACTTGCCGCAACCGGACGGCCCGACGATGACGACGAATTCGCCTTTCTGGATCTCGGCGCTGACGCCGTGGATGACCTGCAGCGCCTGTTTGCCGGTGCCGTAGCGCTTGATGATGTTTCGGAAGGAGAGAGCTGCCATTTGTCTAGTCAGTTGGGGACAGAGCAGGAGCTCGCTTGGCAAGCTTGCGGTCTGTCTCGCAAAGTCATCTAGTCAGTTGGGGACAGACCAAAAGCTCGCTTCGCAAGCTTTTGGTCTGTCCCGCAAAGTCGTTTATTTCTCTGTATCGACAAGACCCTTGACGAACCACTTCTGCATCAGGATCACCACCGCGGCGGGCGGGATCATGGCGAGGATGGCGGTGGCCATGACGATGTTCCAGTCGTTGGCGGCGTCGCCGCCGGAGATCATCCGCTTGATGCCCATCACCACCGGGTACATCGACTCGTCGGTGGTCACCAGCAGCGGCCACAGGTACTGGTTCCAGCCGTAGATGAACTGGATCACGAACAGTGCCGCGATGCTGGTGGTCGACAACGGCAGCAGCACGTCCTTGAAGAAGCGCAGCGGCCCGGCGCCGTCCACCCGCGCCGCCTCCACCAGTTCGTCGGGCACGGTCAGGAAGAACTGCCGGAACAGGAAGGTGGCGGTGGCGCTGGCGATCAGCGGCACCGTGAGCCCGGCGTAGGTGTTGAGCATGCCGAGGTCCGACACGACCTGGTAGGTCGGCCCGATGCGCACCTCCACCGGCAGCATCAGCGTCACGAAGATGGCCCAGAAGAAGAACATCCGGCCCGGGAAGCGGAAGTACACGATCGCGAACGCCGACAGCAGCGAGATCGCGATCTTGCCGATGGCGATGACCAGCGCGGTCACCAGGCTGACGAACATCATGCGGCCCACCGGCGCGGTGGACGCGGCGCTGTCGCTGGTGCCGAGCAGGGCCGCCTGGTAGTTCTCCAGCAGGTGCGGACCCGGCACCATGGGCATGGGCACCTGCACGATGTCCTGGGCCGTGTGCGTGCTGGCCACGAAGGTGATGTACAGGGGGAAGGCGATGACCAGTACGCCCAGCACCAGCACCAGGTGCGAGACGAAAGTCGCGAGGGGGCGGCGTTCCACCATCAGTAGTTCACCTTCTTCTCGACATAGCGGAACTGGATGACCGTCAGCGCGATGACGATGGCCATCAGCACCACCGATTGGGCGGCCGAGCTGCCCAGGTCCAGCGCCTTGAAGCCGTCGTAATAGACCTTGTAGACCAGGATGGCGGTGTCCTTGCCCGGGCCGCCTTCGGTGGCGGCGTCGACGATGGCGAAGGTGTCGAAGAACGCGTAGACGACGTTGATCACCAGCAGGAAGAACGTGGTGGGCGACAGGAGCGGGAACACCACGCTCCAGAAGCGCCGCCACGGCCCGGCGCCGTCGATGGCGGCCGCCTCGATCAGGCTGCGCGGGATCGACTGCAAACCGGCCAGGAAGAACAGGAAGTTGTAGGAGATCTGCTTCCAGACCGCGGCAAACACGATCAGCGACATCGCCTGCCCGCTGTTCAGCAGGTGGTTCCACTCGAAGCCGAACTGGCGCAGCCAGAAGCTGACCAGGCCGATCGACGGCGCGAACATGAACAGCCACAGCACGCCGGCCACGGCCGGCGCCACGGCATAGGGCCAGATCAGCAGCGTCTTGTAGATCGACGAGCCGCGGATCACCCGGTCGGCGAACACCGCCAGCGCCAGCGCGAGCGCCAGCCCCAGGCCGGCGACCAGCACCGAGAACTCCACGGTGATCTTGAACGAGGCGAGGTAGCCCTCGTCAGTGAAGAGACGCCGGAAGTTGTCCAGCCCCACCCATTGCACGGACGCCCCGAAGGCATCCTGCTGCTGCAGCGACTGCAGCAGGGCCTGCCAGGCCGGCCAGAAGAAGAACACGCCGATGACCGCCACCTGCGGTGCGAGAAGCACCCAGGGCAGCCACCAGCTCTTGAAACGGACACGCTTTTCTGCAGCCAATGTCGGACCTGCTGTCTGGAACGAACGAAGGCCACTCGCTTTGCAAGTGGCCCTGGATTCCCTGCACTCTCCCCCGCTCGGGCGGGGGAGGGCTGGGGAGGGGGTGCCGTCATCCCGTCGCGAGCAGCGCAGCGCGACGGAAAGGCGGCAAGTCCGTCAGGACTTGTTGGCTTTTTCGAAGCGCTCGAGTTGCTCGTTGCCGCGCTTGACGGCGTCGTCGAGCGCCTCCTTGGCCGTCTTCTTGCCGGCCCAGACCTGCTCGAGCTCTTCGTCCATGATCGCGCGGATCTGGTTGAAGTTGCCCAGGCGCACGCCACGCGACTTGTCGGTGGTCTTGCGGATCATCTGGTTCACCGCGGTGTCGGTGCCGGGGTTCTGCTTGTAGAAGCCCGCGTCCTCGGTCATCTTGAGCGCGGCCAGGGTGATCGGCAGGTAGCCGGTGCGCTGGTGGCTCTTGGCCTGGGTTTCGGCATTCGTCAGGTAGTTGAAGAACGCAGCCACGCCCTTGTATTCGGGCGCCGGCTTGCCCGACATCACCCACAGCGAGGCGCCGCCGATCACCGTGTTCTGCGGCGTGCCGGCCACGTCCGGGTAGTAGGGCAGCGGCGCGATGCCGAAGTCGAACTTGGCGTTCTTCTTGATGCTGGCGTAGGTCGACGAGCTGGCGGTGGCCATCGCGCATTCGCCCGAGTAGAACGGCGCGTCACCCTTGTTGCCGCGGCCGCGGTAGTGGAACAGGCCGCTCTTGGCCATGTTGGCCAGGTTCTCGATGTGGCGAACGTGCAGCGGGCTGTTGAAGGCCAGCCGGGCCTTGGTGCCGCCGAAGCCGTTGTTGTGGGTGGCGAACAGGGTGTTGTGCCAGGTGGAGAAGCTCTCCAGCTGGGTCCAGCCCTGCCAGCTGGTGGTGAAGGGGCAGGCCACGCCGGAGGCCTTCAGCTTGGCGGCGGCCAGCGCCAGTTCGGGCCAGGTCTGCGGCGGCTTGTTCGGGTCGAGGCCGGCCTTCTTGAACAGGTCCTTGTTGTAGTTCAGCACCGTGGTGGAGCTGTTGAACGGGAAGCTGAGCATCTGCCCGTTGGGCGCGGTGTAGTAGCCGACGACCGCGGGGATGTAGAGCTTGGGGTCGAACTTGTAGCCTGCGTCCGACAGCACCTTGCCGACCGGCACGACGGCGCCCTTGGCGGCCATCATGGTGGCGGTGCCCACTTCGTAGACCTGCAGGATGTGCGGGGCGTTGCCGGCGCGGAAGGCCGCGATCGACGCTGTCATGGACTCGTCGTAGCTGCCCTTGTAGGTGGGCACGATCTTGTAGTCCTTCTGGCTGGCGTTGAAGCCGTTGGCCAGGTCCACGACCCAGTCGTTCAGGCCGCCGGTCATGGAATGCCACCACTGGATCTCGGTCTGCGCCGCGGCGGGGAGGGTGACAGCGGCGGCCAGCGCCACTGCACAAAGCTTCAGTTTCATGAAAACTCCTGGAGAGGATGGGGTCACGAGGGCGTGACTCTACAGTCGAATTGTGACAACGGATTAGAGCCGGGCCGGGTCGGGTGTGGCTACCGGGCTTTCCATGAGCGCGCCAGCGGCCTTGAGGCGGAGCCATGTTGCGCTGCGGTAACATCCGCCCTCAGCCGCCAAGCCATTCGTTCCGGCTGACAGGCACCCGCCGGTCGCGGGGCACCACCCGCAACGATGAACGCACCTACCAAGCTCGACCAGCTGCTGGCGGCAGCCGACGGCGCCGCGCCGCGCCTGCGCGAGATCCCCTACAACTACACCTCGTTCTCGGACCGCGAGATCGTCATCCGCCTGCTGGGCGCGCGCGCCTGGGAAGTGCTGGCGCGGCTGCGCGATGAACGCCACACGGGCCGGTCCGCACGCATGCTGTACGAGGTGCTGGGCGACATCTGGGTGGTGCAGCGCAACCCGTACCTGCAGGACGACCTGCTGGACAACCCGAAGCGCCGCCGCCTGCTGGTGGAGGCGCTGGAGCACCGGCTGGCCGAGGTCGAAAAGCGCCGCACCCCGGCCGATGACGCCGCCCGCGACGCGCTGGTGGGCGAACTGCTGGATGCCGCCCGGCGGGCGGTGCGCGCCTTCGACCAGGGCTTCCGTGAGACCGCGGACCTGCGCCGGCAGGTGCAGAAGGCGCTGCGCCGGCACACCGCCCGCGACAACATCAAGTTCGACGGCCTGTCGCGCGTGTCGCACGTCACCGACGCGACCGACTGGCGCGTCGAGTACCCGTTCGTGGTGCTCACGCCGGACACCGAGGCCGAGATGGCCGGCCTGGTCAAGGGCTGCATCGAGCTGGGCCTGACCATCATTCCGCGCGGCGGCGGCACCGGCTATACCGGCGGCGCCGTGCCGCTGACGTGGAAGAGTGCGGTGATCAACACCGAGAAGCTCGAGGCCATGAGCGAGGTCGAGCTCGTCGCCATTCCCGGCCACTCGCAGCCGGTACCGACGGTCTGGACCGAAGCCGGCGTGGTCACGCAGCGCGTGTCCGACGCGGCGGAGCGCGCGGGCTTCGTGTTCGCCGTCGACCCGACCTCGGCCGAGGCCTCCTGCATCGGCGGCAACATCGCGATGAACGCCGGCGGCAAGAAGGCGGTGCTCTGGGGCACGGCGCTGGACAACCTGGTGTCCTGGCGCATGGTCACGCCGCAGGCCGAGTGGCTGGAGGTCACGCGGCTGGACCACAACCTGGGCAAGATCCACGACGCGGCGATGGCCACCTTCGAGCTGCGCTGGTTCGCCGCCGACGGCCGCACGCCCTTGCGCCGCGAGACGCTCGCTGTTCCCGGCGCCGCCTTCCGCAAGGAGGGCCTGGGCAAGGACGTCACCGACAAGTTCCTCTCCGGCCTGCCCGGCATCCAGAAGGAAGGCTGCGACGGCCTGGTCACCAGCGCGCGCTGGGTGGTGCACCGCATGCCGGCGCACACCCGAACGGTGTGCCTGGAGTTCTTCGGCAACGCCAGGGACGCGGTGCCCAGCATCGTCGAGATCAAGGACTTCATGTTCGCCGAGAAGGACCGAAGCGGCGTCCTGCTGGCCGGCCTGGAGCACCTGGACGACCGCTACCTGCGCGCGGTCGGCTACACCACCAAGTCCAGGCGCGGCGGGCTGCCGAAGATGGTGCTGGTCGGCGACATCGTCGGCGACGATCCGGACGCGGTGGCGCGCGCCACTTCCGAGGTGGTGCGCATCGCCAACTCGCGCAGCGGCGAAGGCTTCGTGGCCATCAGCCCCGAAGCGCGCAAGAAGTTCTGGCTGGACCGCAAGCGCACGGCGGCCATCAGCCGCCACACCAACGCGTTCAAGATCAACGAGGACGTGGTGATCCCGCTGCCGCGGATGGCGGAGTACACCGACGGCATCGAGCGCATCAACATCGAGCTGTCGCTGCGCAACAAGATCCGCCTGGCCGACGAACTGGAGGCGTTCTTCCAGCGCGGCAGCCTGCCCCTGGGCAAGCTCGACGACGCCCACGAGATCCCTTCGGCCGAATTGCTGGAGGACCGGGTGGCGCAAGCGCTCGCGCTGGTCCGCGAGGTGCGGGCGCAATGGCAAGGCTGGCTGGCTGACGTCGACGGACTGTTCCCGCGCCTGCAGGACCACACCCTGCGGGCGAGCTGGAAGGTGCAGGTCCGCGCGCCGCTGCAGCAGGTCTTTTCCGGCCAGCCGTTCCGGCCGCTGCTGGACGAGATCGAGGCCATCCACCAGCGCGTGCTGAAGGGCCGGGTCTGGGTGGCGCTGCACATGCATGCCGGCGACGGCAACGTGCACACCAACATCCCGGTCAACAGCGACGACTACGAGATGCTGCAGGCCGCGCACGCGGCGGTCAAGCGCATCATGGCGCTGGCGCGCTCGCTGGGCGGCGTGATCTCCGGTGAACACGGCATCGGCATCACCAAGCTGGAGTTCCTCACCGACGAGGAGATCGGGCCGTTCGCCGACTACAAGGCGAAGGTCGATCCCGAGGGCCGCTTCAACAAGGGCAAGCTGCTGCGGCCCTCCACCCAGCAGGGCGAGACCTCGGTCTATTCGGACCTGACCAACGCCTACACCCCCAGCTTCGGGCTGATGGGGCACGAGTCGCTGATCATGCAGCAGTCGGACATAGGCGCGATCGCCGATTCGATCAAGGACTGCCTGCGCTGCGGCAAGTGCAAGCCGGTGTGCGCCACCCACGTGCCGCGCGCCAACCTGCTGTACAGCCCGCGCAACAAGATCCTGGCGACCTCGCTGCTGGTGGAGGCCTTCCTGTACGAGGAGCAGACCCGCCGCGGCGTGTCGATCAAGCACTGGCAGGAGTTCGAGGACGTGTCGGACCACTGCACGGTCTGCCACAAGTGCGCCAACCCCTGCCCGGTCAAGATCGACTTCGGCGACGTGTCCATGAACATGCGCAACCTGCTGCGCAAGATGGGGCAGAAGAGCTTCCGCCCGGCCAATGCCGCGGCCATGTTCATGCTCAATGCCACCAACCCGGACACCATCAAGGTGGTGCGCGCCGGCATGGTCGGCGTCGGCTTCAAGGCCCAGCGCATGGCCAGCGACCTGCTGCGCGGCTTCGCGCGAAAGCAGGTGACCCTGCCGCCCTCGACCCACGCGCCCGCTCCCATCAAGGAGCAGGTGATCCACTTCGTCAACAAGAAGTTGCCGGGCGGGCTGCCGAAGAAGACGGCGCGGGCGCTGCTGGACATCGAGGACAAGGACTACGTCCCGATCATCCGCAACCCCCAGGACACCTCGGCGGAATCGGAAGCCGTGTTCTATTTCCCGGGCTGCGGCTCCGAGCGCCTGTTCTCCCAGGTGGGCCTGGCGACGCAGGCCATGCTGTGGCACGCGGGCGTGCAGACCGTGCTGCCGCCGGGCTACCTGTGCTGCGGCTACCCGCAGCGCGGCAGCGGCCAGTTCGACAAGGCCGAGAAGATCATCACCGACAACCGGGTGCTGTTCCATCGGGTCGCGAACACGCTGAACTACCTGGACATCAAGACCGTGGTGGTCAGCTGCGGCACCTGCTACGACCAGCTGCAGGGCTACGAATTCGACAAGATCTTCCCGGGCAGCCGCATCATCGACATCCACGAGTACCTGCTGGAAAAGGGGATCACGCTGCCGGGCGACCGCGGCTACCTGTTCCACGACCCCTGCCACACGCCGATGAAGCAGCAGGAGCCGATGAAGACCGTCAAGGCGCTGCTGGGCGAGAACGTGCGCAAGACCGAGCGCTGCTGCGGCGAGTCCGGCACCTTCGGCATCTCCCGCCCCGACATCGCCACCCAGGTGCGCTTCCGCAAGGAGGAGCAGCTGCGCATGGACGAGGCCGCACTGCGGGCCTCGGGCGCAGTCGGACCACAGGACAACATCAAGGTGCTCACCAGCTGCCCGAGCTGCCTGCAGGGCCTGACGCGCTATGGCAACGACCTGCAGAACGGCCTGCTCGAGGCCGACTACATCGTGATCGAGATGGCCCGCCACATCCTGGGCGAGGACTGGCTGCCGCAGTACGTCCGTGCCGCCAACGCGGGCGGCATCGAGCGCGTGCTGGTCTGAGTCCGGGACCGGCTGCCGGGCCGGTCCGCCACCCCGGCGTGAAATCCGCACGCCGCCGCCGCCGCCCCGGGGCACGTTTTTTGTGCCGCGGCCAGCTCAGCAGCGTATAACATCCGGATACAGATAGCGGGCAAGCAGAGTCATCCGGAGGTCGCCATGCGGGGGCAGGACATCAACAGGGCAGTGGCCAGGCTCGCGGCGGGGGCGCTGCTGGCGCTGGGCGCCGGCGCCGTGCTGGCGCAAGCCGCCGGCGAGGTGGAATTCGCGCGCGGCGTCGGGTTCGCGCAGTCGGCGGGGCAGGCTCCGCGCACGCTGGGCAAGGGGCTGCAGCTGCAGCAGGGCGATCGCATCACCACCTCGGAGGGCGCCTCGGCCATCGTAAGAATGGCCGACGGCACCCGGATGACGGTGCGGCCCAACTCCGAGATCGTGCTGTCCCGGTACCAGTTCAAGGAGAACGCGCCCGACAACAGCATGCTGCTGCAGATGATCCGCGGCGGCTTCCGCGCGGTGACCGGGCTGATCGCCAAGGGTTCGCCCCATGCGGCCAAGGTGCAGACCAGCACCGCCACCATCGGCATCCGCGGCACCGACTTCGACGCCCGCCTGTGCGCGCGCGATTGCGGCGCCGAGTCCGGCAAGGTCGCCGAGAAGGCGCGTCCGAACGCGGTGCTGGCCAGCGCCAAGGTCGTGCAGTCGCAGGGCGAGATGCACGCGGTGGACGCCAACAACCAGCGCCGCCGGCTGGTCGATGGCGGCAGCGTCTACCCCGGCGACGTCATCGAGACCGGCGCCGGCACCCGCGCCGTGATCGCCTTCCGCGACGACACCCGCATCACGCTGGGCTCGTCCACCCGCTTCCGGGTCGACAACTTCGTCTACGACGAGCAGAACGCGGGCGAGGGGCGCTTCCTGGCCTCGGTGCTGCGCGGCACCGTGCGCGCACTCACCGGCCTGATCGCCAAGGCCAACAACCGCAACGTCGGCTTCTCCACCGCCACCGCCACCATCGGCATCCGCGGCACCGGGCTGGACATCAACTGCACCGGCGCCTGCGCCGGCGAGCCGTCCGGCGGCAGCGATTCGGGCCTGACCCTGTACACCTGGCTGGGCTCGATCGCCGTCACGCCCCAGGGCCAGACGGCGCTGCAGGTGCTGCAGGCCGGCCAGGGCCTGTTCATCTCGCCCAGCGCCGGCATCGTGCCGATCAACAGCCAGCCGGCGATCGAGGGGCCGCGGCCCGACAGCGTGACGGTGCCGCCCAAGCTGTTCGCCAAGGAAAACGTGTCCGACGCGCAGGAGGGCCTGTTCGTGTTCGTGCGCGATGGCCACATCGAGGTGGCCACCGCCGGCGAAGTGCTGCACCTGGGCAAGGGCGAGGCCGGGTTCGCCGGCGAGAACGGCACCACGGCGCGCCCGGTGAACATCCCGAAGTTCATCGACTTCGACAGCGTGCCGCTGCCCACCAGCAAGAACCCCCTGCTGCAATCGGTGCTGCAGGACAACAACGTGAAGACGAAGAACACCTGCAGCTGACCGCGCCAGGGCGGGACAGCCGCGGCACACAACGACGAGGGGCCACAGGATCATGATCAAGGGCAATCGCGCGCCGGTGCACGGTCGCAGTGGGCGTGCCGCGCCGGCCGTTCTCGCGCTGGCTCTGGCGGCCTCATCCGCCGCGTGGGCGCAGGCTCCGGCCGCGCCGCTGGCACCGGCGCCGCAGCCGGTGTTCGCGATCAAGGGGTTCCAGGTCACCGGCGACAACCCGCTGGATGCGGCCGAGACCGGCCGCATCCTGGCGCCCTTCGTGCGGGCCGACGCCACCATGGCCAGCCTGCAGCAGGCCACCAGCGCGCTGGAGTCGGCGCTGCGGGCCAAGGGCTACGGCCTGCACCGCGTCTCGCTGCCGCCGCAGGAAGTGGGCGAGACCGTGCGGCTGGAGATCGTCACCTTCACCATCAGCAAGGTGGCCATCGAGGGTGCGAAGCTCTACGGCGACGACAACGTGCGCCGCACCCTGCCCGAACTGCAGGAGGGCCGCACGCCCAATTTCAAGCGGCTGGCCGTGCAGACCGCCATCGCCAACGAGAACCCCAACAAGCAGGTGCAGGTCGGCATCCGCGAGGGCGACGAGCCGGACAAGATAGCCGCCACCATCACCGTCAAGGAAAGCCGGCCCTGGACCTTCGCCGTCAATGCGTCCAACACCGGCTCCGACACCACCGGCCGCGACCGGTTGACGGTGGCGGGCGGCCATACCAACCTGTTCGACCGCGACCACCAGTTCACCGGGGCCTACACCACCTCGCTCGAGCAGATGTCCGACGTCAAGCAGCTGGGCCTGGCCTACCGGGTGCCGCTTTACGCGCTCGGCGGCGTGGTCGGGGCCAGCTACACCCGCTCGGACGTGGTCGGCAACTTCGGCGCCTTCACCAGCACCGGCGCCGGCCACACCCTGGGCCTGAACTACACCTGGTACCTGCCGCCCGAGGGCGGCCGCCGCAGCTACGTGGTGCTGGGGCTGGAGGACAAGGTGTTCAAGGCCGCGCGCATCAACGACATCGTCGTGCCCGGCGCGCTGGACCGCCGCAGCCGCCCGCTGGTGCTGGGCTACAACGCCCGCACCGAAAGCGACACGGCGGTGTGGGGCTACGACGCGTACCTCGCCGTCAACACCGGCAGCGGCCGCGCCAACGACCTGGCTTCCTACCAGAGCGAGGATCCGCGCGTCACCCGCACGGACTGGAAGGCGCTGCGCGGCACGCTGCACTACGCCGCGCCGGTGGCCGGCAGCTGGCTGCTGTCGGCGCGGGCCCAGTACCAGTACAGCCCCGATGTGCTGATCTCGGGCGAGCAGTTCGGCCTGGGCGGCTCCGGCTCGGTGCGCGGCACGGCCATCGAGCGCCCGGTTTCGGCCGACAAGGGCCTGGCCGGCTCGATCGAGCTCAGCACGCCCGAGCTGGCCGCCGGGCTGCGCCTGTTCGGCTTCGCGGACGCCGGCTGGCTGTGGAACAACAACCCCAACGGCACCACCAAGCCGTCCAGCGACCGGCTGGCCAGCCTGGGCATCGGCGCCCGCTACAGCAAGGGTCCGCTGGTCGCGTCCATCGAGTACGGCCGCCTGGTCGCCGGCAGCCGCGTGCCGCTGGCCGTGAACGCGTCCTCCCCTCAGGAGGGTGACGACAAGCTGTACGTGAACATCGGCGTGCGCTTCTGATCCAATCGCTCCATGGCAGGCCTCAAACCCGGCGCCCCGGCGCCCCAGTCGATCACCGTGCACGGGCAATCGCGCGTGCTGGAAGTCGGGTTTTCCGACGGCGCGGTGTTCCGCATTCCCTTCGAGCTCATGCGCATCTATTCGCCCTCGGCCGAGGTGCAGGGCCACGGCCCGGGGCAGGAAGTGCTGCAGACCGGCAAGCGCGACGTCGAGCTGCTGGGGTTGGCCCCCATCGGCAACTACGCCGTGCAGCCGCAGTTCTCCGACGGCCATGAAAGCGGCATCTACTCCTGGGAGTACCTGTACTTCCTGGGTTCGCAGCAGGATCAGCTGTGGGCCGACTACGAGCGCCGGCTGGCGCAAGCCGGCATCGACCGCGACGCGCCCATGGTGACGCGCGGCGGCCACGGCTGCAGCTCCCACTGACGCCCGCGCGAGACTTTCGCGCTCGCGCGCGGCGCGATTGCCCCTACCATCGGGGCATGGGCAGCACGCATTTCGGCTTCGAATCCGTCGAGGAACGCGACAAGGCCAGGCGGGTGCGCGGCGTCTTCGATTCGGTCGCGCCCCGCTACGACCTGATGAACGACCTGATGTCGTTCGGCCTGCACCGTGCCTGGAAGGCCTACACGATGCTGGTGGCCAACCTGCAGCCGGGCCAGCAGGTGCTCGACATTGCCGGCGGCACCGGCGACCTGGCGCGCGCCTTCGCCCGCAAGGTCGGCCCCGCCGGGCGCGTGGTCCACACCGACATCAACGAGGCCATGCTGCGCACCGGCCGCGACCGGCTGCTGGACGAGGGCGTGGTCCTGCCCACGCTGGTGTGCGACGCCGAGAAGCTTCCGTTCGCCGACAGCCGCTTCGACCTGGTGAGCGTGGCGTTCGGGTTGCGCAACATGACCCGCAAGGACATGGCGCTGGCCGAGATGGCCCGCGTGCTCAAGCCCGGCGGCAAGCTGCTGGTGCTGGAGTTCTCGCAGGTGGCCAAGCCGCTGGCGGGCGCCTACGACTGGTATTCGTTCCAGGTGCTGCCGCGGCTGGGCCAGCTGGTGGCGGGCGACTCGGGCAGCTACCGCTACCTGGCCGAGTCCATCCGCATGCACCCCGGCCAGGAGGAACTCAAGGGGATGATGAAGAAAGCCGGATTCGGGCATGTGGACTATCACAACCTGACCGGTGGCGTCGTTGCCCTGCATGTTGGAATCAAGTGCTGAAGCCCCATCTATCTCCCCCGGACACACAACTGATCAGGAAGGATCGATCATGAAGCTGTCGACTGCCGTACTCGTGGGCGTGCTGGCGCTGTCCACCAGCCTGGAAGCCGACGCCCGCCGCCTGGGCGGGGGCGGCTCCTTTGGCAAGCAATCGCCCAATGTCACCCAGCGCGATGCCGCGCGGCCGCCGCCGCAGCAGGCGCCCGCGCAGAACGCCGCCGGCCAGCAGCAGGCCGGCCAGCCCGCGCAGGCCGCCCAGGCGCGCCCCGGCACGCC
>JAKFEA010000315.1:0-18850 GCA_036675905.1 Acidovorax sp. | reverse complement strand
CTGTCCGTAGCAGGTTCCTTTTTCAACAGCAGGGGTTGTATGACGTATGAGATAGATTTCTGTGCTCATCTAAAGTTTTTTTGTCGCTGAGAAAAGATTCGCTGAGATCATCGAAGAGAAAATACTCTGCGGTTACCTCCTTTTCTTATTTCTGCGCCGGATTTTTTTACAAAAGTATGTACTCAATTTTCCAAAAGGCCAACAGGTTCAGATAAAACAAAACTTCGGTTACCTGTTGCGTGGCACCTAAACAATCGCCTGTGTATCCACCAATCCATTTATGAAAATATCTTCTTAAAAAAAATGTGCCAAGTAATGGGAGAATGAGTGCATATAAAATTTCCACACGTTGAAAAAGCAGCAATGGTGCTAATCCAAATATCATTGCCGGAATAATTTCTTTTGCAGTGATCGACTTGGCCAATGGCTTTGCTTTTGCATCATCATTCTCCCGTACATACACACTTGTTGAAACAATAAGCACTGCACATAAGCGGGAAAAACTATGTGCAGCCAACAACACCATCCACATGAGGCTGAAGGGAACTGCACTTAGTGAGGTGTACTTCAACAGCAATATCAGGATCATGCCAATAACGCCGTATGCACCAACACGACTATCCTTCATAATGTCGAGGATCTTTTGTTTGGTCCAGCCACCACCAAACGCATCACACACATCAGCAAAACCGTCTTCATGAAAAGCACCTGTTGTTAATACGCCTGCGATCATTGATAATAAAATGGCAATTGGTGCGCCAAGAAAAAACTCAGTTCCCCAATATACCAATGCACATACACCTGCAACGATCCAGCCGATGAACGGAATGATCCACAGCAGCTGCAGCCAGCCGGACTTGCCGATGTCGTGCAGGCGGCGCGCGCCCACCGCCAGCGACGGCAGCAGCAACGCCAGGCCGACCAGCGCGTTGAGCACTTCGCTCACGAGCGACGCGGCAATGCTCACCAGCAGGTAGCCCAGCACGAACCACCAGTACTCGGCCCGCCCGGCTCGGCCCTCGAAGGTGGCGTACTTGCGCAGGCAGGTCTTGATCGCTTCGACGAAATCCATGTTTGTCCCTCCTGCGGGCACCGGCCCGCGGCCGGGATCATAGGGTCTGATCGCTTCAGGACCGCAGTCGCCGCACCAGCGCCGCCGTGGATGCGTCCAGCCCGTCGGTATCACCTGACGCCAGCCGCGGCGCGATGTCCCTGGCCAGCACCTTGCCCAACTCGACGCCCCACTGGTCGAAGCTGTTGATGCCCCACAGCGCGCCGGCGCAGAACACACGGTGCTCGTACAGCGCGATCAGCGCACCCAGGCTCTGCGGATCCAGCCGGTCCAGCAACAGCAGCGTGCTCGGGCGATTGCCGGGAAAGTGCTTGTGGCCGCCGGCATCGTCCTTGCCCTGCATCAGCGCCGCCACCTGCGCCAGCACGTTGGCCAGCAACTGAGGGTGGTGGTCCGCCAAGTCATGCGCAGGCGTCTTCACCGCGATGAACTCCACCGGCACCACGTCCGTGCCCTGGTGCAGCATCTGGAAATAGGCGTGCTGGCCGTTGGTGCCCGGTTCGCCCCACACCACCGGCGAGGTGCCATAGGGCAACACACGGCCTTGCCGGTCCACGCGCTTGCCGTTGCTTTCCATCTCCAGCTGCTGCAGGTAGGCCGGTAGCCGGCCGAGCGCGCTGTGGTACGGCGCCACGCTGCGGCTGGCGAAGCCATGGAAGTCCCGGTACCAGACATCCAGCAAGGCCAGCCGCGCCGGCAGGTTGCGCGCCAGCGGCTCGCTGCGGAAATGCCGGTCCATCGCATGGGCGCCTGCCAGCAGCTCACGGAAATGCCGCGCGCCCACGGCGATCGCGATCGGCAACCCGATCGCCGACCACAGCGAGTAGCGGCCGCCCACCCAGTCCCAGAAGCCGAAGGTGCGTGCTATGCCGAACTCTGCCGCCGCCTTCACGTTGGTGGTCAGCGCCGCGAAATGCCGGGCGACGTCGATGCCGCCCTGCTCCATGAACCACTGCCGCGCCGAGCGCGCGTTGGTCATGGTTTCCAGCGTGGTGAAGGTCTTGGAGGCAACCAGGAACAGCGTGTTCCGTGCCTTCAGGCCGCGCAGCACGCCGGCCAGTTCGTGGCCATCGATGTTGGAGACGAAATGGAAGCGCTTGCCGGGGATCACGAATTCGTCCAGCGCCCGCACGGCCATCTGTGGCCCGAGGTCGGAGCCGCCGATGCCGATGTTGACGATGTCGGTGATCTGCGCATCGGCACGCACTGCTTCGGCGAAGGCGAGCATCGTCTCCAGCGTCTCGTGCACCTGCGCGAGGTCGGCCGAGATGCTCTGCGGCACAACCTCGTTTCGCGGCGCGCGCAGCAGGAAGTGCATGACCTGCCGGCCTTCCGTCGTGTTGATCGGCTCGCCGGCAAACATCCGGTCGCGCTGCGACTCGACGCCACATTCGCGCGCCAACTCCAGCAGCAAGCGCTCGCCTTCGGGGTCGATCAGGTTCTTCGACAGGTCGGCGAAGACATGGGGCGCCTGCACGCTGAAAGCTTCGACGCGGGCACTGTCGGTTGCCAGCGCTCGCCGTACATCGAATGGACGTCCGCGGGTGTCGAAGTGCTGCTGCAGCGCTTTCCAGGCGCCGGTCTCGTCACAGCGCGGCGGCAGCGGCGAGGCCATGCTCAGGCCTCCTTCATCAGCTTTTCAAGCTTGATGGCGTCGGCTGCAAAGGCACGGATGCCTTCGGCCAGCTTCTCGGTGGCCATCGCATCCTCGTTGAGCGCGTAGCGGAAGCCCGCCTCGTCGTAGTTGACCGGCTGCAGGTCCATACGGCGGGCCTGCTCGGGATCCAGCGCTCGCTCGATCGGCGCGTCGGTGGTCGCCAGCTGGGCCATCAGTTCGGGGCTGATCGTCAGCAGGTCGCAGCCGGCCAGCGCCAGGATCTGGCCGGTGTTGCGGAAGCTCGCGCCCATCACTTCGGTCCGGATGCCGAAGTGCTTGAAGTGCTGCCAGATCTGCCGCACCGACTTCACGCCGGGATCGTTGGCGCCCGCGTTGGCGGCCTCGTCCCACGCGGCGCCGGCGCTCTTCTTGTACCAGTCGTAGATGCGGCCGACGAAAGGCGAGACCAGCTGGACCTTGGCCTGCCCGCAGGCGACCGCCTGGCAGAACGAGAACAGCAGCGTGAGGTTGGTGCGGATGCCGCGCTGCTCCAGCCGCTGGGCGGCCTGGATGCCCTCCCAGGTGGACGCCACCTTGATCAGCACGCGCTCGACCGGCACGCCCTCCGCTTGGTAGAGCTCGATGATGCGCTCGGCGCGCGTGAGGGATGCGTTGGTGTCGAAGCTCAGCCGCGCATCGACTTCGGTCGACACCCGGCCGGGGATGAGCGACAGGATCTCGCGGCCGAAGCGCACCAGCAGCCGGTCCATGGTCTCGTCCAGCGGCTTGTGGCGGAACTTTGCCATGGTCTCCTGGAGCAGCGGCGCGTAGTCGGGCTTTTGCACCGCCTTGAGGATCAGCGATGGGTTGGTCGTGGCGTCCTGCGGATGGAACTGCGCCAGTTGCCGGAAGTCGCCCGTGTCGGCGACGACGGTGGTGAACTGCTTGAGGGCCTGGAGTTGGTTCATGCGGGAATTATGGTCCGGGGGGTGCCCGGCCATGGGCGCTGCCGGGTCCTTGCCGAGTGGCGGTGTCCCCGCCGCCCTGCCAACGCCATTACAGTAGCCGCTCGTTCCCCACGCCTGCGCATGAGCTTCGACCTCGTTCTCTTCGGTGGTACCGGCGACCTCGCCTGGCGCAAGCTGATGCCTGCGCTGTTCCAGGCGTTCCGCCACGGCACGCTGCCGCGCGACGGCCGCATCATCGGCATCGCGCGCGACAGCCTCAGCGACGAGCAATTCCGCCGGCTCATCGAGGAGCGCTTCGCCCGCGTCGAACTCGACAAGCGGCCCGGCCCGGACGAGTTCTGCCGCTTCGCGCAGTCGCTGCATTACCAGCGGCTGGACCTCTCGAAGCCCGAAGACTACGGCGCGCTCAAGGAGCGGCTGCAGCAGCGCAACGCGGACACCGTCGTGATGTACCTCGCCACCGCGCCGGCGCTGTTCACCACGGTGTGCGAGCAACTGGCGGCGGCCGGCCTGAACACGCCGGCCACCCGCATCGTGCTGGAGAAGCCGCTGGGCCACGACCTGGCGTCCAACCGCGCGATCAACGACACGGTCCGGCACGTCTTTCCCGAGCAGCAGATCTTCCGCATCGACCACTACCTGGGCAAGCCGTCGGTGCAGAACCTGTTCGCGCTGCGCTTCGGCAACGCCCTGTTCGAGCCGCTGTGGCGGCGCGAGACCATCGCCAACATCCAGGTCACCAT
The DNA here is from genome assembly GCA_036675905.1 of Acidovorax sp. Taxonomy (GTDB): domain Bacteria; phylum Pseudomonadota; class Gammaproteobacteria; order Burkholderiales; family Burkholderiaceae_C; genus Ramlibacter. Next base: position 14,470 of record JAKFEA010000315.1, on the reverse strand, counting down.
CGCCGAGGACATCGGCGTGGAAAAGCGCGGCGCCTTCTACGACAGCACCGGTGCGCTGCGCGACATGGTGCAGAACCACGCGCTGCAACTGGTCTGCGCGCTGGCCATGGAGCCGCCGATCAGCTCGGACGCGGACGCGATCCGCGACGAGAAGCTCAAGGTGCTGCGCTCGCTGCGCCCCTGGAGCGGCGAGGCCATCGGCCAGCACGCGATCCGCGGCCAGTACGGCGCCGGCAGCGTGCGCGGTGAGCCGGTGCGGGCCTACCGCGAAGAACCCGGCGTCGCGCCCGGCAGCACGACCGAGACCTTCGTCGCGCTGCGCGCCGAAATCGCCAACTGGCGCTGGGCGGGCGTGCCCTTCTACATCCGCACCGGCAAGCGGCTGGCCGCGCGCGACGCGCACATCGTGGTCAACTTCCGGCCGGCGCCGCACGCGATCTTCCGCGCGCCCCTGGGCGCGGCGAACCGGCTGGTGATCAACCTGCAGCCGCGCGACGGGCTGGAATTGCACCTGCTCGCGCAAGCGCAGCAGCAGGGGCGACCGCTGCAGTCGCAGCCGCTGGTTCCGGTGCACCTGAACCTGGACTTCGACCAGCGCTTCGGCTCGCAGCGCGTGGGGGCCTACGAACGATTGCTGCTGGACGTGATCGACGGGCGGCTCAACCTGTTCGTGCGCAGCGACGAGCAGGAAGCCGCCTGGCGCTGGGTCGAGCCGCTGCTGGAGGCCTGGGCCCCCGGCAACGAAGCGGGGCTGCGCACCTACGCCGCCGGCAGCTGGGGACCCAGCGCGGCCAGCGCCATGATCGCGCGCGACGGGTTCTGCTGGAGCGAGGAGCAGTAGCGGCTAGATCCGCCCCTCTTCGACAGCGTGGCAGGCCACCTTGATGCCGCCGATGGTCAGCAGTGCCGGCCGCTCGGTGCGGCAGCGGTCGTTGGCATGCGGGCAGCGCGGGTTGAAAGCGCAACCCGGCGGCGGGTTCAGCGGGTTGGGCACCTCGCCTTGCACCGGGGTGCGCGCCCGGCCCGTGTCGTGCATCTTCGGAATCGCGTCCAGCAGCATGCGCGTGTACGGGTGCCGCGGCTGGCCGAACAACTGGTGCTTGCCGGCCAGCTCCACGAGCCGGCCGAGGTACATCACGCCGACCTGGTCGGACACGTGGCGCACCACCGCCAGGTTGTGCGAGATGAACAGGTAGGTCAGGCCCTGCTTGCGCTGCAGGTCCTTCATGATGTTGAGCACCTGCGCCTGCACCGACACGTCCAGCGCGCTGGTCGGCTCGTCGCACACCAGGAACTCAGGCTCGGTGGCGAGCGCCCGCGCGATCGAGATGCGCTGGCGCTGGCCGCCGGAGAACTGGTGCGGGTACTTGACCATGTCCAGCGGCGACAGGCCCACCCCTTGCAGCAGCTGGCCGACCCGCTCCTTCAGCTGCGCGGCATCCGTCACGATGCCGTGCTCGCGCAAGGGCTCGGCCACGATGTCCTCCACCTTCCAGCGCGGATTCAGGCTGGCATAGGGGTCCTGGAAGATCATCTGGATGCGGCGGCGCAGCTTGCGGCCTTCACCGGTCTTGAACACCCGGTGCGCCTCGATGCCGTCGAAGACCAGGTCGCCGCGGGTGGGCTCGTACAGGCCCACCAGCAGCCGCGCCACGGTGCTCTTGCCACAGCCGGACTCGCCCACCAGCGCGAGCGTCTGGCCCTTCTGGATGTCGAAACTCACGCCGTCCACGGCATGCAGCAGCTGGCGCGGCTTGCGCTCGAGCACCCGGTTGAGCCAGGGGGCCGACACGTCGAAGGTCTTGGCCAGGTCGCGCGCCTGCACCAGCGGCGCCGCGGCCTCCAGGGGCGTTGCCGTGCTGTCCATCGGCTGCGGCACGGCGGCCGCCAATTCGGATGCGATGGCGCTCATGCGGCGACTCCAGCGGCAGCGGAAGTGCGCTGCTGCGTGTCGTGCAGCCAGCAGGCGGCGCGGGTGGCGCCGGCCGGCAGCAGGTCGGGCCGTTCGCGCATGCAGCGATCGAACACGCGCGGGCAGCGTGGGTTGTAGGGGCAGCCCGGCGGGATCGCATTCAGCCGCGGCATGGAGCCGTCGATCTGGTTGAGCCGCTCGCGGTCGCTCTCCATGTCGGGAATGGAAGCCATCAGCCCCGTGGTGTACGGGTGGGCCGGCGTGTTGATCACCTCGTGCACCGGCCCGATTTCGGCGATGCGGCCGGCGTACATCACGGCCACGCGGTCACAGGTTTCGGCGATCACGCCCATGTCGTGCGTGATCAGCATCACTGCCGCGCCGCGATCGCGGCAGACGCGCTTGAGCAGCTGGATGATCTGGGCCTGGATGGACACGTCCAGTGCCGTGGTCGGCTCGTCGGCCACGATCAGCTTGGGCTCGGCCGCCAACGCCAGCGCGATCACCACCCGCTGGCGCATGCCGCCGGAGAACTGGTGCGGGAAGTGGTCGATGCGCTCGGCCGCGGCCGGGATGCCGGTGTCCTCCAGCAGGCTGATGGCGCGCCGGCGCGCTTCGGCCCCATGGACCGGCAGGTGGGCCTGGATCGTCTCCACCAGCTGCCGGCCGATGGTGTACAGCGGGTTCAGCGAAGTGAGCGGATCCTGGAAGATCGCGCCGATCTTGCGACCGCGGATGTGCCGCATCTGGTCGGCGCGCAGGTTGTCGATGCGCTGGCCCTCCAGCAGGATCTGGCCGGAAGCGACGCGCCCGGGCGGCTCCAGCAGGCCGATGATGGACGCGCCGGTCAGGCTCTTGCCCGCGCCGGACTCGCCCACCACGCCCAGGATCTCGCCGGGCGCAATGGAGAAGGAGATGTCGTCCAGCGCCCGCAGCGTGCCACGGCGGCCGGGGAACTCGACGACCAGGTTCTTGACTTCGAGAAGACTCATCGGAATGTGCGGCCCGGTTACTGCAGTCGCGGGTTGAGGGCGTCGCGCAGCCAGTCGCCCAGCAGGTTCACCGACAGCGCAATGAGGACCAGCATGGCGCCCGGGAAGATGGTGATCCACCACTCGCCCGAGAACAGGTAGTCGTTGCCCACGCGGATCAGCGTGCCCAGCGACGGCGAGGTGGGCGGCACGCCCACGCCCAGGAACGACAGCGTCGCCTCGGTGATGATGGCGGTGGCGACGTGGATGGTGGCCAGCACCAGCACCGGGCCGGTGACGTTGGGCAGCACGTGCCGCACCATGATGCGCAGCGGCGCCACGCCGGTCACGCGCGCGGCCTGCACGTATTCCTTGTTGCGCTCCACCAGCGTGGAGCCGCGCACCGTGCGCGCGTACTGCACCCAGCCGGTCAGCGTCAGCGCCACGATCAGCACGCCGAAGGCCACCGTGTTGTGCGCGTCCGGAAACATGGCCCGGCCGACGCCGGCGATCAGCAGCGCCACCAGGATGGCCGGGAAGCTGAGCATGACGTCGCACAGGCGCATCAGCAGGCCGTCGATCCAGCCGCCCTTGAAGCCGGCCAGCAGCCCCAGCGCCACCCCGATCACCATCGAGAAAAACACCGAGGCCACGCCGACCACCAGGGAAATGCGCGAGCCGTACATCAGCGCCGAGAGGATGTCCCGGCCCTGGTCGTCTGTGCCCAGCAGGTACTTGGTGCTGCCATCCGGGTGCCAGGCCGGCGGCAAGCGCGCATCGGACAGCACCAGCGTGGTCAGGTCGAACGGGTCGTGCGGCGCCACCCAGCCGGCGAAGGCCGAGCAGAACGCGCAGATGAAGGCAATGGCCGCCGCCACGATCGCCACGGGCGAGGTGCGGAAGCTGTAGCCGATGTCGCTGTCGAACCAGCGCGCGAGGGTCTGTCCCATGGGATTCCCGATGAACGAGCGCCGCGGGGCCGGGGCCGCGCGGCGCTCGTGTCCTAGTGCCAGATTACTTCGAGACGGTGATCCACTTGTAGTCGAGGTAGTTGTCGCCGCGCTGGACCACCTTGACCTTCTTGCTCACCCCCCAGGCCAGCGACTGCTGGTGCAGCGGCAGGTGGCCGACGTCGTTGGCGTGGATCTCGAAGGCCTGCTTGATCATCGCGTTGCGCTTGGTCTTGTCGGTCTCCGACTGCACGGCGCGCGTCAGCTTGTCGAACTCGGGGTTGCAGTAGCTGCCCAGGTTGAACTGGCCGGCGCCCTTGTCGTTGGGGCAGGCCATCAGCGCGTTCATCGCGTTGTGCGCGTCGTAGGTGCTGGGCGTCCAGCCGAGCAGGTAGAAGCTGGTGTCGCGGCGCAGGATCTTCGGGAAGTAGGTGCCCTTGGTCTCGGCCTGCAGGTTGATCTTCACGCCGATGCGCGACAGGTTGGCCGCCACCGCCTGGCAGATCCGCGCGTCGTTGACGTAGCGGTCGTTCGGGCAGTTCATCGTGACTTCGAAGCCGTTGGGATAGCCGGCGTCCGTCAGCAGCTTCTTGGCGGCATCGGCGTCGTACGGCAGGCGCTTGTTCTGCTCCTGCGAGAAGCCGTTGATGCCGGGACCCACCATCAGGGCCGTGGGCAGCGACACGTTGCGCATCACCGTGCGCTTGATGCCCTCGATGTCGATGGCCTGGTAGAAGGCCTGGCGCACCCGCTTGTCCTTGAACGGGTTCTTGCCCTTGACGCTGGAATACAGCAGCTCGTCGCGCTTCTGGTCCATGCCCAGGAAGATGGTGCGCAGCTCGGGCGCCACCAGCGCCTGCGCGTTGGGCGAGTTGCGGACCCGGTCGATATCCTGCACCGGCACCGGCTCCATCACGTCGACCTCGCCCGACAGCAGCGCGGCCACGCGCGTGGCATCGTTGCCGATCGGGGTGAAGATCACCTCCTGCACGTTGCCTTCGATCTTGCCCCAGTAGTTGCCGTTGCGCACGAAGGTCGTGCGCACGCCGGGCTGGCGCTCGCGCAGGCGGTACGGGCCGGTGCCGTTGGCGCGGAAGGATGCGGCGTTCTCGACGCCCTTGCGGCGGTCGACCGGGCGGGTGGCCTGGTTGTCCTCGCACCACTTCTTGCTCATGACGAAGACCTGCGACAGCACGTCCGGCAGGATTGGGAAGGGATCGTTGGTCTCGACCTCGACCGTGTGGCTGTCGATCTTGCGCACTGCCTTCACGTCGTTGGTGTAGCTCTTCATGTCCGAGCCGTCGACCTGGGTGCGGGCCATGGAGAACAGCACGTCGTCGGCCGTGAACGGGGTGCCGTCATGGAACTGCACGCCCTTGCGCAGCTCGAAGCGCCACACGGTGGGCGAGGTCTGCTTCCAGGACGTGGCCAGAGCGGGGGCCAGCGAAAGGTCCTTGTTGCGGCCGATCAGCGGCTCGTAGACGTTGCTGGTCACCGACAGCTGCAGCGACTCGTTGAGCGAGTGCGGGTCCATCGACAGGGCGTCGCCCTGGTTGGCGACGCGCACCGTCTGCGCCGAGGCCGCGCCGGCCAGCACGCACAGCAGGGCCGCATGGATCAGGGTTGTCTTCATTTTCATGGGAGAGCTCCTTGGTGAGCGGGTGGGAAACGGGTCAGGCCGGTTGCAGCGGCATGGACTGCTCCACCAGGCCGGCGTGCAGCGCCGAGCCGAGCGGCAGGATGTCGTCGTTGAAGTCGTAGCGGCTGTTGTGCAGCATGCAGCTGCCTTCGCCGCCCTGCCCTATGCGCATGTACGCGCCGGGCTTGACCTGCAGCATGAAGGAGAAATCCTCCGCGCCCATGCTGGGGTCGAGGTCGCGCACCACGTGGTCGGCGCCGACCAGGGACTCGGCCACGTCGGCCGCGAACATGGCTTCGCGCAGGGAATTGGTGGTGGCGGGGTAGATGCGCTCGTAGTTGACCGACGCCGTGGCGCCGAAGCCCAGTGCGACGGCGCTGCACAGCTCGGTCATGCGCCGCTCCACCAGGCCTTGCACTTCGGCCGTGAAGGTGCGCACCGTGCCCACCAGGGTGGCCTTGCCCGGAATCACGCTCATCGCGTGGACGTCCCCGGCCTGCATCGCGCACAGGCTGATCACGGCGCTGTCCAGCGGCCGCACGTTGCGCGCCACGATGCTCTGGACGGCGGTGATGATGTGGGCGGCGACCAGCACCGGATCGGTGGCCAGGTAGGCGTGGGCGCCGTGCCCGCCCTTGCCGGTGATCTCGATCGTGACCTTGTCGGCTGCCGCCATCATGGGCCCCGGCGTCAGGCCGATCTTGCCGGGCCTGAGGCCGGGCCAGTTGTGCATGCCGTAGACGGCCTCGACCGGAAACCGCTCGAACAGGCCGTCCTCGATCATGGCCCGGGCGCCGGCGAATCCCTCTTCGCCGGGCTGGAAGATCAGCACCGCGGTGCCGTCGAAGTTGCGCGTTTCGGCCAGGTAGCGGGCGGCGCCCACCAGCATGGCCGTGTGGCCGTCGTGCCCGCAGCCGTGCATCATGCCGTTGCGGGTGGACTTCCAGGCGAACTCGTTGTGCTCCGTCATGGTCAGGGCGTCCATGTCGGCGCGCAGCCCGATCATTCGGCCGCTGCCCCGGCCGCGGCCATGGACCAGCCCGACGACCCCGGTCCTGCCGATGCCCGTGTGGATTTCGTCGACGCCGCACACCCGCAGGGCTTCCTGCACCCGGGCGGCGGTATAGACCTCCTCGAAGCCGAGTTCGGGGTGCGCGTGCAGGTCGCGTCGCAGCGCCACCAGTTCCGGGTGGAACTGGGCGATGTGCGCGAAGGCACGACCATTGGCCTTCAGGCGCGGGGCAGCGACCGCCGATGCCAACATCAGTGGCCCTTGGCGCCGCCCACGCGCAGGCGCGGGTCGACGGCGAAGTAGAGCAGGTCCACCACCAGGTTGATCACCACGAAGATCAAGGCGATCAGGCACAGGTAGGCGGCCATCACGGGAATGTCGGCGAAGGTCACGGCCTGGATGAACAGCAGGCCCATGCCCGGCCACTGGAACACGGTTTCGGTGATGATGGCGAAAGCGATCAGGCCGCCCAGTTGCAGGCCGGTGATGGTCATCACCGGCACCAGGGTGTTCTTCAGCGCATGGCCGAAGTGGATGGCCCGGTTGGAGAGGCCGCGCGCACGGGCGAACTTGATGTAGTCGGTGCGCAGCACTTCCAGCATCTCGGCGCGCACCAGCCGCATGATCAGCGTGAGCTGGAAGATGGCCAGCGTGATCCCCGGCAGCACGATGTGGTGCCAGCCCTTGGCCTTGAGCAGGCCGCTGGACCACCAGCCGATCTGCACGGTTTCGCCGCGGCCGAAGCTGGGGAACCAGCCGAGCGTGACGGAGAACACCAGGATCAGCAGGATGCCGATCAGGAAGGTCGGCAGCGACACGCCCAGCAGCGACAGCGTCATGAACGTCTGGCTCAGGAAGGTTCCGCGGCGCAGCGCCGAATAGACGCCCATCGGGATGCCGACGGCCAGCGCCAGGAAAGCGGCCACGAGCGACAGCTCCAGCGTTGCCGGGAAGCGTTCGGCGATCAGGCGCGAGACCTTGGCGCCCTGGCGCAGGCTGAGACCGAATTCGCCCTGCACCGCATTGACCAGGAAGTGCCCGAACTGCACGAAGAAGGGCTGGTCCAGCCCGAGGTCGGAGCGCAGCTCGCGGATCTGTTGCGGCGTCGCGTCCTGGCCCAGCAGGAAAACGACCGGATCGCCGACGTACTGGAACAGCAGGAACGCGATGAAGGCCACGGTGACCATGACGACCACGGCCTGCAGCAGGCGGCGAAGGATGAAGGCGAGCATCGGTAATACGGAAGGCGCAGGGATGCTAGCAGAGCGGCGCACCCCCGCCACGGGTGGAAACGAGCGGGAACGGGCCGCTCTGACGAGCAGTTGGCGCTTGGGCGTGGATCCCGGCTTTCGCCGGGATGAGGCTGGGCGGCCGGCTTGCGCCGGCCTTTCCAGCCTCAATTCACCTTGATGACGCGCCAGTCGAGGCGGTTGTCGGCGCGGTGCACCACCTCCACGGACTTCTTCATCGCCCAGGGAATGATCTGGTTGTGCAGCGGGATGTGCGACACGGTGTCGTTGCTCAGCTGCAGGCCTTCGGTCAGCAGGCGGTTGCGCACCGGCAGGTCGGTTTCGACCTTCACCCGGTCGACCACGTAGTCCATGCGCTGGTTGCTGTAGCGGCCGACGTTGTAGTTGCCGTCGCCGCCGGTGCCGACTGTGCGCGTGAGCGACTGCAGGCTGTACAACGCGTCGAAGGTGGGCACGCCCCATCCCAGCATGTAGATGCTGGCCTCGTGGCGCTGGATCATGGGGAAGTAGGTCACCAGCGGCTGGGTGCGCAGCTTGGCCTTGACGCCGATGCGCGACCACATCGCGGTCACCGCCTGGCAGATCTCCTCGTCGTTGATGTAGCGGTTGTTCGGGCAGGCGAAGTCGACCTCGAAGCCCTGCGGGTAGCCGGCCTCGGCCAGCAGCTTCTTCGCGCCCTCGCTGTCGAAGGGCAGGCGCCTGTGGACGGCCTCGGTCCAGCCGGCGACTTGCGGTGCCACGATGGTGCCAGTGGGCTGCGACAGGCCGCGCATGGTGACCCGATGCAGGGCGTCGCTGTCGATGGCCTGGTACAGGGCCCGTCGCACGCGCTGGTCCTTCAGCGGGTTCTTGCCCTTGATGTTGGACCCCGGCAACTCGTCGCGGTGCTGGTCCATGCCGAAGAAGATGGTGCGGTTCTCGACGCCGTCGATCACCTTCAGGTTCGGGTGCGCGCGCATCCGGGCCAGGTCCTGCGGGCTGGGGTCGAGGACGAAGTCGACCTCTCCGGACAACAGGGCCGCCACCCGCGTCGCCTCGGCCTTGATCGGTGTGTAGATGATCTCGGTGACGTTGCTGTCGGTCTTGCCCCAGTAGTTGGGGTTCTTCACCAGCACCAGGCGCTGGTCGGGCTGCCATTCCTTGACCATGTACTGGCCGGTGCCCATCGCATTGCGGTGGGCGAAGGTCTCGTCCTTGGTGCGGATGTCCTTGGGCTCCGCCGACTTGTTCTTCTCGGCCCAGGCCTTGCTCAGGATGCGCAGCTCGGTGAGCTGGTTGAGCAGCACCGGATTGGGACCCTTCATCATGAAGTCGACGGTGCTGTCGTTGACCTTCACCACCTTGTCGATGCCCTGCGTGTACACCTGATAGTTGGAGGTCTTGGCCATGGCGCGGTGGATGGAGAACACCACGTCGTCGGCCGTGAACGGCGTGCCGTCGCTGAACTTCACGCCTTGCCGCAGGCTGAAGCGCACCTGCGTCGGCGTGACCTGGCGCCACGATTCGGCCAGTTGCGGCTCCGGCTTGAAGGTCTGGCTGTTGTAGTAGACCAGCGAGTCGTAGATCGCCGCGTGCACGCCGTTGCCCAGGGCGTTGTTCTGCGAATGGATGTCCAGCGTCGGGATGTCGCTGGCGCTGCTCCACTTGAACGGCTTGGCATGCAGCGCCGGAGCGCCTGCGAGCGCGGCCGCCACCGCGGCGCACAGGAATGCGGGCTTGAAGTTCATGGATCCTCTTGAAGGGGTTGTTTGGGAACGCGCGACTATGAAGAGCCGCCTCTGGCTCGTCAAAGGGGTTTCCACCGGCTCCCGGCGGGCCTGCCCTGGCTTATGGCGAGGGCGCGACGGGCGTCCGCGGCAGCAGCCGAACGGGCCCGTACCAGGCCTTGACCGAACTGCGCGTGTTGTCGCTGTCGGTCATGACGGCCACGCCCACCAGCGGGCCGGGTGGCTCGCCGAAGGCGCGCTCGAAATCGGCCCGTATGTCGCGCTCGTAGTGCAACCACTGGCCCAGGCGCGCCGGCCCGGACTCGACCACGATCTTGCGGATGCGCTCGGTGCGGGGGCTGTGCACCACGCTGCCGGCCGGCCGCTTGTTGCCCCACACGTACATCAGCGTGGCGTAGGGCATCTCCTCGCCGGTGAGGGCGCGGACCAGTTCGGACAGCATCGCGTCCTTGGCCGAGAGCCGCGAGCGGTCGCCATCGAAGGCCAGCATGATGCGCACCGGCGCGTCATCGGCTTGGCGCGAGCCCAGGTCGGCGCCGGCAATTAGCGCCGGCACCTTCCAGGAGAAGCGGGCAAGACCCAGCGCCTGTGGCTCCACCCGGACCTTGCGCCGGATCGCGCTCGCTGCCGAGTCGGCACTGGCCGCCAAGGTATCGCGCCCGTCCATTTGCGAAGGGACGAAGCGGGTCTCGGTCTTGCCGGGCAGGGGCAAGTGCTGCCAGGAGGCTGGCGCGAGGCCAACGTCACCGGCAACCGTAGAGGCCAGCGCCCACGCGCTCTCATCCAGCGATTGCGGCTGTTGCGGTGGCGCTGACGCGCAGCCCGCCAATAGCACGGCAGCCAGCCAGGACAGGCTCAAACGCCAGGGTGAATCGGATTTGCAGACGGGCATGGACGAAAAAAAGCCGCCCGAAGGCGGCTTTTCAAGTTTCTTTTCTTCTCAGGCTGGTCACCCAGCCCTTGAATTAGAAGCTGTGGCGAACGCCCAGGTCGAAACCGCTGGACGAGCCGTTGACGGCCGGGGCGCCAGCACCACCTGCCACCGCAGAGGCGGCACCGTTGCTGTTGCGCACGCGAGCGTACGTGGTGTACAGAGCCGTCCGCTTGGACAGGTTGTGCACGTAGCCGATGGCCAGCTTGCGGCTCTTCGGGTCGGCCACGCCAGCCACGCCCAGATCGGTCTCGTACTGCGAGAAGGCCAGGCGGATTTCGCCGGCGCCGACCGGCACCAGACCACCGATCAGCCAACCCTTGCCTTCGACGGCACCCAGCTCATCCCAGCTGTAGTGACCCATCAGCTTGGCCATGCCGAAGTCCCACTGGCCGCCGATGTTGTTCTGCTGGATGTCCGCACCCAGGTTGTCGGTACGGCTCAGGGCCAGCGCCACGTTGAACGGGCCCGCGGCGTAGCCGACGCGACCGCCCCAGCCCGTGCCGTCGTCGTCGTTGGCAACGTTGCTGGCGTTCTCGCCCATGTAGTACTGCAGCTGGCCGTAGAAGCCGCCGAGCTTGGCAGGCAGCAGGTAGCCGATGCTGTTGGAAGCACGAACGGCGGTCGAGCCGGTGATGATGCTGTTCAGGGTCTGGGTGGTACCCACACCGTTGGTGCCGAACGGATCGAACACGGTCAGGTTGAAGAACTGGGGCGTGTAGTCACGGCCCAGACGCAGCTCACCCCAGCCGCCGGCCAGGCTGACCGTGGAACGGCGGTTGAACGTCAGGCCTTGCGTGCCGGCGCGGACCGCGGCGTTGGCACCGGTCGCCGGGACGAACGCACCAACAGCTTGGTTGTTGGTGCTGGTGGCGTCGCCGGTACCGTTGTCGTTGTTGATGCCGGCTTCCAGCCAGAACGAAGCGGACATGCCGCCGCCCAGGTCTTCCGTACCACGGAAGCCGATGCGCGAGCTGTTGTAGCCCGAGTCGGTCAGTTGGGTAACGCTGGCACCGCCGCTGTTGGACACGCGGTTGATCGTCGCGTCAACGATACCGAACAGCGTGACAGACGACTGAGCCGAAGCGGTGCCGGCGGCTGCCAGCACGGCCAGGGCGATCAGGGACTTTTTCATGCAAGTTTCTCCAAGGTTAAACATAGGGCTCCGGTTCGAAGGGCTCAGCTCATGCAGGCACTCGCGTGCTCCCGCCGGATCCCCGGGCCAACCTCCTTTTGGGAAGTTGGCGCTATTGCACCAGAGCCGCTTTTCTTACGCAAAGTATTTAGCCCGTGAGCGGACGTTTCGTTGCACCCGGACAACATGCACTTCCGGACCAGTTGAAAGAACGCAACACAACCGTGGCGACCCTCGCGTCAGCGCGTGAAAAGCGTCGCAGCCCCAAGCCGCCCAGCGGCGTCCTAAACTCGCCGGATGGATCGACTTCTGGGCGCTGCCGACAGCGCGCTTCGCACCCTCTTCGCCCACCACAGGGCGGTTCGCCCCTGTCCCACCGTGGCAGGGGATGAGACAGCGCTCACTTTGCCGCAACGCCGCGAGGCGGCTGCCTTGATGCGGGTGAACCACGTCGGCGAGGTGTGTGCGCAGGCGCTCTACACCGCGCAGGCCGCCACCACCACCAACCCCGCGCTGCGGCAGCACTTCGAACGCGCCGCCCGCGAGGAAACCGACCACCTGGCCTGGACCCGGTCGCGTCTGGATGAACTGGGCTCGCGTCCCTCGCTGCTCAACCCGCTCTGGTACGCCGGCGCCTTCGCCTTGGGGCTGGTTGCCGGGCGCCTGGGCGACCCCATCAGCCTGGGCTTCGTGGTCGAGACCGAGCGCCAGGTCGAAGCCCACCTGGCCGGCCACCTGGAGCGGCTGCCGGAGTCGGACCATGCTTCCCGCGCCATCGTCGCCCAGATGAAGGAGGACGAGGCCGGCCATGCCGCGCAGGCGGTCGAAGCCGGCGCGGCGCAACTGCACCCGCTGGCCAAGGGCCTGATGCGCGCGGCCGCCAGGGTGATGACGACCACCGCGCACTACGTCTGATCAACCCTCGAGCAACTCGAAGCTGGTGGTGATCGCCGCGGTCTTCGCCAGCATGGCGCTGGCCGAGCAGTACTTCTCGTGGCTCATGGCGATCGCCCGCTCCACCGCGGCGACGGGCAGGCCCTTGCCGCGCACCGTGAAGTGCATGTGGATGCTCGTGAACACCTTGGGATCGGCATCGGCGCGCTCCGCCTTCAATTGCACGGAGCAACCACTCACTGCGTGGCGGCCCCGCTTCAGGATCAAGACCACGTCGTAGGCGGTGCAACCGCCGGTGCCGGCCAGCACGGTTTCCATCGGCCGAGGGGCCAGGTTGCGGCCGCCGTTCTCGGGACGCGCCTCGTCGGGCGCCCCGTCCATCGCCAGCACGTGGCCGCTGCCGGTTTCAGCGACGAATCCCATGCCGGAACGGGTGCCGGTGGCGCCGGTCCAGGTGACGGTGCATTCCATGGATGTGTTCCTGCCGCGACACGGTCGCGCTTTCGATTGCCGTCCTGCCGAGCTGGTTGCTGCATCGCAGCATGGTCCAGCTATACTTGCGGCCAAGCATAACGAATCGCGTTGTGCGGACGCTTGTCTCCTCCACCTCTCGTTTGGTGGACTTGGCCCCCGGACCGCAAGGCGCCGGGGGCTTTTTTCATGGCCGGCCGGGCACTCACCCCGGCTGGTCTGCAGCACGGGCATCCGGCCGCCCCGCTCCTATGATCAGCTCATGAACAAGCCCCTGAAGCCGGCGGATTACCTCAAGAAGATCCTGACGGCCCGTGTCTACGACGTGGCCGTGGAATCGGCGCTGGAGCCGGCCAAGGCCCTGAGCCGGCGGCTACACAACAAGGTGCTGCTCAAGCGCGAGGACCAGCAGGCCGTGTTCAGCTTCAAGCTGCGCGGCGCCTACAACAAGATGGTCCAGCTGGCGCCGGAAGAACTGCAGCGCGGCGTGATCTGCGCTTCTGCCGGCAACCACGCGCAGGGCGTCGCGATGGCGGCGCACCGGCTGGGCACGCGCGCGGTGATCGTGATGCCGGTCACCACGCCGCAACTGAAGATCGAGGGCGTCAAGGCACTGGGCGGGGAGGTCGTGCTGCACGGCGACAGCTACTCGGACGCGTACGGCCACGCCGCCGCGCTGTGCGAACGCGAGGGCATGACCTTCATCCACCCGTTCGACGACCCCGACGTGATCGCCGGCCAGGGCACCATCGGCATGGAGATCCTGCGCCAGCACCAGGGGCCCCTGAACGCCGTGTTCGTGGCGATCGGCGGCGGCGGCCTGGTCTCCGGCGTGGGCTCGTACATCAAGGCCGTGCGGCCGGAGGTCAAGGTCATCGGGGTCCAGATGAACGACTCGGACGCGATGATGCAGTCGGTGCACGCCTGCAAGCGCGTGAACCTTGCCGACGTGGGCCTGTTCTCCGATGGCACCGCGGTCAAGCTGGTGGGCGAGGAAACCTTCCGGCTCGCGCGCGAGCTGGTCGACGAGTTCGTCACGGTCGACACTGATGCCGTCTGCGCCGCCATCAAGGACGTGTTCGTCGACACCCGCAGCATCGTCGAGCCGGCCGGCGCCATGGCGGTGGCTGCGATCAAGCAATACGTGGCGCAGCACAAGACGCGCGGCGAGACCTACGCCGCCATCCTCTGCGGCGCCAACATGAACTTCGACCGGCTGCGCTTCGTGGCCGAGCGCGCCGAAGTCGGCGAGGAGCGCGAGGCCCTGCTGGCCGTCACCCTGCCGGAGGAGCGCGGCAGCTTCCGGCGCTTCTGCGAGCTGATCGGCGCGCTGCCGGGCGGGCCGCGCAATGTCACCGAGTTCAACTACCGGATCAGCGACGCCACCTCCGCCCATGTCTTCGTCGGCCTCACCACCCATGGCAAGGGCGAGTCGGCGCGACTCGCGGCCACCTTCTCCCGCAACGGTTTCCAGGCGCTGGACCTGACGCACGACGAGCTGGCCAAGGAGCACCTGCGCCACATGGTGGGCGGCCATTCGGGCCTGGCGCAGGACGAGCGCCTGCTGCGCTTCGAGTT
>JAKFEA010000314.1:0-16412 GCA_036675905.1 Acidovorax sp. | reverse complement strand
CGGCTGGACGCCAACAACCGCCGGCTGGTGGCGCAGGGGCTGCGCCGCATCCGCGCCGGCGCCCTGCCCTGCGGCCTGGCGAGCCTGTTCGCGGCGGCCAGCCGCAAGGCCCAGTCGGCCACCACCTTCGATTTCGGCTTCGCGCTGGGGCCGCGCATCAATGCGGCCGGCCGGCTGGCGGACATGCGCGTCGGGATCGAATGCCTGCTGACCGACGACCCGGCGCGCGGCGCCGAACTGGCCGCGCGCCTGGATGGCATCAACCGCGAGCGCAAGGGCATCGAGGGCGAGATGCGCGAGCAGGCGCTGGAGCTGGCCGAAACGCTGTTCGAGCCGGGCCAGGAGCCGCCGGCCGCGCTGTGCGTGTTCGATCCGGACTTCCACGAGGGCGTGGTCGGCATCGTCGCCTCCCGGCTCAAGGATCGCTTCCACCGCCCGACCTTCGTCTTTGCAGCGAGCCAGGCGCCCGGCCACGAGCACGAGCTCAAGGGATCGGGTCGCTCCATTCCCGGCTTCCACCTGCGCGACGCGCTCGACCTGGTGGCCAAGCGCCATCCGGGTGTGCTGCTGCGCTTCGGCGGCCACGCGATGGCGGCCGGCTGCACCCTCGCCGAAGAGCACCTGGACACCTTCGAGCAGGCGCTGGCGCAAGTCGCGCAGGAACGGCTGGACGCCGCCACGCTGATGCGCCGGCTGCACACGGACGGCCCGCTCGCGCCCGAGTACCGCCGCCCGGACCTGGTGGACACCCTGCACCGCGAGGTGTGGGGGCAAGGCTTCGCGCCGCCGGTGTTCAGCGAGGAGATGGACGTGCTGTCGCAACGAGTGGTCGGCGAGCGCCACCTCGCGGTGCGCCTGCGCCACCAGGGGCAGCCGGTGGACGGCATCTGGTTCGGCCGCACCGAGCCGCTGCCGGCGCGCGCCCGCATCGCCTACCGGCTGGAAGCCGAGGAGTACCAGGGGGTGCGCCGCGTGCGCTTCCTGCTGGAAGGCCTAGAAGCGACGGGGTAGCGCGCCCGCACGCGGGCCGGCCTGGTCCAGCCAGGCGAACAGCCGCGCGGCCACGAGGCACAAGGCCTCGTCGGACATGGCCTGGGCCCGTGCCAGCTGCCACACCGCGTACTCGCGGTCGCCCAGCATCATGGCGGAACTGACGCAGCGGCCATGGCCGGCCATCAGCAGCGTGAACGTGTCCAGCAGCTCGACCGGGCAATAGCGCGCCGGCGCTGCCGGTGGATCGAATTCATCGGATGCTTCGAGCGAAGTCGAACGCGCCTCGATGGCGGACTCGGCTTGCGCAACGTCGTTTCGGGCGGGGGTCATGGCACGCTCCAGCAGCTACGCTTCACAGCCACGATAGGCAGCCGGCGGCAGCCGGCCCGTCGGCGGCTGTGCCTTGGAACTGTCGGACCCGGGCTGAACAGCGATGCGGCCGGCACGCCGCCAGCCGCAGGCCGGCGCCACGCGCGTGTGCCGGAGCCGGGCGCACCGGCGGATCAGCGGATGGCCAACCGGACCTCCGGATGCCCTTGCGCCGGGCCGTAGAAGACCGCGCAGTCCTCGCCCAGGGGGTCGATGCATTTCGGGGCAGTCGCGTGCGGCACGAGCACGACCGTGCTGCGTCGCATCTCCGCCTTTTCCACCTGCCGGTTGCACAGCGCGAGCAAGGCCATCAGCTGGACACCGGCGATGGCCGCGGCAAGCAGCCAGAACACCGGGTCGCGCGGGCGGCCATCATGGGGATCGAGCAGGCGGGACAGCATGGCGGTGGCGGCGCTCATCGTGTGCAGCCCATCCTAGGAGAGCCCGCGCACAGTCACCCGCCGCCCGGCGCGCAAGCCGCCGTAGGACAAAATCGACAGCATGAACCGCTTCCTCGACACCGGCGAAACGGCCCGCGCGCTCGAACCGCAGGCGCTGGTCCGCGCGCTCGAATCCCTGCTCGCCGACCCGGCCGTCCAGGTGCCCGAGCGCCTGGTGCAAGCGCTGCCCGGCGGCGGCAGCCTGTTCGTGATGCCGGCGCTGGACGGCCGCATCGCCATCACCAAGCTGATCACCTTCACGCCCGCGAATGCCGGCACGCCGCGGCCGGCCATCCAGGGCGACGTGGTCGTGTTCGACGCGGCGAGCGGCGAGCGCACGCTGGTGCTGGACGGCCCGACGGTCACGGCGCAGCGCACGGCGGCCGTGTCGCTGCTGGCGGCGCAACGGCTGGCGTCCGTGCCGGAAGGCCCCTTGCTGATCGTGGGCGCCGGTGCGCAAGGGCTGTCGCACCTGGAGGCCTTTTGCGCCGGGTTGCCGGTGAGCGAGGTGCGGGTGGCTTCGCGCAGCCGCGCCAGCGCGGAGCGGCTCGTGCAACGCGCGCGCGAACTGGGCCGGACCGCCCGCGTGGTCGACGACCCCGACGCGGCGCTGGCGGACTGTCCGCTCGTGGTGACGTGCACGCCCGCCAGTGGCGTGGTCCTGCGTTCGCGTCCGCGCGACGACGCATTCATCGCTGCCGTCGGCGCGTTCACGCCGCAGATGGTGGAACTGGCGCCGGAACTGTGCCGCCACTGCGCGGATCACGGCCGCATCGTGCTGGACACGATGGACGCAGTGCACGAGGCAGGTGACCTGATCCAGGCCGGTCTGGACGTGGCGGCGTTCCCGTCCCTGCGCGATGTCGTGCAGGGCCGCGTGGCCCGGGCGAGCGGGCCGGTGCTGTTCAAGAGCTGCGGCTGGGCCGGCTGGGACCTCGCCGCGGCGCGTTGCGCCACCGGCGGCAGCTGAACGCCGTGTTCGGGCTCAGGCCTTGGGCAAGGTGACGCCGCGCTGGCCCTGGTACTTGCCGCCGCGGTCCTTGTAGCTGGTCTCGCAGACCTCGTCGCTCTCGAAGAACAGCACCTGGGCGCAGCCCTCGCCGGCATAGATCTTGGCCGGCAGCGGCGTGGTGTTGGAGAACTCCAGCGTCACGTAGCCTTCCCACTCGGGCTCGAACGGCGTGACGTTGACGATGATGCCGCAGCGCGCATAGGTGCTCTTGCCCAGGCAGATCGTCAGCACGTTGCGCGGGATGCGGAAGTACTCCAGCGTGCGCGCCAGCGCGAAGCTGTTGGGCGGGATGATGCAGACGTCGTCGTGGAAGTCCACGAAGCTCTTCTCGTCGAAGTTCTTGGGGTCCACCACCGTGCTGTGGATGTTGGTGAACACCTTGAATTCGGGCGCGCAACGGATGTCGTAGCCGTAGCTGGACGTGCCGTAGCTGATGACGCGCTGGCCGTTCACCTGCCGGATCTGGCCCGGCTCGAAGGGCTCGATCAGCCCGTGCTGCTCGGCCATGCGGCGGATCCACTTGTCGCTCTTGATCGTCATCGGCTGCTCCTCGGCCGCGCATTGTAGGTGGGCGCTCGCCCCCGCCACCCGGCCCAGGTCAAGCGGCGGGCGCGCCGCCGATGCAGACGCGCTCGACCACCCGGTCGTCGCCCAGCACGATCAGCGAGAACAGCAGTTCGTCCAGGTTGCTGGCATGCGCCACCTTGCGGGCCAGCAGCGGCGTGGCGCGGGGGTCGAGCACCAGGAAGTCGGCCTCGCAGCCGGGCTGCAGGTTGCCGATCACGCCCTCCAGTCCCAGCGCCTGCGCAGCCCCGGCGGTGTGCTGCCACCAGAGGTTGGACGGACTGAGGCTGACGCCGGGCTTGGTCTGCCCCTCCCGTCCCACGCAGTACGCGGCGAGCATGGTGTGGAAGGGGCTGAAACTGGTGCCGCCACCCACGTCGCTGGCCAGCCCATGGCGAAAGCCTATGCGTTGCGCGCCCTCGTAGTCGAAGAAGCCGCTGCCCAGGAACAGGTTGCTGGTGGGGCTGACGGCCGCCGCGGCGCCGGTGCTGCGCATCAGCCGGCGGTCGTCGTCGTCGAAGTGGATGCAGTGGGCGTAGATGGAGCGCTCGCGCATCAGGCCGAAGCCCTCGTACACCGCCAGGTAGCTGCGTGCGTCGGGGAACAGCTCGCGCGCCCAGCGGATCTCGTCGCGGTTCTCGGCCACGTGCGACTGGATCCACACGTCCGGGTACTTCGCCGCCAGTTCGCCGGCGCCGCGCAACTGCGCCTCGCTGCAGCTGGGTGCGAAGCGCGGCGTGATCGCGTAACCCAGGCGATCCTGCCCGTGCCAGCGGCGGATCAGCGCCTCGGTGTCGGCCAGCGACTGCGCCGTCTCGTCGCGAACGCCGTCGGGCGAATGCCGGTCCTGCAGCACCTTGCCGGCGATCAGCCGCAGGCCACGCGCCCGCGCCGCCACCATCAGCGCGTCGACCGAAGCCGGGTGCGAGGTGCAGAAAGCCAGCGGCGTGGTGACGCCATGGCGCAGCAACTCGTCCAGGAACACCTGCGCCACCGAGTCGGCGTAGGCGCGGTCGGCAAACCGGGCCTCGTGCGGAAAGGTGTACTGCTCCAGCCAGGGCAGCAGGCCGTCGGCCGGTGAGCCGATCACGTCGGTCTGCGGGAAATGCACGTGCAGGTCGATGAAGCCCGGCGCGAGGATCCTGCCGGGCAGGTGCTCGACGGCCACGCCCGGGTAGTTGGGCGCGAGCGCCTGCCATGCCCCCGCCGCCCGCACCCGCTGGCGGCCGTCCGGTCCGGGGCCCACCAGCAGCAGGCCGTCTTCCTCGTACAGGGCCGAGCCATCCTCGGCAAAGCGCAGCAGGGCGGCGCGGAACGCTTTCATTTGCCCAGTGTGCCCTGCACGCCCGCCACCAGGAAGTCCATGCCCAGGATCTGCTCGTCGGAAAGCGCCCGCCCGGCGGGCACCACGGTGCGCCCGCGGTTGTCCTGGATCGGACCGGCAAAGGGATTCAACTTGCCCGCCGCGATGTCGCGCTGGCGCGCCAGCACTTCCTCGCGCACGGCGGGCGGCACCTTGGGGCCGAAATGCTCCGCCTTCACCATCCCCTCGCCCACGCCGCCCCAGAACTGAGCCGGCTTCCAGGTGCCGTCCAGCACCTGCCTGGCCCGCCGCGTGTAGTAGTCGCCCCAGTGGTGCGTCACGGCGAGCAACTGGGCATCGGGCGCGGCGAAGCGCATGTCGGAGTGGTAGGCGATGGCCAGCTTGCCGCGCTCTTGCGCCGCGGTCATGACCGCGGTCGATGCGGTGTGGAAAGCGACCACGTCGGCCTGCTGGTTGAACAGCGTCATCGCCGCCTCGCGCTCGCGCGGCGGATCGAACCAGGTGTTCAGCCAGACCACCTTGACCTGCGCCGCCGGGTCGACCGAGCGCATGCCCAGCGTGAAGGCATTGATGCCTTGCAGCACTTCCGGGATCGGGAACCCCGCCACGTAGCCGGCCACGTGGGTGCGGGTCATGCGGCCGGCGGCCACGCCCGCGAGATACCGGCCTTCGTAGTAGCGCGCATTCGCGGTGGCGACGTTGGGCGCGGTCTTGTAGCCCGTGATGGACTCGAACTTCACCTGCGGGAAGTCGCGCGCCACCTTCAGCGTGGGCTCCATGTAGCCGAAGCTGGGCGTGAAGACCAGGCCGTAGCCCTGCCGCGCCAGGTCGCGGATCACGCGCTCGGCATCGGGGCCTTCCGGCACGTTGTCGACCGAGCGGGTCTCGACCTGGTTGCCCAGCGCCGCCTGCACGGCCTTGCGGCCTTCCTCGTGCTGGCGCACCCAGCCGGCCTCGCCGAGGGGCGCGACATGCACCCACGCGATCTTCAGCGGGGGGGGTGACTGGGGAGCTGCGGGGAGCGAAAGAACGGCGGCCACGAAGGCCGTCACGAGGTTTTTGTACATGGTGTTCCTCTACATGGCCCCTGATGAACAAGCGCCGCTGGGGGCACAGCGGCATGCGGGATTGTAGGCCTCAGGTGTCGGCGAAGCGCCGCGCGGCGATCTCCAGCAGGCCGTCGAAGATGAGGCCCTCGACCAGCTCGAAGGCCACCGACAGGTGCGGCGCCATCTTCCAGCCGGCGCCGCCGGTCATGAAGCACGCCGGCTGCGCGCCGCAGTGGCGGCGCACGTGCTGCACCATGCGCTCGACCGCGCCGGCGATGGCGTAGGTGCCGCCGCTGGTCAGCGCGTCGCTGGTGTTGGTGGGGAACTCGCGCACCTCGCCGGTGGGCACGTGCAGGCCGGCAGTGCCGGACTCGAGCGCGCGCAGCATGATGCCGTGGCCGGGCAGGATGAAGCCGCCGAGGAAGCGCCCGCCCGCATCCACCGCTTCCACGGTGACGGCGGTGCCGACCATGACCACCACCATGGGCCGCGCCGCCCCTTGCGCCAGCATGCGGTGCCGCGCGCCGACCATGGCGACCCAGCGATCGGCCCCCAGCCGCGCCGGATGGTCGTAGCCGTTGGACAGGCCCGCTTCCTCCGAGCTGGCATGGACCCACTGCGAGGAGATGCCCCAGGCGTCCTCGACCTGCTGCTCGGCACGGCGGCGCACGGCGTCGGTGGCGACGGCGCAGCCGATCATCCGCTGCGGCGCCGCAAGGGCGGCCCAGGGGCCTTCGGCCAAGCGGTCGATGTTCTCCAGGAATTCGGCGCCGTGCGCCACAGCGGCTGCGCCCGGGCGGGCATGCTCGTACAGCGCCCACTTCAGGCGCGTGTTGCCGATGTCGATGGCGAGCAGGGACACGCGGGCGGTGTCAGGCCGCGGCAGCCAGCTGCTCGCCCATGGCGGCGAGCTGGCGCGACAGCGTGTCCTCGTGCGTGCGCAGCTGCCCGCAATCGGCCAGCAGCTGGTCGAGGCGCTTGCGCAGCTCTTCGTGGATCTCGCGCGGCCCTTCGAGGTTGAGTCCCGCGACCTTGCCGTCGACGGCCGCGGAGGCCAGCGTGCCCAGGCGCGAGCGCCACTCCCGGATCTCGTTGGAAGCCGCCCTGGGCATCTGGGCCATCAGCGCGGCGCGGCGCTCGGCGGTGGTGCGCACCTGCTGGTGCGCCTGCTGCGAGGCGGCGGCAGCGGCCCGCAGGGCCTTCAGCCGCGCCACCAGGGTTTCGCAGCGCGCCGCGTCCACCCGCACCTGCTCCTGGGCGGCGAGGTCGGAGGCCGCCTCGGCCTGGCGGGTCTTGAGCTGGTTGCGCATGTCCTGCAGCCAGCGCGCGCCCTGGTCGATGAGCTTGTCGAGCGCACGGTACTCGACCTCGAACTCCACCAGCGTGCGCTCGGCCGCCGCGGCGTGGGGCTGTTGCAGCTGCAGCACGGCAGCGGCTTCGGGCGCGAAGGCCTTGGCGGCCGCGTCGATCTGCTCGACCCGGCCGGCGAACCCGGCGCCGGCGTCGCGGCTCTTGCCGGTGACCGCCGCCCACAGGCCCTTGGGTTGCAGCAGCGAGAAGTCCAGCGGGTCCAGCGTCTGCCGCAGCCGCTGCAGCACCGGCTGGATCGCCGCGGCCTGCGAACCGCGCGCATGGCCTTCCAGCTCCAGCCGCAGTTCGGCCAGCCGCTTGACGTGGGCGTGGCCGACGTCGGCCGCCATCTGGTCGAGGAAGGCCGCCGGCGAGACCGGCGCGCGCGCGGCCGCAGCCACTTGCGCCAGCTTGGCGGGGGTCATCAGGGAAGCCGTGCGGTCGTGGGAGGAATCCATGGCTCTCGAGGGCAGGGCAGAGGGTGCGCCAATATACCGCCTCCGAATGCGCACGCCGCGTGGCGGCGGCCGCGGCGGTTCAGATGGCGCCCAGCCAGCAGGCGCGCTGGATCGCGGCCAGCTTGCTGTCCACCCGCAGCTTGCCCATGGCGTTGGCCAGGTGGTAGTTCACCGTGCGCTCGGCGCAGTGCAGCTGCTGCGCGCTCTCGCGCGCCGTCAGGCCCTGGAAGGCCAGCACCAGGCACTCGCGCTCGCGCGGGCTGAGCGTGGAGCGCTCGGCGACGATGCAACGCTTCACCCGCGGCCAGACGTTCAGCGCCGACCACGCCAGCGCCGCCGCCTCGCCCCGGTCGCCCAGCGCGCGCGGGCTGAACATGAAGCACTCGAAGGCGCGCCCGGCCGGCAGCGGGAACGCAACCCGCACCAGGGTCTGGTAGCCATGCGCCGCCCACAGCAGCCGCCAGCGGCTGCCCCCCTGCTCTTCGGCGCGGGCGATGTACTGCCAGGCCACCAGGGGCGCATCGGAATCGCGCCAGCCGGCGCCGAACTCACCGCTGTCGGCCAGGGCCTGGGCAGCGCCGGCCAGCGGCGGCGGGTGCACGGCGACCACGTGCCGGTCCTCGGGCGTGCCGAAGGGGTCGGGGCCAAGCACGGCGACGGCCTCGACCGAGAGGTCGCGCAAGGCGCCCACCCAGTCGCTCAGGACCGTGTCCAGGTCCACACTGTCAAAGTTAGCAGGCTCGCCCATTCGCCCGGCCCTCATCGTGCGCCGGGCTGTGACAATAGCAGCATCGTGTGACCGCACCGACCACCCGACCCATGGACCAGTTCCCCGGCCCGTTCGCAGACAGCGCCCCCGCGGCGCAATGGCCCCGCGAGCCCGCCTAGGCGCCCGGCCGACCTGTACGCATGACCTTTCCCCTGTTCAGCCGCCCCGGCTCCCTCGCCTTCCTGGACGACGACCCGGACTACCTGGAGATGCTGGCGATGGTGCTGCCGCGCCGCTGGCACGCGCGGTTGTTCGTGCAGCCACGCGAGTGCATCGCGCGGCTGCAGCAGGAGTTGCCGTTCTGGGAGGCCGACGCCTGGAGCCAGCAGGAGCTGGTGAACCAGTGGCGCGCCGGCCGGCCGCTGGTGCCGCAGGTGCTGGCGTACTGGGCGCGCAGCAGCGAGCGCTTCTCGCTGACCCGGGTGTTCATGGTGGACTTCTCCATGCCCGAGGTGGACGGCCTGCAGGTGCTGGCCGCCATGGGCGAGTGGCCGGGCGCGCGCGTGCTGCTCACCGGCCAGGCCGACGACCAGGTCGCCATCGACGCCTTCAACGGCGGCCTGATCGAGCAGTTCATGCCCAAGCAGACCGGCGACATCGGCCGGCGCCTGCAGGACGTGGTGGAGCGGCTGATGGCCGTGCCCCATCCCGCCCATGCGCAGACCTGGCGCGCGACGCTCAAGCCCGAGCAGCAGGCGCTGCTGCGCGAGCCGGCCGTGGCCCGCGATCTCGCGGCGCTGGCGGCGGGCCGCTGGGTGGAGCACGTGGTGATCGGCGATCCGTTCGGCGTGCTGGGGCTGGATGCCGCGGGGCGTGCCGGCTGGCTGCAACTGGAAACCGCCGCCGCCCTGCCGGCCCTGGCCGAGATGGCGCAGCTCGAAGGGCTGGATGCCGCCACCGTGGCCGGCATTCGCGCCGGCCACCGGCTGGCCAGCGTGGAGGTGAGCCAGTCGCTGCGCCAGCCGCCGCAGGTGGCCGACGCCCTGCCGGTCGGCGAGGACGGCAAGCTGCTGGCGGCCTGGTTCCTGCTGGATGCCGCCGGCCTGGGCGATGCCGGCTACAACCACTGGCTGGCGCGCCAGCCGCAGCGCCGCGTCTCGGCCTGACGGACCGCGATTGCGGGCCGGCGCCGTGGGGGTTGGCACCCGACCGGCGGCCGTGAAAAGCGGTGGACTCGCGCCTGACATCGCCCATTCAAGGACAAGCAGCTCCACGCGGAGGCGTTGCCACTGTCAGTTCTGACAGGTCGCGACCCGGCGCACCCGGCCGCGGACGGATCGTGGCGGCCGGCCGCCTCAGGCCAGCTGGCCGTGGCAGTGCTTGTACTTCTTGCCGCTGCCGCAGGGGCAGGGGTCGTTGCGGCCCACCCGCGGAACCGCCCCGGCAGCCACCGCCGCCGCCGCGGCTGTCGGCCGTGAAGCTGCGGTGCTCTCGTCGAGTCGGCTCTCGGCCTCGCCGGTCTCGTTGGGCGCCGTGTAGGTGACGTTGGCGATGCGCTCGGCGCGCTCCTCCAGGTCTTCCGCCGCCTGCTCTAGCTGGGCGCCGGACTGCACCCGCACCGTCATGAGGACCTTGGTGACCTCGTTCTTGACCGAATCGAGCAGCTGGCCGAACAGCTCGAAGGCCTCGCGCTTGTATTCGTTCTTGGGCTGCTGCTGCGCATAGCCGCGCAGGTGGATGCCCTGGCGCAGGTAGTCGAGGGCGGCGAGGTGCTCGCGCCAGTGGGTGTCGATGCTTTGCAGCAGCACGATGCGCTCGAACTGGGTGAAGTTCTCGGCGCCGATCTGCTCCACCTTGCGGTCGAAGGCCTCGTGGGCGGCCTTCAGCACCGTCTCCAGGAGGTCTTCGTCGGTGATGGCGCTGGACTCCTGGACCTGCTGGCCCAGCGGCAGCTGGATGCCCCAGTCGTCCGCCAGCGCCTTCTCCAGCCCGGTGATGTCCCACTGCTCCTCCACCGACTCGGCCGGCACGTACTGGCGCACCAGGTCGGTGAAGCAGCCTTCGCGCAGCGCCGCGATCTGCGGGCCCAGGTCGGCCGCGTCCATGATGTCGTTGCGCTGCTGGTAGATCACCTTGCGCTGGTCGTTGGCGACGTCGTCGTACTCCAGCAGCTGCTTGCGGATGTCGAAGTTGCGGCCCTCGACCTTGCGCTGCGCGCTTTCGATGCTGCGCGTGACGATGCCGGCCTCGATGGCCTCGCCGTCGGGCATCTTGAGGCGCTCCATGATCGACTTGACCCGGTCGCCGGCGAAGATGCGCATCAGCTGATCGTCCAGGCCCAGGTAGAAGCGCGAGGAGCCGGGGTCGCCCTGGCGGCCGGAGCGGCCGCGCAGCTGGTTGTCGATGCGGCGCGATTCGTGCCGCTCGGTCGCGATGATGCGCAGGCCGCCCAGCTGGACCACCAGGGCGTGGTCCTTCTCCCAGGCTGCGCGCAAGGACGCGATCTTCTGCTGCTTCGCGCCGGCGTCCAGGCTCTCGTCGGCCTCGACCGCCTCGATCGCCTTCTCCACGTTGCCGCCCAGCACGATGTCGGTGCCGCGGCCCGCCATGTTGGTGGCGATGGTGATCATCTTCGGCCGCCCGGCCTGGGCCACGATGTCGGCCTCTCGTGCGTGCTGCTTGGCGTTGAGCACCTGGCGCGGCAGGCCTTCCTTGTCCAGCAGCTTGTCGATGATCTCGGAGTTCTCGATCGAGCTGGTGCCCACCAGCACCGGCTGGCCGCGCTCGAAGCATTCGCGGATGTCCTGGATCGCGGCGGCGTATTTTTCGCGCGTGGTCTTGTAGACGCGGTCGAGCTGGTCGTCGCGGCGGCTCGGCTTGTTGGGCGGGATCACCACCGTCTCCAGGCCGTAGATCTCCTGGAATTCGTAGGCTTCGGTGTCGGCCGTGCCGGTCATGCCGGCGAGCTTGGCGTACAGGCGGAAGTAGTTCTGGAAGGTGATCGAGGCCAGCGTCTGGTTCTCGGCCTGGATCGGCACGCCTTCCTTGGCTTCCACCGCCTGGTGCAGTCCATCGCTCCAGCGGCGGCCCGACATCAGGCGGCCGGTGAACTCGTCGACGATCACCACCTCGGGCTGGCCATCCTCGCCGGCCTGCACCACGTAGTGCTGGTCGCGGTGGTACAGGTGCTTGGCCCGCAGCGCCGCATACAGGTGGTGCACCAGCGTGATGTTGGCCGGGTCGTAGAGCGACGCACCCGCCGGGATCAGCCCGCGCTCGGCCAGGATGCGCTCGGCGGTCTCGTAGCCGATCTCGGTGAGGTAGACCTGGTGCGCCTTCTCGTCCACCGTGAAGTCGCCCGGCTTGATGACGCCCTCGCCGGTGCGCGGGTCGGCCTCGCCCTCTTGCCGGTTGAGCAGCGGCACGACCTTGTTCATCGCGATGTACAGCTCGGTGTGGTCCTCGGCCTGGCCGCTGATGATCAGCGGCGTGCGCGCCTCGTCGATCAGGATCGAGTCCACCTCGTCGACGATGGCGTAGTTCAGCGTGCGCTGCACCCGGTCGGCCGGCTCGTAGACCATGTTGTCGCGCAGGTAGTCGAAGCCGTACTCGTTGTTGGTGCCGTAGGTGATGTCGGCGCCGTACGCGGCCTGCTTCTCCTCGCGCGGCATCTGCGGCAGGTTGACCCCGACGGTCAGCCCCAGGAAGTTGTACAGCCGGCCCATCCACAGCGCGTCGCGGTTCGCGAGGTAGTCGTTCACCGTCACCACGTGCACGCCCTTGCCGGCCAGCGCGTTCAGGTACACCGGCAGCGTGGCGGTGAGGGTCTTGCCCTCGCCGGTGCGCATTTCCGCGACCTTGCCCTGGTGCAACGCGAGCCCCCCGACCAGCTGCACGTCGAAGTGGCGCATCTTCATCACGCGCTTGGAGCCTTCGCGCACCACGGCGAAGGCCTCGGGCAGGAGCGCATCGAGGGTCTCGCCCTTGGCCACGCGATCCTTGAACTCCTGGGTCTTGGCGCGCAGCTGGTCGTCGCTCAGCTGCTCCAGCGAAGGCTCCAGCGCGTTGATCTGGGCCACGGTGCGCCGGTATTGCTTGAGCAAGCGGTCGTTGCGGGAGCCGAAAATCTGGGTGAGGAAGTTCTTGGTGGCCATGAACGCGGTGCTGCCCTGCCGGCTCGCGAAGGGCCGGCAGGGCAGCGCAATCCTTCTTGTGCTGCAGCAGGTGGGGTTGCCGCGCGGCGATGCAAGCACCGGCCGGACGGCAAAGGGGACGATTTTACTGCCGGGCCGCAGTGGGGCTTCGCTTGCCGCCCGCGGCCGCGGCGGGCGCCGATGCGACCTCGGCGCCGGCCTTGAGGAATTTCTGCGGGTCCTGCGGCACGCCCTGCACCAGCACCTCGAAGTGCAGGTGCGGGCCGGTCGAGCGGCCGGTGGTGCCGACCTCGGCGATTTTCTGGCCGCGCCGGACCAGGTCGCCCTTGCGCACCCACGCGCGCGATGCGTGGGCATAGCGGGTCACCAGGCCATTGCCGTGGTCGACCTCGATCATCTGGCCGTAGGCCGGGTGCAGCTCCTGCGCGACCACCACGCCGCCCGACGCGGCGAGGATGGGCGTGCCGGAATGGGCTTCGAAGTCCAGACCGGTGTGCAGGGCCGAGCGGCCGGTGAAGGGATCGATGCGCCACCCGAAGGCCGAGCCGAGCGGGCCTTCGACCGGGTGCTGGGTGGGGATCATCATGCGGCGCACCTTCTGGTCGAAGAGGCGGGACTCGACCACGGTGAGCAGGTCTGAGCCGTGCTCGGCCAGCGCGTCCAGCTCGGCCAGCGTGCGGTCGAGTTCGTCCATGGACAGCGGCCGACCCGACACGAGGGCGCCGCCGCGGCCCGGCGTGGCCTTGATCTCGGCCGGATTGAGGCCGGCCAGGCCCGACACCCGCTCGCCCAACGCCTCCAGCTGAACCAGCTTGGCCTGCATCTCGCCCAGGCGGCGTGCCATGGCGTCGAGGTTTTCGCGCAGGTAGCGGTCGCGCTGCTCGAATTCGTCCTTCACGATCAGCCGCACCAGCGTGCCGACTACCGGCCAGCCTTCGCGCGCGCCCTTGAGGAACACCCAGTGGTAAAGCAGGGCCGCCGACAGCATCAGGGCCAGCGAAAGCCCGGCCAGCGCCAGCAGCAGCCGCGGGCCGCTCAGGTGGATGGCGCGGCTCTTCGCGAGCCAGGCGTCCGTGATAATGAAGTGCACTCGCGTCCCCTCTCGTCACCGCCACCCGTGAACCGCCGCATCCATCCAGTGACCCTGCAACAGGCCGCCGACGACTCGCCGACACTGGCGAGGCTGGCGGAGCTGGCGCGCGAGTCCGCGGAGCGGCTCCGGGCGGTCGAATCATTGATCCCCGCCACGCTGCGTCCCCGGGTCAAGGCCGGCCCGATCGAGGGGTCGGGCTGGTGCCTGCTGGTGGAGGGCAACGCCGCGGCCGCCAAGCTGAGGCAGGTGCTGCCTGCCCTTCAAGCTCATCTGCGCGGCCGGGGCTGGCAGGTTACCGCAATCCGGATCAAGGTCCAAGCGCGGTCCGGCTGAGCTGTAACCGGATGTGCCGGCGCCTGCGCTGGCGCGGCACGTGGTGCCGATTGTCGGGATCGAACTGACGACCTACCGCTTACAAGGCGGTTGCTCTACCACTGAGCTAAATCGGCGTGTGGGCGAATTCTAGGGCGGCGCTCTGGATCCCCGCTTTCGCTTCGCTCGCTGGCGGCGTCCGTCGCCAGCTGCGCTGGTGAATCGGATTCTGGATCCCCGCTTTCGCTTCGCTCGCTGGGATGACGTGCGTCGCCAGCTGCGCTGGCTTGCACGTCACTTCACCCGTTTGAGCGCGGGGCGCGGCCCGGCGGGCGGCTTGGGCGGTTCGTTTTCGGGCCCGGGGCCTTCGCCGTTGCCGTCGGGATTGACCAGCTGCACGACCTTGCCCTCCTGCTCCGGCGAGGAGCCGGCCGCGGCGACGCTGGTCAGCGGCGAGGGCTTGGGCGCCGGCACGCCGGGCACCGGAACGGGGAAGGCCATGCCTTGCCCGTTCTCGCGCGCGTAGATCGCGATCACCCGATTGACGGGCACCAGGATCTCGCGAGCGCTGCCGGCGAAGCGCGCCTTGAACTCGATGAACTCGTTGCCCAGCTTGAGCGAGCTGGTCGCGTCGAAGCTGATGTTGAGCACGATCTCGCCGTTCTTGACGTACTCGCGCGGCACCTGGACGGTGTCGTCGACGTGCACCGCGACGTACGGCGTCAGGCCGTTGTCGGTGCACCAGTCGTACAGCGCCCGGATCAGGTACGGGCGCGTCGAGGTGGACTCCAGGGCGTTCATCGTTGCGGCTTGCCGCCTTCTTGCTACTTGCGCATCACCTTTTCGGACGGCGTCAGGGCCTCAATGTACGCCGGTCGCGAGAAGATCCGCTCGGCGTACTTGAGCAGCGGGGCCGCATTCTTGGACAACTCGATCCCGTAGTAGTCCATGCGCCACAGCAGCGGGGCAATGGCCACGTCGAGCATGGAGAAGTTCTCGCCCAGCATGTACTTGTTCTTCAGGAACACGGGGGCCAGCTGGGTCAGGCGGTCGCGGATGTGCGAGCGGGCCTTCTCCAGCGCCTTCTCGTTGCCCTTGTTGCTGCGCGCCTCGAGCGTGCTGACGTGGGTGAACAGCTCCTTCTCGAAATTGAGCAGGAACAGCCGCACGCGCGCGCGATCGACCGGGTCGCCCGGCATCAGCTGCGGGTGCGGGAAGCGCTCGTCGATGTACTCGTTGATGATGTTCGACTCGTACAGGATGAGGTCGCGCTCGACCAGGATGGGGACCTGGCCGTAGGGGTTCATGACGTTGATGTCTTCCGGCTTGTTGTACAGGTCGACGTCACGGATCTCGAAGTCCATGCCCTTTTCGAACAGCACGAACCGGCAGCGGTGGGAGAAGGGGCAGGTGGTCCCCGAGTACAGCACCATCATGGCTAGTAGCTCCTAAAAAAGTGAAAACACGGCCGGCATGCAGCCGACCGTGTCCTTCAAAGGACGCGCGCCCCGCGCAGCGGGGCCGCGTTTCCTGTTTACTTGATGTCCTTCCAGAACGCGGCGTTCAGGCGCCAGGCGATCACGGTGAAGACCAGCAGGAACAGCAGCACCCAGACGCCCACGCGCACCCGCGAGTTCTGCGCCGGCTCGGCCATCCACTGCAGGTAGCCCACCAGGCCGGCCACCGCCGCGTCGTATTCGGTCGGCGTCATCGCGCCGGGACTGACCTGCTTCCAGCCCTTGAACACCTGCACGTCGTGCCCGTGCTCGCTGACCTTCTCGAACACCGGCTCGCGCTCACCCTGCAGTTGCCAGAGGGCATGCGGCATGCCCACGTTGGGAAACACCAGGTTGTTCCAGCCGGTGGCCTGGTTCGGGTCGCGGTAGAAAGTGCGCAGGAAGGTGTACAGGTAGTCCGCGCCGGTGCCGCCGTGGCCGGAGCGCGAGCGCGCGACCAGGGTCAGGTCGGGCGGGTTGGCGCCGAACCAGGCCTTGGCCTGCTTCGGGTCGATCGCGGCCTTCATGGTGTCGCCCACCTTGTCGGTGGTGAACAGCAGGTTGTCCTTGATCTGCTGCTCGGTCAGGCCGATGTCGCCCAGGCGGTTGTAGCGCATGTAGGCAGCGGAGTGGCAGCCCAGGCAGTAGTTGACGAACAGCTTGGCGCCGGTCTGCAGGGCCGGCAGGTCGTTGGTCATGTCGGGCGCCTGGTCCCAGGCAATCCCTTCGGTGGCCGCGTAGGCGGGCAGGACCGGCAGCAGCGCCGCCAGCGACAGCGCCAGGGAGAGGAAGAGCTTTTTCATCTTGGGTCGTTCCCGGTCAGTGCGCGGCGTAGGTGATCCGGTCGGGCACGGGCTTGAACTCGCCCAGCCGGCTCCACCACGGCATCAGCAGGAAGAAGCCGAAGTACAGCAGCGTGCCGACCTGCGCCATCCGCGTGAAGACCGGTGTCACCGGCTGCACGCCCAGGTAGCCGAGCACCAGGAAGACCACCACGAAGGCGGCATAGACGCCCTTGTGCCAGTTCGGGCGGTAGCGGATCGACTTGACCGGGCTCTTGTCCAGCCAGGGCAGGAAGAACAGGATCAT
>JAKFEA010000313.1:0-4753 GCA_036675905.1 Acidovorax sp. | reverse complement strand
GCGACTGGTGTATGCCGGCGGCATCGACAGCATCCCGTCGAGCAACCCCGACGACATCGGCAAGGCCACCAACTACGTCAAGCAGGGGCTGGGCGAGGCGCTCGCCGGCAAGCCGATCACCGCAGCCACCACGCGCCCCTACGGCTGCTCGATCAAGTACAAGAGCGCGACCTGAAGGCCCGCGCCTACCCGGCCAGCGACCGCAGGTAGCGCTCCAGCACCGCTAGCTCCGCCTCGCTGGGGCGGCCCTTGCCGGCGATCGCGCCGAACACCTGGCCGCGCAGGCTGTCGCGCGGGTAGTGATCGCTGAAGCCCCAGCCGATCAGCAGCTGGTCGAACACCGCAGGCGCGAACCGCGCCTCAGCCCGCGCCACCACTCTTGAGTCGACGCGCAGTGACTGTGCGCCCGGCGCGCTGGTGAGGGCCAGCACCGCGGGCGCACCGGGCCCCAGTCGCTCGGGCGCGCGCAGCACGGCCTGTCGCCCTTCGCCTCCGGTCCAGCGCGCCTGCGGAACGCCGCCTTCCAGCATCAGCTCGCTGGCCTGCCGCGCCTCGGCCCGCGAGGCCTGGAACACCACTCCGCCGGCGTTCTCATCGGGCACGCGGAGGGCGGCGATGGCGAAGTACTCGCCTTCCAGGTCGTAGGGCACGCGGTTGCGCGGGTTCGGCTGCACGCCGGGCATCGGAGCCCGCTTCTTGCACCACAGCCCCCAGCTGCCCGGCGCCGACAGGTCGATCGCCTTGCGGCCCTCCACCTCGCGCAACACCGGCGGCCGGATAGCCCCGGCGTCCGGGTTGTCGGTGTTGATGAAGCACAGCATCTCCATCGCGTTGGCGGTGCTGGAGCCGAAGCCCGAGTCCGCCACCGCGCGCACCGGCTGGCCATCGCGCGCCGGCGCACCGCCCACGTAATCGGTGTGGGCGTGCCCCATCTCCCATTTGCTGGCTCCGTACTTCGCCAGGATCGCGTGGGCGGCCTCCGCGAGGTCGCGCGCGGCATGCGCGAGCGGATCGGCCAGTGCATACACCTTGCGCGACGGCGGCGGCACCACGCCGCCCGCAGCGGCGTAGCTCAGCGTCGCCACCTGGCCGGCTTCCGGCGTGAACCGATAGGCCACCGCGGTGTTGGCGCCGGCAGGCAGCGTCAGCTGCGTCGATGACAGTTTTCCGCTGCTGGCGCTGACGGTCACCTTGAGCGGCTCTCGCAGCCAGCCGCGCGCCTGCAGGGTGATCTCCACCGCGCGTCCGCCTTCCGCCCAGCCGGGGCCCTCGTCGTAGAGCGTGACCTTGGCGATGCGCGCCGCTTGCTGCATCGGTCCGGCCACCGCGGGCACCAGCGTGCGGTGCTGGTACCAGCCCGGCACATGGTGGATCGGGTAGTTGCGGATCGGCCAGTGGTTGCCGCCCATCCAGCTGTACACCTCCACGCCATCGTGCGCGGCACGCTCGAGGGTGCGCTGGAACATCCGCTGCCAGCGCGGGTCGTCCACCGGCATGCCGACTTCCGTCAGTGCGAGCCTGAGCTTGCGCTCGCGCGCCCACTCGCTGGCCAGCGCCAGCCGCTTCGCCCCGGTATCCGCATCGATGGCGCGTCCGCCGAAGCCGGCGCTGAAGTCCTTGCGCCGCTCGATGTCGTAGTCGAAGGCATGGCCGTTGCTGGCCGCATCCAGGTACAGGTGCACCTCGTACACCAGGCGCTCCCCCTGCAGCGGAAAGCCGGGGTTGCGCCCCGCCATGGACATGGCCGAACTCCACTCGTTGCCGCCCACGTAGATCGGCGTGTCCATGTCGACCTTGCGGATGGCGGCCATGCCTGCGCGCGCGTACGCCGGCCAGATCGCCAGGTCCTCGCCGCCAGCCTCGCTGGGCTCGGTGCTGCCGGGCCGCGGCAGGTCGTGCGGCTCGTTCATCAGCCCGAAGCCGGCCAGCCCCTTGTGGCCTTTCCAGCGCTGGGCCGCGCGAGCCCAGAAATCGGCGAAGTGGGCCTGCGTCAGCGTGGCGCCGGGCGCCAGCGAGAAGATCCGCTCGACGATGCCCTGCGAGTCTTCGGTGAAGGCCCGGTGCAGCGGCGTCAGGCCCTTGCGCAAGCCGGGCACGCCGCCATCGGCCCGGTAGCGGAAATCGCGATAGCGGCCATAGTTGTGCAGGTCGAGGATGCAGGTCGCGCCCGCGGCTGCGTGGGCGTCCAGCACGTCGGTGACGAGCTGGGCATAGAGGGGATGGAACTCGCCCGGCTCACCCACCAGCGCACGCGCCGCCGCATCGGGCCGGCTGTCGTGCAGCACCGGTTGCAGCAGCTCCCACAGCACGGGCAGCCGGTTCTTGCGAAAACCCTGCTCGGCCAGCCACGCGATGTCGGCGCGGCGCGGCACCGTGAAGTGGAGGTTGGGCAGGGTGCTGTTGCCGCGGCGGATGCCCGGCTTGGGCCACTCCATGCCCGACAGGTTGGTGCCGATGGTGAAGCCGGGCTGCGCCGCCTGCGCTTCGCCGTCCTGCCACAGGCAGCCCGGCAGCACGGGCACGGCCGTGGCGGCGCTCAGCTTGAGCAGCAGGCGCCGGCGGATGGGGTGCATGAACGTGCGGGTCATTCGAGCGCGTCACCATAGGCTGAGCCAGCGCGGTGGCGGGTAGGACGGTGTCGCGTTTCACCCGCCTGGCTGCGTGCTTAAACTCGCCGCATGAGTTCGATCAGCGAATTGCGGCGCATCCTGGGCACTTGCCGCACCCTGGCCGTGGTGGGCCTGTCGCCGCAGTGGCACCGGCCCAGCTTCTTTGCGGCCAAGTACATGCAGGCGCACGGCTACCGCATCGTGCCCGTCAATCCGAAGGCCGACGAGATCCTGGGCGAGCGCAGCTACCCCAGCGTGACCGCCGCCGCGCAGGCGCTGGCGGGACAAGGCGCGACCATCGACATGGTCGATTGCTTCCGCCGCAGCGAGGACATCCCGCCCATCGCCGACGAGGCGATCGCCATCGGCGCCAAGTGCCTGTGGATGCAGCTGGGCGTGATCAACGAAGCGGCCGCCGCAAAGGCCCGGGCGGCGGGCCTCGAGGTGGTGATGGACCGCTGCGTGAAGATCGAGCACGCCCGCCTGTTCGGCGGCCTCAACTGGGCCGGCGTGAATACCCGCGTGATCTCCGCGCGCCGGCCGCAGCAACTTCCCTACTGAATCCGATGACCCAGGACCGCGACTACGGCTTCGGCACGCGCGCCATCCACGCCGGCGCCACGCCCGACCCGGTGACCGGCGCGCGCGCCACGCCGATCCACCAGACCACCAGCTTCGTGTTCGATTCGGCCGAGCACGCCGCCAGCCTGTTCAACCTGCAGACCTTCGGCAACGTCTACAGCCGCATCAGCAACCCCACCGTGGCGGTGCTGGAGGAGCGCGTGGCCTCGCTGGAAGGCGGCCGCGCCGCGCTGGCCTGCGCCACCGGCATGGCGGCGCAGATGACGGCGCTGCTGGCCATCCTGAAGGCCGGCGACCACATCGTGGCGGCCTCCACGCTGTACGGCGGCAGCGTGGGCCAGCTCGGCATCGGCTTCTCGCGCCTGGGGATGGAGACCACCTTCGTCGACCCGCGCGACCCCGACAACTTCCGCAAGGCCATCCGGCCGAACACGCGCGCGCTGTTCGGCGAGACGCTGGGCAACCCGCGCGTGAACGTGTTCGACATCGAACCGGTGGCCGCGATCGCGCACGAGCACGGCCTGCCGCTGGTGATCGACAACACCGTGCCCAGCCCCTACCTGTGCAATCCGTTCGCCTTCGGCGCCGACATCGTGGTGCACAGCGCCACCAAGTACCTGGGCGGGCATGGCACCACCATGGCCGGCGTGATCGTGGAATCCGGCAAGTTCGACTGGGGCTCGCCGCTGGCGCGCGAGAAGTTCCCCGAGATGCTGGAGCCCAGCCGCGCCTACCACGGCGTGAAGTTCTACGAGACCTTCGGCGACTTCGGCTACACCATGAAGGCGCGCATGGAGGTCAATCGCACCTTCGGCGCGTCGCTGTCACCGCTCAACGCCTGGCTGATCCTGCAGGGCATCGAGACCCTGCACCTGCGCATGCAGGCGCACTGCCGCAACACGCAGCGGGTGGCCGAATTCCTCAGCGAACACCCGCTGGTGGGCTGGGTCAACTACCCCGGCCTGACTTCATCTCCTGACCATGCGCTGGCGAAGAAGCAGTTCCGCGCCGTCGATGGCGCCCCGGGCTGCTCGGGCATCCTCACCTTCGGCATCAAGGCTGCCGACCCGGCGCGCGCCGGCGAGCGCTTCATCGATGCCTGCGAGTTCCTCAGCCACCTGGCCAACATCGGCGACGCCAAGACGCTGGTGATCCACCCCGCTTCGACCACGCACCGGCAGCTGGACGAAGCCGAGCTCGAGCGCGCTGGCGTGAGCTCCGACATGATCCGGCTGTCGGTGGGGATCGAGGATGTGGAGGACATCCTCTGGGACATCGACCAGGCGTTGCGCAAGGCGGTGCAGTAGGCCTTCACGGCCCGATCGACCGAAGCAGCTTCCATCGATCAGCACCGCGTCCTACCTGAGGGTCAGCATTCCCCTACCTGCGTCGGACCCCTGCCGACCTACAGTGGGGACTGGCCCATACGGGATCGCAACTGACCTTCAGGAGTCGACATGAACCAGGAACAGAACCAGCAGCAACAGCAACAGAACCCGCAGCAGCAGCAGGATCCGCAAAAGCAGCAGGAACAACAGCGGCAGCAGGATCAGCAGCAGCAG
>JAKFEA010000312.1:0-17266 GCA_036675905.1 Acidovorax sp. | reverse complement strand
TAGCCGGTCAGGTAGACCATGTCGATGTCGCTGGCGCGCGAAGCAATGCCCTCCTCCAGGATGTGCGCGGCCTCGTTGACCAGCGAGAACACCAGGCGCTGGACGATCTCCTCGTCGGAGACCTTGCGCGGCTCGATGCCGAGCTCCTTGCGGTGCTGGGCCACCATGTCCTCGACCAGCTTCGAGGGGATCGCGTCGCGCTTGCCGGGCTGGTAGTCGTACCAGCCGGCGCCGGTCTTCTGGCCGAAGCGGCCCAGTTCGCACAGCTTGTCGGCAGTGCGGCTGTACTTCATGTCCGGCCGCTCGGCGGCGCGGCGCTTGCGGATCGCCCAGCCGATGTCGTTGCCGGCCAGGTCGCCCATGCGGAACGGGCCCATGGCAAAGCCGAACTTCTCGATCGCCTTGTCCACCTGCTGTGGCGTGCAACCCTCGTCCAGCAGGAAGCCGGCCTGGCGGCTGTACTGCTCGATCATGCGGTTGCCGATGAAGCCGTCGCACACGCCGGAGACCACGGCCGTCTTCCTGATCTTCTTGGCGATCGCCATGACGGTGGCGAGCACGTCCTTGGCCGTCTTCTCGCCGCGCACCACCTCCAGCAGCTTCATCACGTTGGCCGGGCTGAAGAAATGGGTGCCGACCACGTCCTGCGGGCGCTTCGTGAACGCCGCGATCCTGTTGACGTCCAGGGTCGAGGTGTTGGACGCCAGGATGGCGCCTTGCTTCATGACCTTGTCGAGCGCCTCGAAGACCTTCTGCTTGACGCCCATCTCTTCGAACACGGCCTCGATCACCAGGTCGGCGTCCTTGAGATCGTCGTAGGACAGCGTGGTCTTGAGCAGGGCCATGCGCTGCTCGTACTTGTCCTGCTTGAGCTTGCCCTTCTTGACCTGCGCCTCGTAGTTCTTGCGGATGGTGGCGATGCCCCGGTCCAGCGCCTCCTGCTTCATCTCGAGGAGGGTCACCGGAATGCCCGCGTTCAGGAAGTTCATCGAGATGCCGCCGCCCATGGTGCCGGCGCCGATGACGGCCACCGACTTGATCTCGCGCTTGGGCGTGTCTTCCGGCACGTCGGGGATCTTGGAGGCGGCGCGCTCGGCCATGAAGATGTGGCGCAGCGCGCGGCTCTCCGGCGTGAGCATCAGGTTGATGAAGACTTCGCGCTCGTAAACCATGCCGTCGTCGAACTTCTTCTTCGTGGCGGCTTCGACCGCATCGACGCACTTGAGCGGCGCCGGGAAGTTCTTCGCCATGCCCTTGACCATGTTGCGCGCGAACTGGAAGTAGGCATCGCCGCGCGGGTGCTTGCAGGGCAGGTCGCGCACGCGCGGCAGCGGGCGCTTGTCGGCGACCTCGCGCGCGAACGCCAGCGCCTCCTCCAGCAGCGACTCGGGCGAAGCCGCCATCCTGTCGAACAGCTTCTGCCCGGGCTGCTGCGCCAGCAGCTCGCTCTTGACCGGCTCGCCCGAGACGATCATGTTGAGGGCGGTTTCCACGCCCAGCACGCGCGGCAGGCGCTGCGTGCCGCCGGCGCCGGGGATCAGGCCCAGCTTGACCTCGGGCAGCGCCACGTTGCAGCCGGGCGCGGCGATGCGGTAATGGCAGCCGAGCGACAGCTCCAGGCCGCCGCCCATGCACACGGAGTGCACCGCGGCCACCGTCGGCTTGGGCGAGTTCTCCAGCGCCAGGATCAGCGACAACAGGTTGGGCTCGGCGATCGCCTTGGGCGAGCCGAACTCCTTGATGTCGGCGCCGCCCGAGAAGGCCTTGCCGGCGCCGGTGACCACGATGGCCTTCACGGCCGGATCGGCATTGGCGTTCTCCAGCCCGGCGGCAAACGCCTGCCGCAGGACCAGGCCCAGCCCGTTGACGGGCGGGTTGTTCATCGTGATCACGGCCACGTCGCCGTGCACCTTGTATTCAGCCGTCATGTGCGGTGCTCCTGGAGATGGAAAAAGAACGCTCGTTCGCTTCTGGGCGATTCTAGGAAAGGCTTGCTGCAGTGCAATGCGCGCTTGTCCCGGTCGGGACAAAGGCGGACCCCCGGACGCAGAAGACGCGAAAGATGCGCAGAGAGCGCAGAAAAGCCCCTGATGACTTCTTTGCGTCTTTTGCGCTTCTTCTGCGACTTCTGCGTCCGGCTGTCCGCGTTCGGGCGGATCACACTTCCAGCCACTCTTTTCGAGTGTAGGCGTCCGCGCGCAGGCTGTCGGGGGTGCCCTGGAAGACGATGCTGCCATGTCCCATCACCAGCGCCCGATCGGACACCGCCATCGCGATGGTCAGCTTCTGCTCGATCAGCAGCACGGACAGGCCGCGCTCCTTGAGCTTCTTGAGGTACTCGCCGACCAGCTCGACGATCTTGGGCGCCAGCCCTTCGGTGGGCTCGTCGATGATGATCAGGTCCGGGTCGCCCATCAGCGTGCGGCACAGCGTCAGCATCTGCTGCTCGCCGCCCGACAGCACCCCGGCCTCGGTGTGCTGCCGTTCCTTCAGCCGCGGGAACATCGCGTACATGTCGTCGAACGACCAGCGGCCTTTCTGGTTGGCTCGCTTCTGACCGAGCATCAGGTTCTGGTGCACCGTCAGCGTGGGGAAGATGTCGCGGTTCTCCGGCACGTAGCCGATGCCCAGGTGGGCGATCTCGTAAGGCTTGCGCCCGAGCGCCGGCTCGCCCTTCCAGTCGACCGAGCCGGTGCATTCGACCATGCCCATGATCGCCTTGGCAGCGGTGGAGCGGCCGGAGCCGTTACGGCCCAGCAGGGCCACGATCTCGCCCGGCTGCACGTCGAACTTGACGCCATGCAGCACGTGGCTCTTGCCGTAGAAGGCGTGGAGGTTGTCGATCTTCAGCATCAATGCGCCCCCACCTGAGCGTCGGCGACGTGCGAGCCGAGGTAGGCTTCCTGGACACGCTGGTTGGCACGGACGTTCTCCGGGGTGTCGAAGGCGATCACCTCGCCGTACACCACCACGGCGATCTTGTCGGCCAGGCCGAACACCACGCCCATGTCGTGCTCCACCGTCAGCAGCGTCTTGCCGACGGTCACTTCCTTGATCAGTTCGATGAAGCGCCGCGTTTCGCTCTTGCTCATGCCGGCGGTGGGTTCGTCCAGCAGGATCACGCCGGCGCCGCCGCCGATGGTGACCCCGATCTCCAGCGCGCGCTGCTCGGCGTACGTCAGGTTCACCGCCAGCACGTCGCGCTTGCGCTCCAGGTGGATCATCTCCAGCAGTTGCTCGGCGCGCTCGTTGGCGTCGTGCAGGCCGGCGAGGAACTTGAAGAAGGTGTAGCGGTAGCCCAGGCTCCACAGCACCCCGCAGCGCAGGTTCTCGAACACGCTGAGCTTGGGGAAGATGTTGGTGATCTGGAAGCTGCGCGACAAGCCGAGCCGGTTGATCTCGAACGGCCGCTTGCCGTCGATGCGCTGGCCATTGAGCAGCACTTCGCCGCTGCTGGGCTCGAAGCGGCCGCTGATCAGGTTGAACAGCGTCGACTTGCCGGCGCCGTTGGGGCCGATCACCGCCACCCGCTCGCCCGGGCGCACCGCCAGGTTGGCGCCGCGGATGATCTCGGTCTTGCCGAAGCTCTTGCGCAGGTCGCGCAGTTCCAGCGCGTACTCCGCCGTCATGGCTGCGTCTCCCTGCGCTTGGTCTCTTTCTCGATGTATTCCTGGATCTCGCCCCACTGGCGCACGAACTGGCGGCGCGTGAGCTCGAACAGGCCCAGCCCGCTGAGCATCACGAAGGCGCAACCGAACCAGCTGTCCAGCCCGTGGGCGTTGAGGCCAACGCCCAGGAACTCCAGCTCCGGGCCGAGCGCCGGATTGAGCTTGAGGTGATACACCATCTCGATCATGCCGGCCGCCCCCAGCAGCGTGATCAGCGCCGTCGCGCCCAGCGCGAGGTAGCTGACCCACAGCTCGCGCAGGCGGCCGAACGCGGCCACCCGCACGTTCATCATGATCAGGCTGGCGATGCCGCCGGGGGCGTACATCACCATGAACAGGAACACCAGTCCCAGGTACAGCAACCAGGCCTTGGTGAATTCCGACAGCAACACGAAGGCCAGCACCATCAGCACGGCGCCGATGATCGGCCCGAAGAAGAAGGTGGCGCCGCCCAGGAAGGTGAACAGCAGGTACGCGCCGGAACGCGGGCCGCTGACCACCTCCGAGGTGACGATCTCGAAGTTCAGTGCCGCCAGCCCGCCCGAGATGCCGGCGAAGAAGGCCGCCACGCAGAACACGATGAACCGCACCATCTGGGTGTTGTAGCCCACGAACTCCACGCGCTCGGGGTTGTCGCGCACCGCATTGATCATGCGGCCCAGCGGCGTCCGCGTGAAGGCGTACATGGCCCCGGTGCAGACGAAGGTGTAGATCGCGATCAGGTAATACAGCTGGATCTGCGGGCCGAACGTGATGCCGAACGGCTTGGAGCCCGTGACCCGGTTGCCCGAGACGCCGCCTTCGCCGCCGAAGAACTCGGGGAACATGAGCGAGGAGGCCCATACCAGTTCGCCGATGCCCAGCGTGATCATGGCGAACGGCGTCGCGGCCTTCTTGGTCGTCACCCATCCCAGCAGCAGCGCGAACGCCAGTCCGGCCAGGCCACCGGCAATCGGCACCAGGCTGACGGGCAGCGGCAGCGTGCCGGCGGAAACCAGGTTGAGGGTGTGGATCGCAAGGAACGATCCCAGCCCGGAATGGACCGCATGGCCGAAGCTGAGCATGCCGCCCTGCCCCAGCAGCATGTTGTACGACAGGCAGACGATGATCGCGATGCCCATCTGGCTGAGCATCGTGTGCGACAGCGAACTGGTGAACACCAGCGGTGCGACCAGCAACAGCGCCGCGAAGAGGGACCAGATGATCCAGCGCCCCACGTTGTACGGCTTGAACTCGTAGTAGCCGGCCTTCCCGCCCGAGGCGGGGATGCGCGCCGGCGCTGCGCCGGCCACCGGCATCGGAACGCCTACGCGGCCGCTTTCCTGGGCGACGCCCGGCGATTCCTGGGTTTCGGTCAAGGTGCTCATCGCGTCAGCCCTCCCGCGTGCCGAGCAGGCCCTTGGGGCGGAAGATCAGCATCAGCACCAGGAACAGGTAAGGCAGGATCGGGGCCACCTGGCTGATCTTGAGCTTCCACAGCGCGTAGCCATAGGTGTCGGAGGAAACCTGCAGCCCGAGGGTGTCGAGCGCGCCCTGGATGGACGCATCCACGCCCACCGCGAAGGTCTGCACGACGCCGATCAGCAGCGAGGCCAGGAAGGCGCCCGACAGCGAGCCCATGCCGCCGACCACCACGACCACGAAGATGATGGAGCCCACGGTCGCGGCCATGCCCGGCTCGGTGACGAAGGCGTTGCCCCCGATCACGCCGGCCAGCCCGGCCAGTGCGGCGCCGCCGCCGAACACCAGCATGAACACGCGCGGCACGTTGTGGCCCAGCGATTCCACCGTATCGGCGTGCGTGAGCGCCGCCTGGATCACCAGCCCGATGCGGGTGCGCGTGAGCAGCAACCAGATGGCCACCAGCATCAGCACCGCCACCAGCATCATGAAGCCGCGATACATCGGGAACTGGGTGCCGTACAGCGTGAACAGCGGCCCGTCCAGCACCTCCGGCACGCGGTAGTCGACCGAACCCGTACCCCAGACCAGCTGCACCATCTCGAGCAGGATGAAGGACAGGCCGAAGGTGATCAGCAACTCGGCGACGTGCCCGAACTTGTGCACGCGGCGCAGGCAGTACTTCTCGAACAGCGCGCCCAGCACGCCCACCAGCAGCGGCGCCACGACCAGTGCCGGCCAATAGCCCACCAGTTGCGCGGTGGTGAACGCGAAGTACGCCCCCAGCATGTAGAAGCTGGCGTGGGCGAAATTGAGCACCCCCATCATGCTGAAGATCAGCGTGAGGCCGGAGCTGAGCATGAACAGCAGCAGCCCGTAGCTGATGCCGTTCAGGAGGGAGATGGTGAAGAATTCCACTAGGGGCTGGAGGCTAGGAACTGGGGACTGGACTGGGGGCAGGCAGGAGGCACGCCGGGCCCATGAAGAGGGGCTAGCGACCGGGAGCACGACGGCTGTTTTCCCAGCCTCCAGCCCCGAGGCCCTAGCCCCTGCGAGACGCGGCGGTAGCCGCGCCGTGGCTTACGCCCCCGGGCGCTTCATCTGGCAGCTGGTCGGCGTGCTGGACACGTACGGATCCATCTGCTTGATGTTCACGAAGGTGTAGCCGGTGTTCTCGACGCTGTACTCGCCCTTCTTGGCCTTCTGCCACTTGGTGATGAACATCGACTGCTGCAGCTGGTGGTCGGACCCGCGCATCTGCACGTCGCCGGCAAAGCTCTTGACCGACAGGCCTTCCAGCGCCTTGGCCACCTTGACCGGGTCGGTCGAGCCGGCCTTGGCCATCGCGTTGTTCAGCAGGGTGATGCCGTTGTAGGTGGCGAAGGTGTAGTAGTCGTCGTTGAACTTCTTGTGGAAGTCGGTGGCCAGCTTGCCGATCTCGCCCGTGTGGTTGGAGTGGCCGTACGCCACCACGTACACCTCGCTGTCGCCGCCGGCGGCCAGCGCCGTGGGCGTGCCGGTCACGCCGGCGTAGTAGGTGTACATCGGGATCTTCAGGCCGGCGTCGTTGAGCGCCTTGACCAGCAGCGTCAGGTCCTGGCCCCAGTTGCCGGTGACGATGGTGTCGGCGCCCGACTGCTTGATCTTGGCGACGTAAGGCGCGAAATCCTTGACCTGGCCGATCGGGTGCAGGTCCTCGCCGGCGATCTTGACGTCGGGGCGCTTGCGCTTGATCGCGTCCTTGAAGTACTTGGCGACCTGGTGGCCGTGCGAGTAGTTCTGGTTGAGCAGGTAGACGCTCTTGACCTGCGGCTGGTCCTTCATGAAGGAGGTCAGCGCCTCCATCTTCATGCTGGTGTCGGCGTCCAGGCGGAAGTGCCAGTAGTCGCACTTCTCGTTGGTCAGCGACGGGTCCACCGCCGCGTAGTTGAGGTAGACGATCTCCTTGCCGGGGTTGCGCGCGTTGTGCTTGGAGACCGCGTCCAGGATGGCCGTGGCCGCGCCCGAGCCGTTGCCCTGGGTGACGTAGCGGAAGCCCTGGTCAATGGCGGCCTTGAGCGTATTCAGGCTTTCCTGCGGCGAGCCCTTGTTGTCGAAGCCGACCACCTCGAACTTCACGCCCGATGGGGCGCGCCCGGACAGCTGCTCGGCCGCGAACTGCCAGCTCTTGAGCTGGTTCTGGCCGACGTTCGCGAACGGACCCGAGAGCGGGTCCATGAACGCGATCCGGACCGTCTGGTTCTTGGTACCCTGTGCGAACGCGAAACCGGTGCCGCACATGGCGACCATGGCAGCGACGGTGACATGCCTCAGCGCGAAACTCATCTCGTGTCTCCTGGGTGGTTTGCAGTGCGGGCAGGGTACATTTTTTCGTGCAGCGCAACCGTCAGGGAATGCCCGTAAGGCTCTGCTCCGTTATCGCGAAGGAGACAGAGCCGGGGCGGAGGGTCAGGCCGACGGCAACCGGTAGTCCTTCAGCTGCTCGCGCAACTTCGTCTTGAGCATCTTGCCGGTGGCGCCCAGCGGGATCGCGTCGACGAACACCACGTCGTCGGGCACCTGCCACTTGGCGATCTTGCCCTCGTAGAACTCGAGCAGTTCCTCGCGCGTGACTTCGGCTCCGGGCTTCTTCACCACCGCCACGATCGGACGCTCGTCCCACTTCGGGTGCTTCATTCCCACGCACGCCGCCATCTGCACCGCAGGGTGCGCCATGGCGATGTTCTCGATGTCGATCGAGCTGATCCACTCGCCGCCGGACTTGATCACGTCCTTGCTGCGGTCGGTGATCTGCATGAAGCCATCGGCGTCGATGGTGGCGACGTCGCCGGTCGGGAACCAGCCGTCCACCAGCGGATCGCCGCCCTCGCCCTTGTAGTACTCGCGCACCACCCAGGGCCCGCGCACGTACAGGTCGCCGAAGGCCTTGCCGTCCCACGGCAGGTCCTTGCCGCCGTCGCCGACGATCTTCATGTCGAC
The DNA here is from genome assembly GCA_036675905.1 of Acidovorax sp. GTDB lineage: Bacteria > Pseudomonadota > Gammaproteobacteria > Burkholderiales > Burkholderiaceae_C > Ramlibacter. The sequence goes on along the minus strand of JAKFEA010000312.1, from coordinate 9,218 downwards.
GCCGAAGATGGCGCGGCCCTGCTTGAGGCGCAGCTTCATCTGCTCTTGCGCCGGCAGCGCCAGGTGCTTGTTCTTCAGCGTGCACAGGGTGCCCAGCGGACTCATCTCGGTCATTCCCCAGGCGTGCAGGACATCCACGCCGTAGCCCTCGCGGAAGGCATCGATCATGGCCGGCGGGCAGGCCGAGCCGCCGATCACCGTGCGCTGCAGGGTCGAGAAGCGTAGGCCGCCCTGCTTCATGTGGCCCAGCAGCATCTGCCACACCGTCGGCACCCCCGCCGCGAAGGTCACCTTCTCGGCTTCGATCAACTCGTAGACCGACTTGCCGTCCATGGCGGGGCCGGGGAACACCAGCTTGCAGCCGGTCAGCGCGGCCGAGTACGGGATGCCCCAGGCGTTGACGTGGAACATGGGCACGACCGGCAGGACCGAGTCGCGCGCCGACAGGCCCATCACGTCCGGCAGCGCCGCGGCGTACGCGTGCAGGATGGTGGAGCGGTGGCTGTAGAGCGCGGCCTTCGGGTTGCCGGTGGTGCCGCTCGTGTAGCACATGCTCGACGCGGAGTTCTCGTCGAACTGCGGCCACTCGTAGCCGGTCGGCTGCCCGCCGATCCAGTCTTCGTAGGCGACCAGGTCGGGAATGCCGGTATCGGCCGGGACCTTGCCCGAGTCGCACAGCATCACGTACTGCCGGATGGTGGGGCAGCGGGCGTGCACGGCCTGCACCAGCGGCAGGAAGGTGGCGTCGAAGCACAGCACCTGGTCTTCGGCGTGGTTGGCGATCCAGGCGATCTGGTCCGGGTGCAGGCGCGGGTTGATCGTGTGCAGCACGCGGCCGGAGCCGGACACGCCGAAGTACAGCTCCAGGTGGCGGTAGCCGTTCCAGGCCAGCGTGGCGACCCGGTCGGAAAACAGCAGCTTCATGCCGTCCAGCGCGCCCGCCACCTGCCGTGAGCGCCGGGCGACGTCACGCCAGGTGTAGCGGTGGATGTCCCCCTCCACCCGGCGCGACACGATCTCGCCGTCGCCCTGGTGGCGGTCGGCGAACTCGATCAGCGACGAGATCGAAAGGGGTTGGCTTTGCATCAGGCCGAGCATGTCGTCTCCTTGTCTTGCGGCTTCGTTGTCCGGAAAAACGCAATGCTAAGGCGAAATGCGAAAGCGGCCGGCGTGCGCGCCGCGCGTTCTCGTCACGCGCGGAACAGCGAGCCTCAGGCCGGCGCCGCTTCGGCCGGCTGCACCGAACGCAGGAAGTCCAGCCACACCGTGGTGCCGACGCCTTCGGTGGACTCGACGCGCACGGCGCCGCCCGCGGCCTGCATCACGCGCTGGCAGAACATCAGGCCCATGCCGTTGCCACCACTGGCGCCGCGGGTGGTGACCGGCTCGCGCGTGAGGCGCTCCAGGACGGCCGCTGGAATGCCCGGGCCGTTGTCGGCGAAGCGGATCCAGCCGCGCGGGCCGCCCTCGCCCGCTTCGCAGCCGGCCTCGATGGCCAGACGCGGCTGCGGCGTGTCGCGCAGCGCCTGCAGCGCGTTCTTGGCCAGCGTGCACAGCACCAGGTACAGCAGGTCGCGCCGGCCCGGGAGGCGGAAGTCCTGCAGCACGCGGAACGTGACCCAACCGCGCTCGCCGTCCTCGAACGGAAACTCGTCGCGCAGGGCCGCCAGCAGCGCCGCCGCGCCGACCGTCTGCGGCGCGGCGCCGGGATAGGCGTCCCGTGCCGACTGCAGGAAGGTGGAAACCAGCGACTGGCAGTACTGGGCGCGCCGCTCGGCGCGCTCCAGTGCCGCCAGCAGCTCGCCGGGCTGGTGCTCCTCGAAGCGGGCGATCCCGGCCGGCGATTGCGGTGTCGGCGGCAGGTGGCGCGAGGCCACGCTGGCCACGCAGCCGCGCACCGTGGCCAGCGGCGTATTCAGCTCGTGCGCCAGGAACCCCAGCGTCTCGCGCAGTGCTGCCGCCCGGTTCTCGTTCATGGCGCGCTCCAGCGCCTGCGTGCGATGCAGGGCCAAGGCCTCGCGCAGCGCCTCGCGGGTGGGCTCGTCTTCCAGCGGCTTTTCCAGGATGCGCAGCACCCGGCCCTGGTTGACCGCAGCGATGGCCACGTCCTTCTCGGCATAGGCCGTGGCCAGCAGCCTCACGACGTGGCGGTGCTCGCGCTGCACGCGGCACAGCAGGTCCATGCCGTCCTGCTCGGGCATGCGGTAGTCGGTGACCAGGGCCGCGAACCGGTCGCCGCGCTCGGCCAGGGTCGCCAGCGCCTCGCCGGCACTGCCGGCGGTGGCGACGTCGAACTCGCCGCCGAAGCTGCGCGCAAACCACTTGCGCGAGCGCTCGTCGTCGTCCACGAACAGGATGCCGCGCGCGATGCCCGATTCCATGGCCCGGATGCTAGGCCTCCTGGGGACGCTGCTGGCGGGCGCCGTAGTCGCGCAGCGCCTGCTCGGTACGGGCCGCCAGCGCCTGCACTTGCTGCAGCCAGTCGGCGGCGGTCGGCCAGCGCTTTTCCTCGAGCACCGGCACGTACACGCGGCGCACCAGCTGGTACAGCGCCAGCGCCCCCGCCTCGCCGCTCATGCCCAGCAGCGAATGCAGCGTTTCCTGCGCGCGGGCCAGGTCCTGCGCCTGCACCGACCGATCGAGCTCGCCGACCAGCCGTGCGATCTCGGGCAGGTAGTCGGCCAGCAGTTCGTCCAGCAGGCCCAGCCGGCAATAGCTCTGCAGCCGGGCCTCGTTGAGCAGGGGTGCGTCGGCGCCACCCGGGGCCGACGTTGCGGCGGGCCTGGCCGGTTGCGCCTGCGCCGCACCGCCGGCCAGCACCGCCCCCAGGGCTTCGTACAGCTGCATGGCCTCGACCGGCTTGACCAGGAAGCCATCCATCCCCGCCTCGCGCGCACCCTGCATGGCCGGTGCGTCGGAGTGCGCGGTCAGCGCCACGATGGGGACACCGGCCCAAGGCTGGCGGCTGGCGCGCACGGCGCGGGCCGTTTCCAGCCCGCCCATGCCGGGCATGCCCAGGTCCATCAGCACGGCGTCGAAGGCCACCCCTTCGGCCAGCGCCTGCAGCACCGCCCGGCCATGGTCCACCTCGACCACCTCGGACCCCGCTTCGCGCAGGTAAGCGGCCACCGCGCGCCGGTTGTAGGCGCTGTCGTCGGCCAGCAGCACGCGCCGGCCGGCCAGCGCATGGGCGGCCACTTCCGCCCCTTGGCGCTGCAGCGCCGCCACCAGCGCCTGCACCAGCGGCAACTGGGCACAGGGCTTGGCGACGAATCCGTCCATGCCGGCGCGCTGGGTCTTCACCCGGGCCACGTAGGCCGGCTCGCTGGTGTGGGCGACGATGCGCACGTAGCGGTTGGCGGGCGACTGGCCCTGGCGCAGCCGCTGGGCCACCTGGTAGCCGTCGACCACCGGCATGTTCAGGTCCAGCAGCACCAGGTCGTAGGCATGGCGGGCCAGCAGGTCCAGCGCCTGCTGCCCGTCGGCGGCCTCGTCGATGACCAGCTCCGCCGGCCGCAGCTTGTGCCGGGTGGCGGCGCGCTGGGCACTGTCGTCCTCCACCATCAGCAGCCGCTTGCCGGCCAGCGCCTCGCGCGCCTGCGCCAGCGCACGGGCGTGGTGCTCCTGGCGCGCCTGCTCGCCCACCGCCGGGAACTGCAGGGTGAATTCGGTGAAGGCGCCGGGCTGCGACTGGCAGCGGATGGAGCCACCGAAGGCCTTCATCACGCGCTGGCAGTACGCCAGCCCCAGGCCGGTGCCGCCCGACTTGCCGACCGAGCGGTAGGGCTCGAACAGCGTGGGCAGCACCTCGGGCGCAATGCCGGGGCCGTTGTCGCGCACCCTCACCTGCTGCCCGCCGACCGTGATCCAGACCCGGGTGCCCGGCTGCAGCCGCAGGTAGTAGAGCGCGTTCTTGATCAGGTTGAACAGCACGAAGAGGCCGGCCGTTTCGTCGCCGAGGAACTGGAAGTCCTCCTGCACCTGCACGTCCACCGCGGCGCGCTCTTCTTCGCTGTCGTAGCCGTACTCCTCGACCGCCTTGGCCACGACCTCGGCGGCCGACAGGTAGGAGAAGCTGGCCGTGTCCAGCGGGCGCGCGCTGACCTCGTCCAGCGTCATCGAGATCACCTGCAGGCCGCGCTGCACCGCCTGATCGCCGTGCGCGAGGTGGCGGTACAGCGTGTCGACGTCGCCCGGCCCGATCGGCGCCAGCTGGCCCGACAGCCCCGGCGCGGGCAACACGCGCTGCATGGCCTGCAGGCTGTGGCGCACCTGGGCCAGGGGGTGCCGCAACTCGTGGGCGATGGAGCCGGCCAGGCCTTGCGTGGCACGCAGCTTGCGCTCGGCGTCGATCTGCTCGGTGGAGAACTTGAACAGGTTGCCGCCGATCACGATCAGCGCATACGCAGGCAGTTGCGCCACCAGGTCCATCGGCACGCTCGGCTGGTCGACCGTGAGCACGTACCAGAGCGCGGCCAGCCCGGTGCCGGCAGCCAGCATCACCAGCGTGTTGCGCCAGTCGGTCAGCATCACCAGGAAGCACAGCACGATGAAGGCGTTGGAGATCGCCGGCACGCCGCCGCCCCGCTGCAGCGCCACCAGCACCGTGAAACACGGCAGGCAATACAGCAGGACGACGTAGGAGTAGCGGATGTAGTACGGCTTCAGGCGGCGCGGCCAGTGGTCCTTCAGCCCCATGCCCAGGAACAGCGCGATGGCCACCAGCCGGAAGCCGATGTCGTCCCAGACCTCCGGGTTGCTGCGCGTGAAGCGCAGGAAGAAGAACGCGAAATAGGTGATCGCGCCCAGGTAGCCCATGTACTTCAGGCGCGGCGGACCGTAGGCGTGGTAGGCCTCGTAGTGGGCGAAAACGCGCGCGAACCGGTTCATGGCGGGCTTTCGTTCAATGCAGCCGCAGCGTGGCCAGGCGGTGCTGGGCGTGGCGCTGCTCCTGCTCGCTGCCGGCCAGCGCGCGGAACACGGTGGCCACGTCGCCGTGGATCAGCGAGTAGCTGCCGTCCTCGCCCTCGAAGGCGTCTTTCAGCATCACCGAGAAGCCGAAGCGGCGGTACAGGCGACCCAGCAACGGGGTGCAGGTGGCGAACAGGTTCTCCACCTGCAGGTTGTCCAGCAGGTGGGCCAGCGTCAGGAACAGGCAGCGCTTGAGTGCCTCGGGGCCGGCCCGGTATTCCGGCGCGACCACCAGCCGGCCCACCTCCCAGGCGGCCGGCATTGGCTGGGGCGAGGTGGCCTGGTTCACCAGCAGCTTCTCGCAGGGCGCCAGGCCGAGGCCGAGCGGAATAAGACGAATGGTTCCAATCCAGGTGCCACGCCAGAGGAATCCGGCGACGAAACCGTGCTGGTCTCTTTTTTTTCCCGGCTTGCGAATTCGGGGTCGGCCAGCGCGGCCGACGGAAGGTGGATTTCCTGGCGCAGGTGCAGCACGCGGGCGATCTCGTCGGGCTGGCGCAGGTGCCGGATCTCGAGCTCGTCGATGGCGATGTCGCGGGGTGCGGCTGGCGCGACTGCGGGGGGTCTCGGCGCGGGCGGCGCATCGGGAACCCTGACGGCCGCGCGCGCGGCCACGGACATGCTGCTCATTCTTGTTTCCTCCCTGGGCTGGCGCCGGTGGCGCCGCTCGACAGCTAGGGAATTATCCCGGGGGTGTCAATGGCCATGCCATAGGCGAATTGCCTAAGCCATCCGTGCCGCCGCAACGTCCGGCGCCGGAACGCGGTCACCCCCTCGGGCCCCCGGGGAAGCCCGGGCCGGGGACAATGGCGCATGAACCAATTGGTCGACGCGCCCCCGCGCGAGTTGGACCTGGGCGTGCGCTGGCGGCACGGCTTTGCCGAACTGGGCCCGGCCTTCCACACCGAGCTGTCCCCGCAGCCTCTGCCCGAGCCTTACCTCGTCGGGCTGAATGGAGCGCTGGCGGATGAGCTGGGCCTGGACCCGGACCTGCTCGCGAGCGCCGAGGGCGTTGCCGCCCTCACCGGCTCGCTGCCCATCGCCGGGACGCGGACCCTGGCCAGCGTCTACAGCGGCCACCAGTTCGGCGTGTGGGCCGGCCAGCTGGGCGACGGGCGGGCGCTGCTGCTGGGCGAGATCGATTCGGCGAGCGGTCCGCAGGAACTGCAGCTCAAGGGCAGCGGCCGCACGCCCTACTCGCGCATGGGCGACGGCCGCGCGGTGCTGCGCTCCAGCATCCGCGAGTTCCTGTGCTCCGAGGCAATGCACGGGCTGGGGATTCCCACCACCCGCGCGCTCAGCGTGACCGGTTCCGACGCGCCGGTGCGGCGCGAGACGATCGAAACCGCCGCAGTCGTGATGAGGGTGTCGCCCAGCTTCGTGCGCTTCGGCCATTTCGAGCACTTCGCCTCGCGCGGGCAGGAGGAGGAACTTCGCCAGCTGGCCGACTACGTCATCGACCGCCACTACCCGCAGTGCCGCTCGACCGAAAGATTCGGCGGCAATGCGTACGCGGCCCTGCTGGAAACCGTTAGCGAGCGCACCGCGGCGCTGCTGGCGCAGTGGCAGGCGGTGGGCTTTTGCCACGGCGTGATGAACACGGACAACATGAGCATCCTGGGCCTGACCATCGACTACGGCCCCTTCCAGTTCCTCGACGCCTTCGATCCCGGCCACATCTGCAACCACAGCGACGAGATGGGGCGCTATGCCTTCAACCGGCAGCCCAACGTGGCGTACTGGAACCTGTTCGGCCTCGGCCAGGCCTTGCTGCCGCTGATCCTCGACGAAGAGACCACGCTGGCGGCGCTGGAGTCGTACAAGACGGTGTTCCCGCGCGAGCTGGAGTTGCGGATGCGGGCCAAGCTGGGGCTGGCCGATGCGCGCGAGGGAGACCGCGCGCTGATCGAAGGCATCCTGCAGCGGCTGGCCAAGGACCGGGTCGACTACACGATCTTCTGGCGGCGCCTGTCTCGGCACGTGGCCGGCGGCCCCGTCGAGCCGCTGCGCGACCTGTTCCTGGACCGCGAAGCCTTCGACGCCTGGTTGCTAGACTACTCGGCCCGCCTGCCCGGCGACCGCCCGGCGGCAGGGCTTGCGATGCTGCGGACCAATCCCAAGTACGTGCTGCGCAACCACCTGGCGGAGATGGCCATCGGCCGGGCCAGGCAGAAGGACTTCGGCGGCGTGGCCGAGCTGCTGGAAGTGCTGCAGTCGCCCTTCGACGAGCACCCGGCGCACGAGGCGCTCGCCGGCTTCCCGCCCGAATGGGCCTCCCACATCGAGATCAGCTGCTCCTCATGAACTACCCTGTCCAGAAGTCCGAAGACGAATGGAAGGCCCTGCTGGCGCAGAAAGGCGCCGAGCGCGGCGCCTTCGATGTCACGCGGCATGCCGCCACCGAGCGCCCGTTCACCGGCAAGTACGAGGCGGTGTGGGCCGACGGCAGCTACCACTGCATCTGCTGCGGGAACAAGTTGTTCGATTCGGTGACCAAGTTCGATGCCGGCTGCGGCTGGCCCAGCTTTTCCGAGGCGGTGCCCGGCTCCATCAAGGAGATCCGCGATGCCAGCCACGGCATGATCCGCACCGAAACCGTTTGCGCGCAGTGCGGCGCCCACCTGGGCCACGTCTTCCCGGACGGCCCGGCGCCCACCGGCCTGCGCTATTGCATGAACTCCGCCTCCCTCGATTTCCAGAAGCCCGAATGAAACTGCTGATCGATTTCCTGCCCATCGTCGTTTTTTTCGTCGCCTTCAAGCTGTTCGACATCTGGGTGGCCACCGGCGTGGCCATCGCGGCGACGGTGGCGCAGATCGCCTGGGTGCGCTGGTCCAGCGGCAAGGTCGAGCCCATGCACTGGCTCAGCCTGGGGGTGATCGTGGTGTTCGGCGGCGCCACGCTGCTGGCGCACAACGAGGACTTCATCAAGTGGAAGCCCACCGTGCTGTACTGGCTGATGGGTGGCGTGCTGGCCGCCGGCCAGCTGGTGTTCCGCAAGAACCTGCTCAAGTCCCTGATGGGCGCGCAGATGACGCTGCCCGACGCCGCCTGGCGGGTGATGAACTGGAGCTGGGTCGGCTTCTTCGCCGCCATGGGCGCGATCAACCTGTGGGTGGCGTTCAACTTCGAGACCGACACCTGGGTCAACTTCAAGCTGTTCGGCGGGCTCGGGCTGATGCTCGCCTTCGTGCTGGCCCAGGCCGCCTACCTGTCGCGGTTCATGAAGGCGGAGGCGGAATAGCCATGGGCACCGGCATCACCGCGCAGGCCCTGCAGCAAAGGCTGGCCGAGCGCCTGTCGCCCACCCGGCTGGAAGTGGTGGACGAAAGCGTCCAGCACCTGGGCCATGCCGGCCAGGACGGCACCGGTGTCGGCACCCATTTCCGGGTGCGGATCGACTCCCCCCTGTTCGCCGGCAAGCCCAAGGTGGCGCGCCACCGCCTTGTGTATGATGCGCTGCGAGATTTCATCGACGCCGGCATCCACGCCCTGGCCATCGAAACCTCCTGACATTCCCGCCTCTCCGACACCCTTGATAGGGATCCACCCCCGATGAAACAGCATCTCCTGGCGGCCGTAGCCGCTGCTTTCCTGTGCGCCTCGCTGCCCGCCGCAGCGCAGAACGTCGCCATCGTCAATGGCAAGCCGGTGCCCAAGACCCGGGTGGACGTGCTGGCGTCCCAGTTCGCCAAGTCGGGCCGCCCGGTCACGCCGGAAGTCGCCGCCCAGCTGAAGGAAGAAGTCATCGCGCGCGAGGTGTTCATGCAGGAGGCGCAGAAGCGCGGCCTGGAAGGCAGCGACGACTTCCGCAACCAGATGGAACTGGCCCGCCAGACCCTGCTGATCCGCGAACTGTTCGCCGACCACCAGAAGAAGAACCCGGTGACCGACGAGGAAATCAAGGCCGAGTACGACAAGTTCGTGGCGGCCAACGGCGGCAAGGAATACAAGGCGCGCCACATCCTGGTCGAGAAGGAAGACGAGGCCAAGGCCATCATCGCCAACCTCAAGAAGGGCCAGAAGTTCGAGGACATCGCCAAGAAGCAGTCCAAGGATCCCGGCTCCGGCGCCAACGGCGGCGACCTGGACTGGGGCAGCGCGGCCAGCTACGTGCCCGAGTTCTCCGATGCCATGGTCAAGCTGACCAAGGGCCAGACGACCCAGCAGCCGGTCAAGACCAAGTTCGGCTGGCACGTGATCCGCCTGGACGACGTGCGCGAGGCGCAGCTGCCCAAGCTGGACGA
>JAKFEA010000311.1:0-2804 GCA_036675905.1 Acidovorax sp. | reverse complement strand
GCTGATGAAAGTGTCGCGTCCGGCCTGCCGCTCAGCCTTGCCCAGCCGCTCGAGGTCCACAAACAGCCGCATACCTTCCAGTGCATCGCAGCGCCGCGCCATGGCGGGGTCGTTGGTGATCTGGATCAGGTCGAGCATGGGCAGCCGGGAATTATCGGCCCAGCGCCTGCCTCAACTCGGCGCTGCGCCACACCGTCAGCAGCACGATCGCCGCCGCCGCCAGTCCCGCCGCGCCCAGTTGGGCGACGAGCGACCAGCCCGCCGGCGCCAGCCAGCGATCGAGCAACATCACCGCCAGCAGTGCGCCGCCCGAGCGGGCGAACACCGCCCAAGGCACCGCCTGCCGCGCCTCGGGTCCGATCGCCAGCAGGCAGGCCACCGCCACCAGCGAGTAGCCCGCGTTGAGCACCTGCATCAGCACGAAGCCGTCGGCCACCCCCGCGGCGGCGGCGGCCAGCAGCAAGAGCAGCGCCGCGCCATAAGCCGCGCCCGCCGGGCGCATGCGCCGCTGCGCGGCTAGCGCGGTGAGCGCCACCGCGGCGATCGCCTGCGGCAACAGGCCCCAGCTGCCGGCCACGCCCCAATGGGCCACCAGCGCCAGGGCCTGCGGCTGCATGCGGCCCCAGCCGAACAGGAGCTGCGCCATCGCGGGCCCGCCCAGCACCAGGCCGGCCACGGCGGCGCAGGCGAGCGTCCATGCCAGCGCGAAGCCTTGCCGCAGCGGAGCCATGTCGCGCGGGCGGTCGCCTTGACCGGCGAAGGCCTGCGCGATGGCCGGGAAGGCCAGCGAGGCCACCAGCTGGATGGCCAGGATGAGCGGCAGCTCCACCAGCTTCCAGGCGTAGTTGAAAGTGGCCAGCGCACCCGCGCCGGCCTGCGAGGCGATGGACCGGGCGGCGAACGGCAAGGCCAGCGGCAAGCCGGCGGCCAGCATGGCCCAGAGCCATAGCGGAGCGGGCGGGGCTGCGGTGGCGGTTCCGGCGGCAGCGGGCGGATGCCGCCACCGCAGCCACAGCAGCCGCAGCGCCATCGCCAGCAGCAGGCCCAGCCCCAGCACGGCGACGGCCCACGGCGCAGACGCGCTGAGGCCCGCCGCGACGATGGCAGCGATCAGCACCGCGTTCACCACCAGGTTGGCGCCGTACATGCCGGCGAAATCGCGTTCGTGCTGCAGGCGCGTGACCCATAGCGCAGACAACAGCGCTGCCGGGATGGCCAGCGCGCTCCAGACCAGGGCCTGAGCCGCCAGCGGCCGCATCGCCGGCGGAATGCCGCCGGCCAGCCACGCCGCCACCGGGCCGCGCAGCAGCCACAAGGCCGCCGCCAGCCCCAGCCCACCGGCCAGCAGCCAGGCAGCGACGCGCCGCTGCAGGAAGGCAACCTGGCCCGGCGCCTGGCCGGCCCAGGCCGGCAGCAGCACGTAAGCCAGCGCGCCGCTGGCCAGCACCGAGGCGATCCAGTCCGGCAGTGTCAGTGCCAGCACGGCCAGATCGGCCAGCCCGCTGCTGCCGAACGCCGCGGCCAGCGCCGACTCCCGCGCCACTCCCAGCAGCCGGCTGGCCAGCAGCAAGGCCAGGGACAGGGCGCCGGCGCGGAGGAACATGGGCTGCGATTATCCGTAGCCCGACGGCAGCGGCAGCCCGGCAAACCTAAAATCAGCGGTTTGTCCCTGCGCCGCCCGCAACCCGCCCCTTGCCCATGTCCGAACCCCAAACGCCCGCGGCGCCCGCCGCATCCGCCGACGACAACCAGCTGATCGCCGAGCGGCGCGAGAAACTCAAGGCGCTGCGCGATGCGCAACGCGAGGGCAAGGGCGTCGCCTTTCCCAACGACTTCAAGCCCGCCGACCACGCCGCCGACCTGCACGCCGCGCACGGCGACAAGCCCGCCGAGCAGCTCGAAGCCGAAGGCGCCGTCGCGCGGGTGGCCGGCCGGATGATGCTCAAGCGCGTGATGGGCAAGGCCAGCTTCGCCACGCTGCAGGACGCCAGTGGCCGCATCCAGGTCTACGTCACCCGCGACACCGTCGGCGAGCAGGCCTATGCCGCGTTCAAGCACTGGGACCTGGGCGACATCGTGGGCACCGAGGGCAAGGTGTTCAAGACCCGCACCGGCGAGCTCTCGCTGCACGCCACCGCGATCCGCCTGCTGACCAAGAGCCTGCGCCCGATGCCGGACAAGTTCCACGGCATCAACGACCAGGAAGTCAAGTACCGCCAGCGCTACGTGGACCTGATGACCGACGAGCAGGCGCGCCGGCGCTTCGTCGCGCGCAGCAAGGCGATCTCGGGCATCCGGGACTTCATGGTCCAGCACGGCTTCCTGGAGGTGGAGACACCCATGCTCCACCCGATTCCCGGTGGCGCCAACGCGCGGCCGTTCGCGACGCACCACAACGCCCTGGACCAGCAGATGTTCCTGCGCATCGCGCCGGAGCTGTACCTCAAGCGCCTGATCGTGGGCGGCTTCGAGCGGGTGTTCGAGATCAACCGCAACTTCCGCAACGAGGGTATCTCGGTACGCCACAACCCCGAGTTCACGATGATGGAGTTCTACGCGGCCTACTGGAACTACCGCGACCTGATGGACTTCACCGAGGCGCTGGTGCGCGACGCCGCGCAGAAGGCGACAGGCGCGTTGCAGCTGACGTACTCGGGCCGGCCGGTGGACCTGGCGGCGCCCTTCGAGCGCCTGACCATCCGCGAGGCGATAGCCAGGCACACCGATGCCGGCGCCGGCGCCGACGACCGCGACTGGCTGGTTGCGGCGCTGAAGAAGCTGGGCCTGTCGGAGGAAAAGAACCG
>JAKFEA010000310.1:0-9766 GCA_036675905.1 Acidovorax sp. | reverse complement strand
GCCGTCCGCCAGCACGAGCAGGGCCACGATCTGCTGCTCGCAACCGCCCGGGCGCCGCTCGACCACCATGGCCTCCCGAATGCCGGGAATGCCCCTGAGCACGCGCTCGATCTCGCCCGGCGCGAACTTGATGCCGCGCACGTTCAGCACGCCGTCGCAGCGCCCGTGCAGGCGCACGCCGCCGCCGGGCGAGAACGAGACGAGGTCGCCGTGGCTCCAGACACCGGCAGCTTGCGAGAAGTACGCACTGTGGAAGCCCGTGCCGTCCGGGTCGTCCCAGAATCCGAGCGGCCGGGACGGGAAGGCGTTGCCGCAAACCAGTTGGCCGATGCCGGGCGCTGTGGCGGCCACTCCTTCGCGGCGTGCCTGCACGTCCAGGCCCAGGCTGGCGCACTGCGCCTCGCCCGCCCACACCGGCAGGTTCGGATTCCCCAGCACGAAGCAGCCCAGGATGTCGGTGCCTCCCGAAATCGACTGCAGGGGCAGGTCCTTCACCGCTTGCGCCACCCACTCGAACTGCTCGTCGTGCAGCACCGAGCCGGTCGACAGGATGGCGCGCAGGGCGCCCAGGTCCAGCTGCCGGCCCGGCGCGAGGCCGGCTTCCTGGCACATGCGCAGGTAGGGCGGGCTGGTGCCGAACACCGTCACGCGCTCGGCGGCCACCAGGCGCCAGAGGGTGTCGATGGACGAGATCGGGCCGTCGTAGCTCACGATCTCCACGCCCGCTGCCAGCGCCGACAACTGCCAGTTCCACATCATCCAGCTGCAGCCGGTGTGGAAGTACAGGCGATCGCCCGGGCGCAGGTCGCAGTGCAGGCGGTGCTCCTTCAGGTGCTCGAGCAGGCTGCCGCCGGCGCCGTGCACGATGCGCTTGGGCCGGCCGGTGGTGCCCGACGAGAACATGATGAACAGCGGGTGGTTGAAGCCGAACGCCGGCCAGTCGAAGGGCCGCGTCGGATCACTGCGCCACAGCTCGCGCAGCGGGACCACCGCTGCCGCCACCGGTCGCGCCAGCGTGTCGCCGTCCAGCGGCACGACGGTCGTGACCGAGGGCAGGCCGTCGCAGAGCGCTGCCGCCTTGTCTGCGAGGGGCAGGCCCGTGTCCCAGGGCCGCGGTGCGGCGTGGGTGAACAAGAGGCGAGGCTCGATGCTCCTGAAGCGATCGAGGATGGCCTCCACGCCCGTGTCGGGAGATGAGGTGGACAGCGTCGCGCCCACGGCCGCCGCAGCGAGGGCGGCCAGCACGGCCAGATCGTCGTTGCGCAGCAGGGCTGCAACCCGGTCGCCCGGCTTCACGCCCAGGGCGACGAGGGACTGCGCCAGCGACCCCACCGCATCGCGCAGCTCGCCGCGGGTCCAGCGCTTGCGACGGCCATCCGCGCGACAGGCGGTCAGGGCTGGCGCATCGGCGTCGGCTACCTCCAGGTTCAGCAGGCTGTCGGCGAAATTGAGGGTGAGCCCCGGGAAGAACCGGGCCTCCTCACAGGTCTCCCCGATGCGGACCGGGTCGAGCGAGCCGCCGAAGCGCGGGCCCGTGCCGCACCAGTGCGCGAAGAAGCGCCAGAACTCGCGCGAGTGCTGCACGCAATACGAGTGCAGGTCCTGCCAGGACTGGAGATCGGCGCCGGTGTGTGCCGCGAAGGCCCGCGTGAAGGCCGTCATCTGCGAGGCTTCGACCACCTGCTGCGATGGCGTGTGGATAGCCCCTGCCCTTCTGTCGCGCGCGCCACCCACTGCGCTGCCGGCCTCGAGGGCCGCCTCCCGGTCTTGCGGGGCCTGCCCTTCGGTCATGCGGAATGTCCTGCTGTTCTCGCACTCGGTACCACGCGTTCATTGTTCCCGCGCGCGGTCCGCTCGCATGTCAGTGCAGGGCCATTCCGACGGTCCGAAGGAGCCATGCGCGAGCGCGCCGTGGCTCGCCCTTGAAGGGGTCAGCTTGCGGCGGTGCGCTGGGTGGCCATGCGGTCCAGCACCCACCCCGCCGCGCATTGGCCGAAGGTGGCCGTCACCGCGACCACGGAGCCGTAGCCGTGGCAATTGAGCGAGCCGTCGCCCGCGATGTCGCAGGACGGATCGGGTGGCGCCACCGCCTCGCGGCTGAACACGCAAGGGACGCCGATGCGCTTGCCCTCGCGAGGCGCGCCGTGGAATTTGCGCAGCCGGTAGCGCACCTGCGCGAGCAAGGGGTCATGGGTGGTCTGCGACAGGTCGTCGACGTCCACCTTGTGCGCCAGGCGCTTGCCGCCGGCGGCGCCGCAGCTGACGAAGGGCGTCTTCGACTGCAGGGCCCACGTGGCCAGCGCCACCTTGGCCCTGACCTCGTCGCAGGCGTCGATCAGCGCATCGATCGGGCGAGGCAACAGGCCGGGCCAGTTGCCCGGTTCGGCGAAGTCCTCGACGCAGTGCACCTCGCAGCGGGGGTGGATCTGCGCGATGCGCTCGCGCATGGCCAGCACCTTGGCCTGGCCTAGGGTGGCGTCCAGCGCGTGCACCTGCCGGTTGATGTTGGACTCGGCCACGTGGTCCAGGTCCACCAGCACCAGCGAGCCGATGCCGCTGCGGGCCAGCGCCTCGGCGGCCCAGGACCCCACGCCACCGATGCCGACCACGGCCACGCAGGACTTGCGCAGGGCCAGTGCGCCCTGCACGCCGTAGAGGCGCTCCAGCCCCGAGAAGCGGCGATCCAGGTCGGCCGTCCCCGGGTCGAGCGCGTGCTGCATCAGCGCAGGCGGGCGAGCCGCTCGCGCGCGGCCACCGCCGCCTCCGATTGCGGATAGGCCTTGACCAGGTCGTCCAGCGTGCGGCGGGCGCCGGCGTTGTCCTTCAGCTCGATCTGGCAGTTGGCGATGGACAGCACCGCTTCCGGCGCCCGCGCATGGTCGGGAGCCTGCTGCAGCAGCGCGCGGAAGTTGCCCAGCGCGCCCCGGTAGTCGCGGTTCGCGTACTGCGCGTTGCCCAGCCAGAACAGCGCCGAAGGACGGTAGCTGCTCTGCGGATAGCGCTTGATGAACTCGGCGAAGGCCGCCTGCGCCGCCGGGAAGTCGGCCCTGCGGAAGATGGCGAGCGCGGCGTCGAAATCGCGCTGCTCGTTCGGGTCGGCCATGAACTCGCGGCCGTCCACGTTGACCTTGTTGGGCTCGATCTTGCGCAGGCGCTCTTCGACGGCGGCGGCCACGTCCTTCTGGCTGCGCTGCATGTCGGCGATGTCGCGGGTGAGCTGCTCGTCCTGGCCGCGCATCCGCGCCAGTTCGTTCTTCAGCGTGTCGATCTGCGCCTGCAGGTCCAGCAGGCTGCGGCGCAGCTGCGCGTTCTCCTCGGTGGCCCGCTGCAGGTCCTGGGCCTGGCGCTCGCCGGCCTGGCGCTGCGCGTCGACGCGCTGGCGCAGCTCCAGGATGGCGCGGCGGGCCTCGTCGTCCTCGAACAGCGCGGCGTGGCCGGCCAGCGGCGCCAGCAGCGCGCCGGCGGCCAACACGCAGGCGATGAATCGGCCTTGCATCATCGGTAGCTGATCTCGACGCGGCGGTTCTGCGACCACGCGGATTCATCGCTGCCGGGCGCCGCCGGCTTTTCCTTGCCGAAGCTCACCGCTTCCATCTGGTTGTCGTTGACACCCAGCAGGCCCAGCGCCCGCCGCACCGCCTCGGCGCGGCGCTGGCCGAGCGCCAGGTTGTATTCGCGGCCGCCGCGCTCGTCGGTGTGGCCTTCCAGGGCCACCCGGCGCTGCGGGTTGGCGCGCAGGAACCGGCCATGGGCTTCGATCAGCGGCTGCGCCTCGGGCTTGATCGCGTAGCTGTCGTAGTCGAAGTGGATGATGCGCTGCACGTTGGCCGGGCCGGCCTTGTTGGCGCCGGCGGGGTCCGCATCGACCGGCGTGACCTGGCTTTGCGTCGCCGGGCCGGTGCTGCCGCCGCCGGCACCGGGCGGGGCGACGACGGCGGGCTGCCGGTCTTCCACCGGCACGTCATTGAGCTTGACGCCGGAACTGCAGGCGGCGAGCGAAGCGGCCAGCAGCAGGCCCACGAGGATGCGAAGAGTCATCGGGTTGTCCTCCAATCGAAGTGTTCGGTGTTCAGCGCTGGAACGGGCCCCAGTCGGGCTCGCGGATGTCACCGCCCTGTCCAGCCAGCCGGGCCTTGATCTTGCCATCCAGCGTAGTGGTCATGAGGGCTTCGCGGCCATTCTGTCGCGTCGCATAGACGATCAGCCGGCCATTGGGCGCGAAGCTGGGACTTTCGTCCGCCGTGCTGTCGGTGATCGGCACGCCATTGCCGGTGGGCAGTTCCATCACGTGCAGCTTGAACTGCCCCTGCACGCGCGAGATGTAGGCGAGCCAGCGGCCGTCCGCGCTGACGGTCGGGGAAATGTTGTAACTCCCGGTAAACGTGACGCGCTCGGGCGAGCCGCCGGTCACCGGCATCCGGTAGATCTGCGGGGCGCCGCCGCGGTCGCTGACGAAGTAGATGCTGCGGCCATCGGGCGCGTAGACCGGCTCGGTGTCGATGCCGGCCGATTGCGTCAGGCGGCGCGGCTCGCCGCCGTTGGCGTCGATCATGTACAGCTGCGAGCCGCCCTCGCGGCTCAGGGTGACGGCCAGCGTGCGGCCGTCGGGCGCCCAGGCCGGCGCGCTGTTGGAGCCGCGGAAGTTGGCCAGCAACCGGCGCCGGCCGCTGGCGACCTCGTGCACGTAGACCACCGGCTTGCGCGACTCGAAGGACACATAGGCCAGCTGCGCGCCGTTGGCCGACCAGGCCGGCGAGATGATGGGCTCCGGGCTGGCCAGCGCCGACTGGGCGTTCTCGCCGTCGGCATCGGCCACCCACAGGTTGTAGCGCGCCCCACCCTTGGTGACGTAGGCGATGCGGGTGGAGAAGATGCCGCGCTCGCCCGTCAGCTTTTCGTAGATGAAGTCGGCGATGCGGTGCGCCGCGAGGCGCAGGTCGCCTTGCGTGACGGCGTAGCTCTGGCCGCCCAGGTCCTGCCCGCGCACCACGTCCCACAGGCGGAAGCGCACGTCGAATCGGCCGTCGGCCAGCCGCGAGACGCTGCCGGCCACCAGCGAGTCGGCTCCGGCCTGCCGCCACGGCGTGACATCGGGGCGGCTGGTCTCGTCCATCACCAGGTTGGCCGGCGGCGCGATGGCGCGGAACTGGCCGCTGCGCTCGAGATCGGCGCGGATGATGGCCGAGATCTTTTCGGGGCTGCCGGCCTCGCCGCGAAATGGGACGATGGCAAAGGGCAGCTGCGTCAGGCCGACGCCGGTCACTTCGACCCGGAACTGGGCCCAGGACGGCATCACGGCGGTGGCGCCGAGCCAACCCATCAGGTGGCGGCGGCGCCAGAGTGCATCGGAAGTCATGGCGCTTAGTGTCTCCATCAGCAATTGAGTTCAGTCACGAGCGGCGGCTCGCCGGCGGCGGCCTGCTCGAGGCCCGATTCGGCGCGCACCAGGCCCGCGGCCCTGCGCTGCTCGACCCGGTTGCGGTTCCCGCCTTCGCGCGAGCGGCTGTTCTCGGCATGCCAGAGGTGGAACACCTCGGTGGCAAGGAAGCCATTCTTGCGCGCCAGGCCGGCATGGTGCATCCGCAGCACGAGGTCGGCGTCCTCGTGGCCCCAGCCGGAATATATTTCATCGAATCCATTGACGGCCTGCAGGTCGCGCATCCAGGCCCCGAAGTTGGCGCTGCGGATGCCCTTCCAGCGGAAGCGCCGCTCCATCCGCCCGGGAGCGCCCGGCCACTGCAGCAGGTGCGCCAGCTTGTTGATGTGGCCCTGCGCGCGCAGGCGCACCCAGTCCAGCGCGCCCAGCGCGAGCGGGTCGACTTCGCCGGACAGCACGCGCCGCGACAGGGAATCGTCCAGCAAGACCCGGCTGCCGTTGACGAAGCAGCCGGTCTGCGCCAGCCGCCGGTGCATCTCGACGAAGTGCGCGTGCGGGATGCAGTCGCCATCGAGGAAGACGATGTAGTCGCTGCGGGCGGCCAGCGCGCCCAGGTTGCGCGCACGGGCCGCCGTGAAGCCGGTGTCCGGGTGCCACACGTGGCGCACTTCGCAGGCGAATGCGGGAAGGCCATCGCGCAGCGCCTGCACATGCTCGGGCCGGGAGCCGTCGTCGGCCACCACCACCGCCTCGCCGCGGCCGCATTGCGGCGCCAGCGCCCGCAGCACGGCCAGCAACGCATCGGATCGGTTGTAGGTGAGGACGACGAATCCGATCCTCATGCCCGCGGCGGCTCCACGGCTTCGGCCTGCAGCAGCCACAGCTTGACGTAGCGGTAGTAGGTGCCTTCGGCGTTGGAAACCGCGAGCATGAAGCCCCAGCGGCCGTCGAGGAACCCCAGGCGCAGCACGTAGGTGCGGAAGAACGCCCACAGGCCGTGGCCCACGGCACGCGAGAGCGACCCCTTGCGGCCCGCGGCGGTCATGTCCTTCGCGCTGGCAGTCGAATAACGGTTGAGCTTTTCCAGCACCGCTTCCATGGTGCGGAAGCTGTAATGGACGATCGGCTCGCTCAGCGTACCCACCTCGCCCTGCACCTGCAGGTTGGCATGCAGGAAATGCTCGGTGAAGCGGCCCTTGCCCTTGCGCGCCAGCCGTCGCGTGTAGTCGGGCCGCCAGCCGCCGTGCTGCATGAAGCGGCCGCAGTACATGGAGATGCGCGGCACGCGAAAGCCATCGACGTCGGTGCGGGCCATGGCCGCGCGGATCTCCTGGGCCAGCGCCGGCGTGATGCGCTCGTCGGCGTCCAGCGAGAAGAACCAGTCGCCCCGCGCCATGTCGATGCCGCGGTTGTTCTGCGGGCCGTAGCCGGGCCAGTCGGTGCAGGCCACCGTCGCGCCGGCGGCGCGGGCCAGTTCGGGCGTGCCGTCGGTGCTGCCGGAATCGAGCACGATCACTTCGTCCGCGAAGCTCGCCGAGCGCACGCAGTCCTCGATGTTCTGGGCCTCGTTCTTGGCGACGATGACGATGGACAGGCTGGGCATGGGGCGCTTCGAAGGGGCGGGACCCGCAGGCATAATCCCCTCCTTCCCGGACCGGTCGATTATTGCACCCTCATCCATGAGCCCCACGCCCACTGTCGTCGTCGCGGGAGGCGCCGGTTACATCGGCTCGCACATGGTGCGGATGCTGCGCGACAACGGCGTGCGGCCGGTGGTGGTGGACAACCTCGCCACCGGGCATCGGGAGTCGGTCGCAGGCGAAACCCTCGAAGTGGGCGACATCGGCGACCGCGCCTTCATGGCCGGCGTGCTGCGCCGATACCAGCCGCAGTGCGTGATGCATTTCGCCGCCTCCAGCCTGGTGGGCGAGTCGATGTCGCAGCCAGGCAAGTACTGGCGCAACAACCTGGTGCAGACGCTCGACCTGCTGGAGACGATGCTGGAACACGGCGTGCGCCAGTTCATCTTCTCGTCCACCGCCGCCACCTACGGCAACCCGGTGGAGGTGCCGATCCCCGAGGACCACCCCACCCGCCCGATCAACCCCTACGGCCACAGCAAGCTGGCCGTGGAACACGCGCTGCAGGACTACGACCAGGCGCACGGCCTGCGCTCGATCTCGCTGCGCTACTTCAACGCCGCGGGCGCGCATCCGGACGGCAGCATCGGCGAGCGGCACGAGCCCGAGACGCACCTGATCCCGCTGGTGCTGCAGGTCGCATCGGGCCGGCGCGAATTCATCTCGCGCTTCGGGTCGAATCACGCCACCCCCGATGGCTCCTGCCTGCGCGACTACATCCACGTGCAGGACCTGTGCGCCGCGCACCTGGCGGCGTTGCGCCGGCTCGAAGCCGGCGCGCCCACCGGCGTCTACAACCTCGGCAACGGCCGGGGCCATTCCGTCAACGAAGTGATCGAGGCGGCGCGCCGCGTGACCGGGCACGCTATCCCGCTGCGCGACGATCCCCCGCGCGCCGGCGACCCGCCGGTGCTGGTGGCGGATGCCGCGAGGGCCAGGGCCGAACTGGGCTGGACACCGCAGTACGAAGACCTGGACACCATCATCGCCCACGCCTGGCAATGGGAACGCAAGCTCCAGGCGGCGCCGCGGGCAGCGTGACCGGGATCGACTTCGCCGCCGTGCGCTGGCTCGCGCCGTACTTCGGCGGCGTCAGCAAGCGCTACTGGGCCATCGCGGCGCTGGCCACCGTCGTGTCCTCCGCCCTCGAGCCGCTGGTGCCGGCCCTGATCAAGCCACTGCTGGACCGCGGCTTCCAGCCCGGCGGCATCGACCTGTGGATGGTGCCGGCCACCCTGCTGCTGCTGTTCGCGGTGCGCGGCACTGCGGGGTTCATCGCCGACCTGGCGCTGGCGCGAATCACCCAGGACGGCCTGCTCGCGCTGCGCAAGGCCATGTTCGCGCGGCTGCTGGACGCGCGCCTGTCGCTGTTCTCGCAGCAGAACGCCACCACCCTGTCCAACACCGTGGTGTTCGAGGTGCAGAACGGGGCGATGCTGCTGGTCAACTCGGTGATGGGGCTGGTCAAGGACAGCCTGGCGCTGGTCGCGCTGCTGGTGTACCTGCTGTACCTGAACTGGCAGCTCACGCTGATCGTGTTCCTGATCGTGCCGGGCGTGGCCCTGATCATGCGCACGCTGTCGCGGCGGCTGTTCCGCATCGCCCGCAGTGCCCAGACCGCCACCAACGACCTGGCCTACGTGGTCGAGGAGAACGTGCTGGCCGTGCGGGTGGTGCGGCTGCACGGCGCCCAGCAAGCGCAAGGCAGCCGGTTCGCGGCGCTCAGCGCCGGCTTGCGGCGCCTGTTCCTGAAATCCGCGGTGGCCTCGGCCGCCATCACCCCGCTCACCCACATGCTGGCTGCCGCGGCGCTGTCGGCGGTGATCTCCATTGCGCTGTGGCAGTCCCGCGATGGCCTGACCATAGGCACCTTCGCTTCCTTCATCACCGCCATGCTGATGCTGATCGCGCCGATCAAGCGCCTGTCGGAGGCGGCCAGCCCGATCGCGCGCGGGCTGGCGGGCGTGCAGCGCGCCATCGACCTGATCGAGCACACGCCGGCCGAATCCGGCGGCACGCATGCGCCGGACAGCGCGCGCGGGCACATCGAACTGCGGGACGTCACCGTGCGCTATCGCGGCGACGCCGCGCCCGCGCTGGAGGGTGTCAGCCTGGTGCTGGAGCCCGGCCAGACCGTGGCGCTGGTGGGACCTTCCGGCTCCGGCAAGACCACGCTGGCCAACCTGTTGCCGCGCTTCGTGGTGCCCGATGGCGGCGCGGTGCTGCTGGATGGCGAGGACGTGGCCGACTGGCAGCTGCAGGCCCTGCGCGCCCAGTTCGCCCTGGTCAGCCAGGACGTGGTCATGTTCAACGGCAGCCTCGCCAGCAACATCACGATGGATGCGCCGCTCGATCCGCAGCGCCTGCAGCGCTGCGTGGAGGGCGCCAACCTCGCCGAGCTGGTCGAGTCCCTGCCGCAAGGGCTGGACACCGTCACCGGCCACAACGCCACCGAGCTGTCGGGCGGGCAGCGCCAGCGGCTGGCCATCGCCCGCGCGCTGTACAAGGACGCCCCCATCCTGATCCTGGACGAGGCCACATCGGCGCTGGATGCCGCCTCCGAGCGGCTGGTGCAGGAGGCGCTGCAGCGACTGATGGCCGGGCGCACCACCGTCGTCATCGCGCACCGGCTCTCCACCATCGAGCACGCCGACCAGGTCGTGGTGCTGGAGCAAGGCCGCGTGGCCGAGACCGGGACGCACGCGGAGCTGCTGGCACGCGGCGGGCTGTATGCGCACCTGCATGCGCT
>JAKFEA010000309.1:0-2431 GCA_036675905.1 Acidovorax sp. | reverse complement strand
CCGATGGCCTGCGCCGGGCGGTTGTCGCGGGTGCTCATCAGCATCAGCGGCAGGCCCTGGTCGTAGCTGGCCACGGCGCGCAGCACCGCACGTAGGATCTCCGGCTTGCGCATCATGTCCTGGTACAGCGCGCCGTGCGGTTTGACGTAGCTAACGCGGGTGCCCTGGCTGCGGCACAGCGCTTCGAGGGCGCCGACCTGGTAGAGCAGCAGGTCCTCGACTTCCTGTGCCGAGCAGTCCAGCGAGCGGCGGCCGAAACCGACCAGGTCGGGGTAGCCCGGATGGGCGCCGATGCGCACGCCGTGGCTGACCGCCAGGGCGACGGTCCTGCGCATGGTACTGGGGTCGGAGGCGTGGAAACCGCAGGCGATGTTGGCGCAGTCGATATAGGGCATGACCTCGGCATCCAGGCCCATTGTCCAGGGGCCGAGGCTTTCGCCGATGTCGCAGTTCAGCAGCAGGCTGTTCACGGGATGTTCCTCATATGCGGAGCGCCTCGGTGGCGCGGCTAGCGCAGGCGGGCGGCGGTGGGGCGGTCAGGCCTGGGCGGGGTGCCAGGCGCTGACCCGTGCGGCATTCTTGAACGGGCCGACAGGTGCGTCCAACTAATAAAAACGTGCGCCAGGGATAGGAAAAGTCGATGGCTGCGGTTTCCACCGGCGAGGGCGCGTGGCCCGGGGCATAAGAATTTCCGATCGTGGCTTACGGTTTTTTCTCGTTGGACAGTCCGGGCGACAAGCCAGAAAGTCATCGCGGCTTTGCTCCATTCGCGCAGCACTTCTTGCGCGCGCTCCCGGTCGCTGCACCATGGCGGCCGAGGGCGTCCTTTTCCATGGTCGTGGTGCCACCAGCCTGGCGCCTGCGTGTAGGAGGTGCCCATGAAAACCTCACTCTATCTACAGATTCCCGCACTGGTTTCCCTGCTGACCGCCAGCGTCAGTCTCGCCCAGGGCGCCGAGCGCTGGAGCATGTCGGTCGAGCAGCCGCCCGGCAATTTCATCAGTCGGGTCGCCCAGGACTTCGCCCGCCAGGTCAGGCGCGAGACCCATGGCGAACTGGAGATCCAGGTGGCGGCCGGTTCGCTGCTGTTCAAGCGGCCGCAGGTCAAGGCCGCGGTGGCCCGGGGCGAGATCGCGCTCGGCGAGCTGTTCATGTCGGCGCTGGGCGACGAAGATCCCTTGTACGAGCTGGACAGCATTCCCTTTCTGGCGACCGACTACGAGCAGGCGCAGCGTCTCTGGCAGGCCAGCCGGCCGGTGATCGAGCGGCGCTTGCTGGCTGATGGCGTGAGGTTGCTGTACGCCGTGCCCTGGCCGCCGCAGAGCCTGTTCAGCAACCGGCCGATCGCCCGCATGGCGGATTTCCACGGCCTGAGGTTTCGCAGTTATAACCCGATCACCGCGCGTACGGCGACGCTGCTGGGCGCCGAGCCGACCAGCCTGACTACCGAGGAGGTGGCCGAGGCGTTTCGCAGCGGCCGGGTCGACGCCATGCTGACCTCGTCGGCGACCGGCGTGGACTTGCGCGCCTGGGGCTTCGCCAGCCACTTCTACGACGTCCGGGCGTTCATTCCGAAGAACATCGCGATCGTCAACGAGGCGGCCTTCCAGCGGCTTTCCGCCAGCGCCCGGCAGGCGTTGCTGAACGCGGCCAAGCGCGCCGAGCGGCAGGGTTGGGAGTTGTCCTGGGCGCTGGCCGCCTACCAGGTGCGCATGCTCGAACGCCGTGGCATGAGCGTGGAGGACCAACTGCCGGGCGAGATCCGCAACGGCCTGGCCGCGATCGGCCGGCGGCTCACCTGGGAGTGGCTGGCCAAGGCGGGGGAGCAGGGGCGGGAGGTACTCGATTCCTACCGCGATGCGCCGGCGCAGGGTAGGCGCTGAGCGGGCGGCCATGCCCCGGTTCGCCGGGGCGTGCGGGCCAGGCCCGCGCCAAGCGGGGTCGTAGGCGGGCACTCTGAGCGTTGTGCCGCTCAGCCGACCTGGAACTGCTGGGCGCTGCGGCTCAGGGCCGCGACCTGGGCGGACAGGCCCTGGGTGTGTTGGTCCAGGGTCAGGCGCAGGCCCTTGGTCTCGCCGGTGTGGAGGTTGATCTCCTCCATCTTGCCGGCGATGTCCTCGGTGGTGCTGGAGATTTCCTCGATGGCCACCACCACCTGGTTCATCTCGCCGCTGAGCCGCTCCATCGACTGGGTGATCTCCTCGATGGCGTCCGCCACCTGGCCGGCATGCCGCTCGTTTTCCGCGGCCAGGGACAGGCCGCTGGTCATCAGCTCGTCCATGCTCTGCGTCTGCTGCTTGAACTCGCTGACGATGCGGGCGATATCGGTGGTCGCCGAGACGGTCTTCTGCGCCAGCGAACGCACCTCGTCGGCCACCACCGAGAAGCCACGCCCGGCATCGCCGGCGCGGGCGGCCTCGATGGCGGCATT
>JAKFEA010000308.1:0-4755 GCA_036675905.1 Acidovorax sp. | reverse complement strand
GGGCAGCGGCATCTCGTGCCCCAACCTGAAGGACTACGCCTGGCGCGTGTGGGACTACTGGGAGCGCCACCTCGACCCCGACCTGCACATCGACCGCAGCCTGCGGGGCACGGTGGGCGGCAAGGTGGTGCTGGTGACCGGCGGCTCCTCCGGCATCGGGTTGGCGGCAGCGCACAAGTTCGCCGAGGCCGGCGCCCTCACGGTCATCTGCGGGAGGGACCCCGAGAAACTGGACGAGGCCTGCCAGGAAGCCGTGGCCAAGGGCTACCGCTTCGTCGCCTACCCGGTGGACCTGGCGGACATGGCCGACTGCGACCGCTTCGTGCAGCAGCTGGTGGCCGACCACGGCGGCGTGGACTTCCTGGTGAACAACGCGGGCCGATCGATCCGCCGCGCCATCGAGGCCAGCCACGACCGCTTCCACGACTTCGAGCGCACCATGCAGCTGAACTACTTCGGCGCGCTGCGCGTCACCATGGGCCTGATGCCCGGCATGGTGGCCAAGCGCCGCGGCCACGTGGTGAACATCAGCTCGATCGGCGTGCTGACCAATGCGCCGCGCTTCTCGGCCTACGTCGCCAGCAAGGCCGCGCTGGACGCCTGGACCCGCTGCGCCGCCAGCGAATTCCAGGACCAGGGCATCACCTTCACCACCATCAACATGCCGCTGGTGCGCACGCCCATGATCGCGCCCACCAAGATCTACAACAACGTGCCCACCCTCTCGCCCGAGGAAGCCGCCGACATGATCGCCGAGGCCTGCATCGCCAAGCCGGTGCGCATCGCCACCCGGCTGGGCATCACCGGCCAGCTGCTGCACGCGCTGGTGCCCCGGATCGCCCAGATCGTGATGAACACCAGCTTCCGGATGTTCCCGGATTCATCGGCCGCCAAGGGCGACAGGGACGGCGCCAAGCCGCAGTTGTCGGCGGAGGCGGTGGCGATGCAGCAGATGATGCGCGGCATCCATTTCTGACAGGCGCTGGCCCGGGCGTCCGGCGGCGGCGGTCCGTTACGGAAACCGTTGCAATCGACGCTGGAGAGCCCGTCCCGCCGATGCCATAATCGTCGGCTGCCAAGCATCTACGCCGCCGCAGGGAGCGGCTCCTCCAGAAAATGGACAGAAAAATCGCAGTAGTCGGCCTCGGCTACGTGGGCCTGCCCGTGGCTGTCGCCTTCGGCCAGACCCACCCGGTGGTGGGGTTCGACATCAAGGCGGCCCGCATCGCCGAACTGAAGGCCGGCAAGGACAGCACCGAGGAGGTGACCCCCGCCGACCTGGCCCGTGCCGACATCCTGTTCACCGACAGCGTGGACGAACTGCGCGCGGCCGACTTCTTCATCGTGGCCGTGCCCACCCCGGTCGACTCGGGCAACAAGCCGGACCTCAGCCCATTGATCGGCGCCTCGCGCTCGGTGGGCAAGGCGTTGAAAAAGGGCGACATCGTGGTGTACGAATCCACGGTCTACCCCGGCGCGACGGAAGAAGACTGCATTCCGGTGCTGGAGCAGGCTTCCGGCCTGAAGTTCGGGCCCGACTTCACCGTCGGCTACAGCCCCGAGCGCATCAATCCGGGCGACCGCGAGCACACCTTCACCAAGATCCGCAAGATCGTCGCCGGGTCGGACGCCCGCACCCTGGACATCGTGGCCGACGTGTACGGCTCGGTGGTCACGGCTGGCGTACACCGCGCCAGCAGCATCAAGGTGGCCGAGGCCGCCAAGGTGATCGAGAACACCCAGCGCGACCTGAACATCGCGCTGATGAACGAGCTGGCCGTGGTGTTCAAGCGCATGGACATCGACACGCTGGAGGTGCTGGAGGCCGCCGGCAGCAAGTGGAACTTCATCCATTCGCGCCCCGGCCTGGTGGGCGGCCACTGCATCGGCGTGGACCCGTACTACCTGACGCACAAGGCCGAGCAGCTGGGCTACATCCCGCAGGTGATCCTGGCCGGGCGCCGCATCAACGACAACATGGGCCGCTTCGTGGCGCACAGCACCGTCAAGCAGATGCTGCGCAACGGCCACGACGTGCCGCGCTGCCGGGTGGGCGTGCTGGGCATCACCTTCAAGGAGAACTGCCCCGACACGCGCAACTCCAAGGTGGTGGACGTGGTGCGGGAGCTGCGCGACTGGGGCGCCGACGTGGTCGTGTGCGACCCGCATGCCGACCCACACGAAGTGCAGGAGGAGTACGGCATCACCCTGGGGCGCGTCGACGCGCAGAACCCGGTGGATGCCCTGATCGTGGCCGTGGCGCATCGCGAATTCAGGTCCATGGCCCCGGCCGAACTGCGCGCCCTGGTCCGCAGCGACAAGCCGGTGCTGGCCGACGTCAAGTCCATCTACCTGCGCGCTGACCTGGAAGCCGCCGGCTTCACCGTGTGGCGGCTGTGAGCGCCAAGACCCTTCCCATGAAGAACGCCATCCAGGGCCGCAAGGTCCGCTTTGCCATCGTCGGCTGCGGCCGGATCGCCAAGAACCACATCGGCTCCATCCGCCAGCATGGCGACGACGCCGAGCTGGTGGGCGTGTGCGACATCGACCCGGCCGCGCTGGCGGCGGCGGTGAAGGAAACCGGTGCCAAGGGCTACGCCAGCATCGAGGCGCTGCTGGCCGACACCGACGCCGACGTGATCGTGCTGACCACGCCCAGCGGCATCCACCCCGCGCACGCCATCCTGTGCGCGCAGGCGGGCTTCCATGTGCTGAGCGAAAAGCCCATGGCCACCCGCTGGGAAGACGGCCTGCGCATGGTGCGTGCCTGCGACGAAGCGGGCGTGCGCCTGTTCGTGGTCAAGCAGAACCGCCGCAACGCCACGCTGCAACTGCTGAAGAAGGCGGTGGAGCAAAAGCGCTTCGGCCGCATCTACATGGTCACGCTCAACGTGTTCTGGCAGCGCCCCCAGCAGGGCTACTACGACCAGGCCAAGTGGCGCGGCACGTGGGAGCTGGATGGCGGCGCGTTCATGAACCAGGCCAGCCACTACGTGGACCTGCTGGAGTGGCTGATCGGCCCGATCGAGAGCCTGCACGCCTATACCGGCACGCTGGCGCGCGACATCGAGGCCGAGGACACCGGCGTGCTCAGCTGCAAGTGGCGCAGCGGCGCCATGGGCTCGCTCAACGTCACCATGCTGACCTACCCCAAGAACCTGGAAGGCAGCATCACCATCCTGGGCGAAAAGGGCACCGTGCGCGTGGGCGGCGTGGCCGTCAACGAGATCCAGCACTGGGAGTTCGAGGACAAGCGCCCCGAAGACGAATCCGTCAAGGCGGCCAGCTACGAGACCACCAGCGTCTATGGCTTCGGCCACCCGCTGTACTACCGCAACGTCATCGACGTCATGCGCGGCCAGGCCGAGCCCGAGGTGGACGGCCGCGAGGGCCTGAAGTCGATCGAAGTGCTGATCGCGGCCTACCGCTCGGCGCGCGACGGCGTGCGCGTGAACCTGCCGCTGGAGCTGTGATGGGCTACACGGCGCACCCTTCGGCCATCGTCGACGACGGCGCGCAGGTCGGCGAGGGCAGCCGCATCTGGCATTTCGTGCACGTCAGCCCCGGTGCGCGCATCGGCCGGCGCTGCTCGCTCGGCCAGAACGTCTACGTCGGCAACGACGTGGCGATCGGCGACAACGTGAAGATCCAGAACAACGTGTCGGTGTACGACGCGGTGACGCTGGAGGACGACGTGTTCTGCGGCCCCAGCATGGTGTTCACCAACGTGTACAACCCGCGCTCGGCCGTCGCGCGCAAGGACGAATACCGCCGCACCCTGGTGAAGAAGGGCGCCACGCTGGGCGCCAACTGCACCATCGTCTGCGGCACCACCATCGGCGAGTACGCCTTCGTCGGCGCCGGCGCGGTGGTCAACCGCGACGTGCCGGCGTTTGCGCTGATGGTCGGCGTGCCGGCGCGGCAGGTCGGCTGGATGAGCCGTTTCGGCGAGCGGCTCGAGTTGCCGCTGGCGGGTGATGCCGAGACGGTTTGCCCGCATACCGGCGAGCGTTACGTGCTGCGCGCGGGCGTTTGCGCCCTGCAAGCCTGAAGAGGGGAGTTCGAAAGAATGAATGCCGTGCTGAAGCAAGCCACGCCGGACAAGATCCAGTTCATCGACCTGAAGTCGCAGTACCAGGCGCTGAAGCAGAGCATCGATGCGCGCATCCAGAAGGTGCTGGACCACGGCCAGTACATCCTCGGCCCGGAAGTGGCCGAGATGGAGGCCAAGCTTGCCGCCTATACCGGTGCGAAGCACTGCATCAGCTGCGCGTCGGGCACCGAGGCCCTGCTGATGTCGCTGATGGCGCTGGGCATCGGGGCGGGCGACGAGGTGATCACCACCCCCTTCACCTTCGCGGCCACCGCCGAGATGATCGTGCTGGCCGGCGCCACGCCGGTGTACGTGGACATCGAGCCCGACACCTGCCTGATCGACGCGAGCAAGATCGAAGCGAAGATCACCCCGCGCACCAAGGCCATCATGCCGGTGTCGCTGTACGGCCAGGTCGCCGACATGGACGCGATCAACGCGATCGCGGCCAAGCACGGCAACATCCCGGTGATCGAGGACGCCGCCCAGAGCTTCGGCGCCAGCTACAAGGGCCGCAAGAGCTGCAACGTCTCGACCATCGGCTGCACCAGCTTCTTCCCGAGCAAGCCGCTGGGCTGCTACGGCGACGGCGGCGCCATCTTCACCGACGACGACGCGCTGGCCAAGGCGCTGCGCGAGATCCGCACCCACGGCCAGGAGCG
>JAKFEA010000307.1:0-1745 GCA_036675905.1 Acidovorax sp. | reverse complement strand
CATCACCACCCAGCCGGGCAGCAGCTTCTTCGACAGCGCCGAGAGCTTCGGCATGATCCGCGGCGGCCACATCAACCTGGCCCTGCTCGGCGCCATGCAGGTGTCGGAGCAGGGCGACCTGGCGAACTGGATGATCCCCGGCAAGCTGGTCAAGGGCATGGGCGGCGCCATGGACCTGGTGGCCGGCGTGCGCCGCGTGGTGGTGCTGATGGAGCACTGCGCCAAGGGCGGTGCGCACAAGATCCTCGAGCGCTGCGAGCTGCCGCTGACCGGCGTCGGCGTGGTCGACCGGATCATCAGCGACCTGGCCGTGCTGGACGTCGGCGCGGACGGCCTGCGCCTGGTGGAGATGGCGCCGGGCGTCGACTTCGACGAGCTGCAGGCGGCCACCGGCTGCGCGATCCTGCGCTAAGCGGCGCGCCCCGGGTCCCTTTGCGGCGACTGTTTCGGCAGTCGACCGCTTTTTAACCCAACTTGCCGTGACACCTTTTGCCCTGCGCCGGACCCGCCCATGGGCCGGTTCGCCCGCCATACCTTGCCGCGGACCTGCAGCGTCAGTGCGCCAGGCCCGGCAGAGGCTCCACAGGATCCGCCATAACAACAAGAACCAAGGGTAGGGACGATGCGAACCACTGTGCTGTTGTGCCTGCTGTACCTGTTGTGTCCGCCGGCCCGGGGCGATGGGCGCGGCGCCCAGCAACTGAGCGAACTTGGCAGCCGCAGCCAGCTGTTGTGCGCCAGCGCCATGGTCTATTTCAACCCGCAGGATCGCAGCCCCGACCCGCGCAGCCTGACCGCGGCCTTTCATCACCTCAATACCCTGGAGACCCATGTCCTGCAGCTCGGTCAGCCGGACCAGCTGGCCCAGCCGCTTAGTGCCATGAAGCGCCTGTTCGCCGAGCTGGATCGCCTGCCGCACGCCCAGCGCGAGCGTTATCCCGCGTTGCTGCGGCAGCTGCTGGTAGCGCATCGGCAACTGCAACAGGCCGCCGATGCCTACGCCCGCGCGCAGCCGGGCCTGGTCGCGGCGGCGCTGCAGCCGTTGAATGGACAGAGCCAGGCCCTGGCCAGCCTGTTGCTGGACTACCAGCTGCGCCGCTACCCGCTGCCGGACAAGGCTGGATTTGCCCTGACGCCTGCGCAGCTGCAGGCCCTCGACGGGGCCATCGAGCAGCGTTTCGACCGCCTGCTGGCCGAGCATCCCGCGCATGCCGAGGTGCTGGCCGACGTCAGGCGCAGCTACCGCTTCGTGCGCGCCGAACTGCAGCAGGACAAGGGTCGCGCCCAGGGTGGCGCCGAGTTCTATCTCAGCCGGGCGGTGCTCGACCTCGACGAACTGGCGACGACGCTGCTCGAAAAGCGCGGCTGAAGCCGCGGGCTGTCTGGCAGGCAGCCGTGTCGGTGGCGACCCGGCCCTGCCGACTTTCTGGCTTTCGCCGCGCGAGCCCGTCGCACGCCACGGCGCATCTCACAAGGCGCGCAATGCGGCCATGGGAGCGCCGGTGGCGACGGTCAGCCGGGCCGTGCTCAGGGCCATCGAGGCGCCCAGGCCAGAGCCGCGCTGCTGCCGACCCGCTGGCTCGATAGCCTCATGGCGAAGAAGCTGGCGCTGCCGCGTCGCAGCCAGCGGTGATCGCGCTGAGCGGGCTTCAGCCGCTCTTGCGCGGCTGCTTGTGCGTGCTGCGCCAGGTCGCAGGCGGCATGCCGAACTGGGCGATGAACCAGCGGGTGAAGGAGCTCGGCAT
>JAKFEA010000306.1:0-23504 GCA_036675905.1 Acidovorax sp. | reverse complement strand
CAACGCCAACGCGCTTCGGCGTGTTCCGCATGTGAGGCCGGCGATGTTCGAGAAGGTCTTGATAGCGAATCGCGGTGAGATCGCTTGCCGCATTGCCCGCACCCTGCGCCGCATGGGCATCGCCTGCGCCACGGTGCACTCGTCGGCCGACGCGCAGGCACTGCACGTGCGTGAGATCGGCGAGTCGGTGCTGCTGGGCGGGGCAGCGGCGCGCGAGAGCTACCTGGACATGGCCGCCGTGGTCCACGCGGCGCGACAAGTCGGCGCCGATGCGGTACACCCCGGCTTCGGCTTCCTGTCGGAGAACGCTGCCTTCGCGCGCACCTGTGCCGACCACGGAATCACCTTCATCGGCCCCTCGCCCGAGGCGCTCGCCCTGTTCGGCGACAAGGCTGCGGCCAAGCGCCTCGCGCGCTCGCTGGACATACCCACCGCCGGCGGCCTGGACGAACCCACCGAGGATGTCGAAGCGCTGCTGGCCGCCGTGGCCGACCTGCCCCTCCCCTTCATCCTCAAGGCGGCCGCGGGGGGCGGCGGCAAGGGCATGCGAGTGGTGCGCGAACGGGCCGAGGCCCGAGCGGCGATCGAGGCGGCCATCCGGGAAGGCCGCTCCGCCTTCGGAGACGGCCGGCTGATCGCCGAGCGCTACCTGGCGCAGGCGCGCCATGTCGAGGTGCAGATCCTCGGCGATGGCCAGGGCGGCGTGCTGCACCTGTTCGACCGCGAATGCAGCCTGCAGCGGCGCTACCAGAAGGTGATCGAGGAAGCCCCGGTGCTCAGCCTGCCGCAGCCCCAGCGCGAGGCACTGTGGCGGCACGCCGTCGCGATCGGTCGCCAAGCGCGCTACCTGGGCCTGGGCACCGTCGAGTTCGCCGCCACGCCCGCGGGCGCGGTGTTCCTGGAAGTCAATCCGCGCCTGCAGGTGGAGCACACCGTCACCGAAGCCGTGCTCGGGCTGGACCTGGTGCAACTGCAGGTGGAAACCGTCGCGCAGCGACGCCTGCCGGTCGCGCAGGCCGAGGTGCCGGCGCCGCGAGGCGTCGCGGTGCAGGCCCGCCTGTACGCCGAGGATCCGCAGCGCGGCTTCCTGCCGTCCACCGGCACCGTGCTGGCATTCGAAGCGCCCGCCGGGCTGCGCGTGGACGCGGGCGTGGCGGCCGGCAGTCCCATCACGCCGCACTACGACCCCATGGTCGCCAAGCTGATCGCGCACGGTGCCACGCGCAGCGACGCGATCGAGCGATTGCGCAGTGGCCTGGAGGCCACCACGCTGGTCGGTGTGCAGACCAACCGCAGCTTCCTGGTCGAGTTGCTGGCGGATCCGCGCGTTCGCAGCAACGCGATCAGCACCGAGTTCCTCGACTCGTGGCTGGCCACCCGATCGGAGGCCGCAACCGATCCGCGGCACGTTGCGGCGCTCGCGGCAGTGTGGCTGGCCACGCAGCGCAGTTCGCAGGCGGCGGGTGCAGGCGGTGCGTGGGGTGACGCGACCCTGACCGGCTGGCGGCAGCGCCGTGCCGGTGAACCGGAGATCACGCCGACGCTTCAGCTGTCGTCCCCGCGAGGCAATTGGCGCGCGGGCTTCGGCCGGCGGGGCACCGCGGTCGCCGTGCGCGTGGACGACCAGGTGTTCGCCGTCGTTCTGGACACCGGCGGCATGGTGACCGTGGACGGCGTGTCCTGGAAGCTGCTGGCCCTGTGCGACGGCGCCAGCGTGCATGCAACCATTGCCGGGCACGACCTGGCACTCGAGGTCGTGCCACTGCACCAGCCGAACCGCAGTTCGGCGGCAGCCGGGCAAGGCGTGGTGCGCGCACCCATGATGGGCATCGTGACCGGCGTCGAAGCAAAGCAGGGGCAAGCGGTGGCGGCCGGCGAGCGCCTGGCCACGCTGGAATCGATGAAGATGGAGATGGCGATCACGGCACCGGTGGCCGGTCTCGTGGCCTGGGTGGGCTGCGAGGCCCAAGCCAAGGTCGAGCGCCACCAGGACCTGTTCCGCATCGAAGCCCATCCCTGAAGGAGCGTTGCCATGGCCGAGTTGCCCGCCCGAGTCGATACCCGCCTCACCGTCTCCGGCCTGTTCCTGCAGCGCGTGCGCAGCCAGCCCGATGCGCCGGCGTTGCAATCGCAGGACGGCACGCTCAGCTATGCGCAACTGGCCGGTCGCGTGGCCCGTCTCGCCGGCGTGTTGCAGGCCCGCGGATTGAAGCGCGGCGACCGCGTCGCGCTGTGGTCGGAGAACCGGCCGGAGTACATCGAGCTGGAACTGGCCGCTGCCCACCTCGGCCTGATCGTTGCCTGCCTGAACTGGCGCCTGTCGCCGCAGGAGCAGCGCCACTGCATAGGGCTTGTGGACCCGGCGGCCTGTATCGTGTCGCCGCGCTATGCCTCGGCCTTGGCTGCGCTGGACCTGCCCTTGCCCCAAGTGATGGAACTCGGGCCCGCCTTCGATGCGATGTGCGAAGCGGCGGCGCCGGTGCCGCCCGACCCCGAGCTCGATGCGGAGGACGGCCTGGTGATCCTCTACACCAGCGGCACCACCGGCCTGCCCAAGGGCGCGCTGGTCAGCCAGCGCGCGATGGTGGCGCGGGCGATGGTGTTCGCGGCCGACTACGGCATCGGGAGCCGCGACTCGTTCATCGCCTGGTCGCCCCTGTTCCACATGGCCGCCACCGACCACTCGCTGGCCATGCTGATGCTGGGCGGCCCGGTGGTGGTGTGCGACGGATTGGACCTGCCGCGCATCTGCGCCACCCTGCGCGAGCGGCCAGTCGGCTGGTTGCTCGCCATGCCCGGCATGCTCGACACCTTCGCCGAAGCGCTGCAGCGCGACGGCGGCCCGTTCCAGCCGGTGCGCATGGTCGGCGCCATGGCCGACCTGGTGCCGCACCAGCAGATCGCGCAGCTGTCGGCGCTGGTGCACGCGCCCTTCTTCAACACTTTCGGCTCCACCGAAACCGGCCTGCCGCCGGCCTCGGGCAGCCTGCTCGCGCCTGGCGAGCTGCCGGCCTCCATGTCCAAGCGCCAGTCCTCGTTCTGCATGACCAAGCTGGTGGACCCGGAAGGCCGCGAAGTGCCCGACGGCACGCCGGGCGAGATGGCGGTGCGCGGCCCGACCCTGTTCTCCGGCTACTGGGGCAACGAGAAGGCCAATGCGCAGTCCTTCCGCGAGGGCTGGTTCCACATGGGCGACGTGTTCGTGCGCCACGCCGACGGCACGCTGGACTTCGTCGACCGCGTGAAGTACCTGATCAAGTCCGGCGGCGAGAACATCTACCCGGCCGAGATCGAGCGCGTGCTGCTGGCCCACCCCGACGTCGCCGACGCCGCCGTCGTGCGCAAGTCCGACGCGCGCTGGGGCGAAGTGCCCGTGGCCTTCATCGCCACGCGCAGCGGCACGCTGGACGCAGCTGCCCTGCTCGCCTTCTGCCGCGAGCGGCTGGCCGGATACAAGCTGCCCAAGGCGCTGCATTCCATTGCGCTGGCGGACCTGCCGCGCAGCAGCACGGGGAAGATCCAGCGGCATGAACTGGAGAAGCGGGTGACGCGGGAGAGCTAATCGCGCAATACGAGCAGTGACCCCAGCCGGGCGACGTTGTTGATGCCCAGCTTCTCGAAGATGCTCTTGACCTGGCTTCGCACCGTCTCGTGCGATCGCTCCAGCTTGATCGCGACCTGCTTGTGCGTCAGGCCGCCCACCAGCAACCGGGCGATCAACAGCTCGCGGGCGGTGAGATCGTCCACCGGTTGCCGTTTCCTGGCCTTGAGGAACAGCAGGCCACGCTCGAGATTGCGGCGGACCACGGCCTTGCGGCCGACCACATGGCCGTCGTGCGCCATCAGCTGCTCGAGAAGGGCCTGCGGCAAGCGGTCCTCGCCCGCGACACCTTCGCCGGCGCTTTTCCACTCCTTGTCCACCAGCTCGCGGAAGCTCCGGTCCGCGTGGTACAGCACGCCCCGGCTGTCGGCGATGGCCACCGACCAGTTCTCGCGCGCGACATCGCCCGTGACACGGTCCAGGTGGACAAGCCGGTTGATCGCCAGCGCCTGCATCAGATGGGGCGCGATGCACGAGAGCAGCTCGGTTTCCTGGTCGGTGCAGACCTGGCTGGCCTGCGCCCGGTACAGCG
The DNA here is from genome assembly GCA_036675905.1 of Acidovorax sp. Taxonomy (GTDB): domain Bacteria; phylum Pseudomonadota; class Gammaproteobacteria; order Burkholderiales; family Burkholderiaceae_C; genus Ramlibacter. Next base: position 19,371 of record JAKFEA010000306.1, on the reverse strand, counting down.
AAACCCAGTGCACGAAGTGCGTGATCGGATTCAGGTCCGAGGTGATGAGGAAGTTCTCGTGCCGGAACCGGTGCAGGAAGTCACGCAGGGGAGCCAGCTTCTCTTCCTGGAAGTCGGTGCCGGTGTTGAACGCGATGGTGGCGGTGGGCTGCTGTACCACCCGCAACGCCGCGATGTCGAGGTGCTTGACCTTCTCATATTCGTCGATCATCTGCTGCGTCGTGTTGTGCAGGTGCAGGCTGTGGATGTCGATGCCGCCATCGGTCATGGTCGCGGTTCCCCACATCGACGAGTCGAACGGCAGGTACTGCTTCAGGACGGTGAGGATGCTGTCCTGGAACTGATCGACCGGCAACTCCTGGGCCTGCCTGTAGATCGCCAGCAGGAGTTCGCTGTACTCGGAGAGGATGGTTCTTTTCATTACTGCTCGTGAACTTCGCCTTGAGAACGAATACTAGTGGAGCGGCGCATCGGCCGGTTCACGACGCCGCCAGGAGCCTCAACGCCAGCCTCTGGTAGATCCTGATCAGCCGTTCCTGCCGCAGCCGGCCGCCTTCCCGGTACCACGCGCTGATGCCGGTCAGCAGGGACAGCAGGGCCAGCGTGGTCACGCGCACGTCGTCGACCTGCCACAGGCCGGACCGGGCGCCGTCGGCGACGATGGCGCGCACCTGCGCCTCGTAGTCCTTGCGCAGGCCGATCACGCGGCCGTATTGCTCGGGTGTCAGGCTGCGCAGTTCCATGTTGCCGATGAAGGTCTCCTGCCGGCGCGCGGTGTGCCACTCGATGTGGAAGCGCACGAACGCGAGCAGCCGCTCCATCGGGTCGTGCAGTCCTTGCATCCGCTGCGCGAAATCCTGCAGCAGCTCCAGCATGATGTCCTCGAGCAGTTCGGCCAGGAACTCCTGCTTCTGCGGCACATGGTTGTAGAGCGAGCCGAGGCGCAGGTTGACGTCCGCCGCCAGGTCGCGCAGGTTCATCGCCTCGAAACCGTGCCGGAAGATGCGCTCGATCGCGGCCTTGCGCACCGCGCGCCGGGTATCGGCGCCATTCACGCCTGCGGGTCGTCCCATCCTTGCCCGATGTGCTGAAAAGCCCCGATCATAGGCAGCACTGCTCATGGCGCGCGCCGGCCCATGGATCGGTGAGCGGTGCCGGCCGGCGGTGCAGCCGGCGCCGCTCAGGCCGGCACGGCCGGGCGCGGGGCAGCGGTCGCCACCGGCGCCGGCTGCGCGGCATCCCCCGAGAGGATCAGCGCCGCGCCCTTCTCGCCGATCATGATGGCCGCCGCATTGGTGTTGGTGGACACCATGGTCGGCATGACCGAGGCGTCGATCACCCGCAGCCGCTCGACGCCGCGCACGCGCAGGTGCGCGTCCACCACCGAGCGTTCGTCGCCCCCCATGCGGCAGGACCCGCTGGGGTGGAACACGGTGCCGCCCTTCTGGCGCGCGAAGCGCTCCAGCGCATCGTCGCTGGTCAGCCCGCTGCCGGGCAGGTATTCCTCGTCGGTCACCAGGTCGCGGAACGACGGTTGGCGGAAGATCTCGCGCAGCAGCTTCAGCCCCGCCACCAGCACCTTCGCGTCTTCCGGCTCGGTCAGGTAGTTGGCCACCACTTTCGGCGCCGCCAGCGGGTCGGCCGAGCGGATCTGCACCGTGCCGCGCGAGAGCGGCCGGCACTGCGTGGCCGAAGCCGAGAAGCCCGAGAAGGCATGCAGCGGATCGCCCGGCTTGTCGACCGACAGCGGCATCACGTTGAACAGCACGTCCGGCCGGCCATCGCGCGCGCGCTCGCTGCAGACCATGCCGCCGACCTGGCCGGCGCCCACGGTCAGCGGGCCGCGCTGCTTCATCAGCCACTGGGCTCCCATCGTGGCCAGGCCCAGCGGGCTGCGCACCTGGTCGTTGAGCGACATCTTGTGCCGCAACTTCACGATCACCCGCGCCTGGTAGTGGTCCTGCAGGTTGGCGCCGACTTCCGGCGCATCCACCTGCACGGCGACGCCCTGGCTGCGCAGCAGGTCGGCCGGGCCCACGCCCGACAACTGCAGCACCTGGGGCGACTGCAGCGCGCCGGCGGCCAGCAGCACCTCGGAGTCGGCCCGCGCGCTGCGCAGCCGGCCCTGTTCCAGCCATTCCACGCCCACGGCCTGGCCGTTTTCGATCAGCACCCGGGTGACATGCACGCCGGTGCGCACGCTGAGGTTCGGCCGCTTGCGCGCGGGCGCCAGGAAGGCGGTTGCCGCGTCGCAGCGCCAATGCCCGCGCAGGGTGAGCTGGTAGGCGCCCAGCCCGCCCGTCTGCGCCCCGTTGAAATCTGGATTGCGGGGGAACCCGGCCTCGACCCCGGCCTGCACCCAGGCGTCGCAGTAGGGGTGCTCGTTGCGCAGTTCCGAGACGCACAGCTCGCCGCTGCCGCCGTGGTACTCGCTCTCGCCGCCCTCGTACCGCTCGGACCGCTTGAAGAAGGGCAGCAGCTCGCGATAGCTCCAGCCGGTGGCGCCCAGCCGCTCCCAGTCGGCGAAATCGGCCTGCTGGCCGCGGATGTAGAGCAGCCCGTTGATGGCGCTGGAGCCGCCCAGCACCTTGCCGCGCGGCCAGACGATGGCGCGGTTGCCGGTCGACTCCTGCGGCTCCAGCGGAAACTGCCAGGAAAAGCGCGGGTCGTAGATCGTGCGGAAGTAGCCGATCGGCAGGCGCAGCCAGAAGTTGCCGCCCTCGCCGCCGGCCTCCAGCACCAGCACGCGCGCGGCCGGATCGGCGCTCAGGCGGTTGGCCAGCACGCAGCCGGCCGAGCCGGCGCCGATGATGATGTAGTCGTAACCGAGGGCGGGCGAAGCGGAGGTCATGGCGGGGCGTTCAGGCGTAGCGCAGGTAAGCGGAGTGCTCGGTGGTGTAGAAGTGGATGGCGGAGGCGCCGACCGAATAGGCGCCGGCGCCCGATTGCTTGACGCCGCCGAACGGCATGTGGTTGTCGGGCACGGTGCCGTGGTTGACGTGCAGCATGCCGGTTTCGCATTCGTCCAGGAAACGCTGGACGATGCCGTGGTCGTCGGAGAACAGCGCCGCGGTCAGGCCGTAGTCGACTCCGTTGACGATCGCCAGCGCCTGGTCGAAGTCGTCGTAGGCCTGCACGGTGATCACCGGACCGAAGATCTCCTCGCGCGCCACCTGCATGTCCTCGTGCACGTCGGCCAGCACGGTCGGGGCGTAGAAGTGACCGTCGGGCGCGCTGGCCGGCCGCAAGGCCGAGCCGCCACAGACCAGCCGTGCACCTTCGGCCAGCCCCTGCGCCACCATCGAGGCGACCTTGTCCAGGTGACCGGCATGGACCATCGGACCCAGGTTGACGCCGTCCTCGAGGCCGTCGCCGGCCTCCAGCGCCAAGGCGCGCAGCGCCAGGCCGTCGACCACCGAGGGATAGAGCGCACGCCGCACCAGCACGCGGCTGACCGCCGTGCAGCGCTGGCCGGCGCAGGCGAAGGCCGCGCCGGCAATGGCATCCAGCGCCGCGTCGAGGTCCCTCGTGTCGTGGATCACCGCGGCGTTCTTGCCGCCCAGTTCCAGCGACAGCTCCGCCAGGTTGCCCGCCGCCAGCGCATGGATGCGGCGGCCGATGGCGGTGGAGCCGGTGAAGGTGATGCCGGCCACGTCCGGGTGCGAGACCAGCGCCGCGCCGACGTCGGCGCCGCCGATCACCAGTTGCAGCAGGCCGGCCGGCAGCGTCTCGCGCGCGCAGTCGGCGGCGATGCAGGCGGCCGCCGGCGTGAACTCGGAGGGCTTGAGCACCACTGCGTTGCCGTACAGCAGCGCCGGTGCGATCTTGCGCATCGGCGTCATGACGGGAAAGTTCCAGGGCGTGATCGCGGCGATCACGCCGCGCGGCCGCCGAAGCACCTGGTTGCGGAATCCCGGGCGGGCGGCGGGCAGCACTTCGCCCGCGTGGCGGGAGGCCAGCGCCATCATGGCGCGCGCCTCGCCGCAGGCCTTGGCGAGCTCGCCGCGCGCCTCGGCCAGCGGCTTGCCCTGCTCGCGCACGATGGCCCGGGCGATGTCCTCGCCGCGCCGCTCCAGCGCCGCCACGAAATGTCCGAACGCGGCAATCCGGGCCATGGCCGGCAGTCGCCGCCAGGCGCGCTGCGCCACCGCTGCGCGCTCGACGGCCGCAGCCACCTGCGCCACCGTCGCCCATTCGTAGCGGCCGACCGGTTCGGCCGGCCGCGCCGGGTTGCGCGTCTCGGTCGCCGCGCCTCCGCCGGGCTGCCAGTCGTCGCCGACCAGGCAGCCGTAGCGGTACTGCACAGCCAGGGTCATGCCTTGACCGTCTCCAGGAACAGCTTGGGCTCGAAGTACTGGGACGCGGGCACCGGGTTGGCGATGTTGCCGGTCTTGACGAAGAAGTCGGTCACCTGCTGCAGCCACTTGGTGACGGTGCCGTCCTGGTAGCGCTGGCGCCACTCGGCGTTGGTGAAGTACTTGGAGGCCTTGAACTGCTCCTTGAAGTCCGGCAGCGGCACTTCCTTGTAGACCGTCTTCTGCAGCATCTCGGCGGCCTCGTCGGGCTTGCTGGTGATCAGCGCGTTGGCCTCGGCCCAGCCGGCGATCACCTTCTTGAGGAGCGGCTGGTTCTTCTCGAAGTAGTCGTTGCGGGTGGCCCAGCCGCCCATGATCGCCGCCTCGGGGAAGAAGGCGGCGGCATCGACCAGCATGCGCGCGTTGGGCACCTGCTTCTTGACGATCGAATCGAACGGCACCCACAGGGCCACTGCCGGCACCGCGCCGGAGACGAAGGAGGTCACCGCCTCGGTCATGCGCTGGTTGACCAGCTTCACGTCCGCCGGGTCCACCTTGTTGGTGCGCAGGGCGCGATCGAGGAACACGTGGGCCGTGGTGCCGGCGGTCGTGGAGATCTGCTTGCCCTTGAGGTCGGCGATCGACTTGATGCCCGATTCCTCGCGCACCCACAGCTGAGCGGTGCCGTACTCGATGTTGTTCATCAGGAAGGCCTTGCCCTGCCCGCGCGCCGGGAAGTTGGACAGCACGGCGCCGGTGGCCAGCATGTCCAGGCTGCCGCCGATCATGGCCTGGAACAGTTCCAGCCCGGTGGTGAACTGCACCAGCTCGAGATCCAGCCCCTGCTTGGCATAGCTGCCGATCTGCTGGCCGACGAAGATGTGCCCATCCACCGCGGGGGTGTGCAGGTAGCCGACCTTGACCTTGGTGCGCGCCTGCGCGAAGACGGGCAGCGCGGCGGCGCCCACGGATGCGGCGGCCGCCGCTTGAATCAATTGCCTGCGTTGGATGGCCATGATGTCTCCTTCTGGTGGTTGAACGGGTGGCGGCGGATCAGTCGGACATGCGCACGGTCTGGCGCGCCTGGGCGGCGTACTCCTGCATGACCAGGTCGCGGATATGGGCCCGCAGCTCGCCGAAGCGCGGGTCCTCGTGCACGTTCTCGGCGCGCGGGTAGCCGAAGGGCACGTCGATGATGGTGCGGATGCGCGCCGGCCGGGCCGTGACCACGACGATGCGCGAGGACAGGTAGATCGCCTCCTCCACCGAGTGGGTGATCAGCATCACCGTCTTGCCCTCGCTTTGCAGCACTTCCAGCAGCAGGTCCTGCATCGCCGAGCGCGTCTGCGCGTCCAGCGCGCCGAACGGCTCGTCCATCAGCAGGAACTCGGGCCGCACGGCATAGGCGCGCGCGATCGCCAGCCGCTGGCGCATGCCGCCCGACAGGTGCTTGGGGAAGTGGTTGGCGAAGTCGGCCAGCCCCATCAGCTTCATGTAGCGGGCGACGATCTCCTCGCGCTGCGCGGCCCGCACCTTGCTGGAGGACAGCTTGAGCCCGAACTCGATGTTCTGCCGCACCGTCAGCCAGGGAAACACGCCGTACTCCTGGAAGATCACGCCGCGGTCGGGGCCCGGATCCTGCACCGGCTTGCCGTCCAGCAGCACCCGCCCGGAGGTCGGCTGCACGAAGCCGCCGACGATGTTCATCATCGTGGTCTTGCCGCAGCCCGAGGGGCCGATGATGGAGACGAATTCGCCGTTGTGGATGTCGAACGAGACGTCGTCCAGCACGCGCATGGGCCCGTGCTCCGTCGGGAAATCGACGGAGACCCGGTCGAACTGGATGCGCACCGGGGCGGCGCCGGCCGCGGCCGGTGCGGGATGGGAGAGGGTGGCGGTGTTCATGCGATGCGGTCCTGCCAGGCGACGAGCCGGCGGCTGGCGACACGCAGCCCCAGGTCCATCAGCAGCGCGATGAAGCCGATGCAGATGATCCCGACGTAGATCGTGTCGAGCTGGAAGAAGGCCGAGGCGTCCTGGATCAGCGCGCCCAGGCCCTGCTGGGCGGCGATCAGCTCGGAGGCGACCAGCGTGGCCCAAGCCACCCCGAGGGCGACCCGGATGGCGGTGAGGATGTGCGGGATGGTCAGCGGAATGATCACCTTGCGGAAGATCTCGAAGTCGCTGGCGCCCAGCGTGCGCGCGACCTTGATGAAGATCGGGCTGATCTGCGCGATGCCCTCGTACATGACGATCACGCCGGCGAAGAACGAGGCGTAGAACAGGATCACCGTCTTGGCGAACTCGCCGATGCCGAAGTAGACGATCACCAGCGGGATCAGCGCGATCGGCGGCAGCGCGCGGAAGAAGTTGATCACCGGGTCGATGAAGCCGCGCAGGCCCTTGTACCAGCCGAGCGCGAAGCCGACCGGCACCGCCAGCGCCACGCCCAGGCTGACGCCCAGGAACACGCGCTGGGTCGACATGTACACGTCCTGCCAGAGCCTGCCCTGCGACAGCTCGAGGAACTTGGTGAACACCGCGTGCGGCGCCGGCACCAGCGCGGGGCTGATCAGGCCGCTCGCGCGGATCGCGTACCAGAGCGCGATGATCAGCAGCCAGGGCGCCAGCACCAGGGCTGCGCCGCCAAGCCAGCGCTGCAGCCGTGGCCGGCCGGGCGGCGGCGCGGCAGGGGATGGGAGGGAGGTCGCGGGAGTCATGGGAAGGAAATCGAAGCGATGGAATCCACGCAGCCGTCGGCGTCGACGCCGCGCACCGGGTGGCCGTGGTTGAAACCGTAGGTGGCCGGCACCACCGGACAGCCGGCGGCGCGCGCCGCGAGGGCGTCGTTGGGAGAGTCGCCAATCATCAGCGGGGTCTTGTGCTCTGCAGCTGGTTGACCTGTTTACCTAACGTCCCATCAATAGTAACATTGGCTCTTAGGATGTCCACCCCCGTTGTTTCCCCTAGTCCATGAAGCTGATCATCTGGAACGCAGAGGCCTGCAGGGGCGGTGACGGCGTCTTGTCGGCGCGGGAGGCGGCGTGAGCGCGGACACAAGGACGGCCGGCAAGGGCCGCACGGGCCGCGGCCACTCACGCAAGGAAGGCAACGCGATGTCGGTCAAATTCCTGGAAAGCCCCGTCCCCCGTTACCTGCAGCTGGCCGACCTGATGCGCCAGCGCATCGCCCGCGGCGTCTGGCCACGCGAGCACCGGCTGCCGTCGCTGGAGGAGCTGACCGACGAATTCGGCGTGGCCCGGGTCACCGTGCGCCAGGCCATCGACCTGCTGGCACGCGAAGGCCTGGTGTCGCCGCAGCAGGGCCGCGGCACCTTCGTGACCGGCGCGCCCAGCCGCGAACGCATCATCAACGTGGTGACCACGCTGGACGAACTGGCGCGGGTCTACGAGGACACGCAGCCGCACATCGTCAACATCGACGAATCGGTCAACTCGCCGCCGATGGCCGAGACCGACGGCGTGCCGGCGCCGCACTACACCTTCATGCGCCGCGTGCACGTGCGCGACGGTCGCCCTTACTGCGTGATCAACATCTACCTGGACGAGCGCATCTTCCGGCGCGCACCCGAGGAGTTCCGTGCCCGCACGGTGATCCCGCTGCTGCACGCGATGAAGGACCTGCGCATCGCCACCGCGCACCAGGTGCTGACCATAGGCACCGCCGACCTCGAGGTGGCGCGGCAGCTGGAACTGCCGATGAACGCGCCGGTCGCCGAGGTGCGCCGCATCTTCAAGGATGCGGACGGCACCGTGATCTATCTCGCCGACGTCACCTACCGCGGTGACGCCATCCGCCTGGAAATGGACCTCAAGCCGTGACCCCTGCCCCGCTGCCCGCCCCGCCGGTGCGCCCCGCCCGCGTGGAGGCGTTCGTCCTGCGCTTTCCCGTCGCCACGCCGGTTCGCACCTCGTTCGGCACCATGCACGACCGCCCGGCGGTGTTCGTTCGCGTCGAGGACGATGAAGGCGCCGTCGGCTGGGGCGAGATCTGGGCCAACTTCCCGGCCTGCGGCGCCGAGCACCGTGCGCGCCTGCTCGAGACCGTGGTGGCGCCGCTGCTGACCAGCCGCGCGTTCGAAGGTCCGGCGCAGGCGTTCGAGTGGCTGACGGAGAAGACCGCGGTGCTGGCGATCCAGTCGGGCGAGCCCGGACCGATGGCGGCGGCGATCGCGGGCGTCGACCTGGCGCTGTGGGACCTGTGTGCGCGCCGCGCCGGCCAGCCGTTGTGGCGCTATCTGGGCGGCACGGGCGACGAAGTGCCGGTGTATGCCAGCGGCATCAATCCCGAGCAGCCGCAGGAGATCGTCGCGCGGCGATTCGACGATGGCTACCGCGCCTTCAAGCTCAAGATCGGATTCGGCGCCGAGGTCGACCTGCGCAACCTTCGGGCAGTGCGCGAACAGCTCGGTGCCGACATTCCGCTGATGGTGGATGCCAACCAGGCCTGGAGCCTGCCGGAAGCGATGGCCATGGCACGGCAGCTCCAGGACTTCGGGCTGGGCTGGCTGGAAGAGCCCTTGCGCGCCGACCGGCCCTGGGCCGAATGGCAGACGCTGGCACAGGCCTGCCGCGTGCCGCTGGCCGCCGGCGAGAACATCGCGGGTGGCGAGGCGTTCCAGGCGGCGATCGAATCGCACGTGCTGGGCGTGCTGCAACCCGACGTGGCCAAGTGGGGCGGCATCTCGGCCTGCTGGCCGGTGGTGCAGCGGGCGCGGGCGGCGGGGCTGCGCTACTGCCCGCACTACCTGGGCGGCGGCATCGGCCTGCTCGCCTCGGCCCACATGCTGGCGGCCGAAGGCGGCGGTGGGCTGCTCGAGGTCGACGCCAACCCGAACCCGCTGCGCACCCTGCTGGCGCCCGTGTTCAGCCGGCCGCACGATGGCCGCTGCAAGCTGGGCGAGGCGCCGGGCCTGGGCGTCACGCCGGACCTGGTGCAACTGGCGAGCGAGGTCCGGTCGCCGGGTTGACGGCGGCGGGCGGGGACGCCGGACGTCACCCTTCCCGCAGCCGCGCCAGCAGGCCGGTGTGCCGCTCGGTGCCCTTGCCGATCGCGGCGCGCAAGGCGGCCTCGCCGGCGATGAGGTCCACCCGCGTCCTGGCGCGCGTCACGCCGGTGTACAGCAGTTCGCGCGTGAGCACCCTGGATTCCGCGTCCGGCAGCACCAGCAGCACGGAGCCGAACTCCGACCCCTGCGACTTGTGCACCGTCATGGCGAACGCCGTCTCGTGCGCGGGCAGGCGCACCGGCGCCACCGGCCGCCAGCCGCCGCCGGCCTGCGGGAAGTACACCTGCAGCTCGCCTCGTTCGTCCGGCAGCGTCAGGCCGATGTCGCCGTTGAACAGTTGCAGGGCGTAGTCGTTGGCCAGCACCATCACCGGCCGACCGGCGAACCAGGGCGAGGCGCCGCCCGCGCGGCGCAGCGCCTCGGGCAGGCCCGCCAGCGCCTCGCGGGCCTGCGCAGCCAATGCCTGGTTCAAGGATTCGACGCCGTGCGGACCCTCGCGCACTGCGCACAGCACGCGGAACGAAGCAAAGGCCTGGCTGGCAGCGGCCACGTCCTGCGGCCCGGCCAGCAGCACGTCGAAGTAGTGCTGCAAGCCGGCCCGCGCCAGCGCGAGCGCCGGTGCACCGCTGCCGGGTTCGTGCCATGCGATGCCGGCATCGCCGCCCGTGCGCAGCCATTGCACGGCCTCGTCGCCGCGGCCGGCATTGATGAACGTTGCCAGCTGTCCGATGCCCGAGCCGGCCTCGAAGCGGTAGCTGCGCTGCAGCCAGGCCACGCTGTCGCACAGGCCGGTGGCCGCGCGCGGCGCCGGCGGCTGGATGGCGCCGGCCGGCAGCCCGCAGGCCGCTTCCAGGTCGGCCCGGCAGGCGGCGCCGAGCGAGGGGTCGGCGCACAGCTCGGAGAACACGGCGCCGCTTTCCACGGCGGCGAGCTGGTCCTTGTCGCCCAGCAGGATCACGCGGGCGCCGGTCGGCACCGCCTCCAGCAGCCGGGTGGCCAGCGCCAGGTCGAGCATCGAGGCCTCGTCCACCACCAGCACGTCGAGCACCAGCGGGTTGGACGCATCGTGGCGGAAACCGCCGCGGCCGGGGTGGTAGCCGAGCAGGCGATGCACGGTGAACGCTTCGCCGGGCAACCGGTCGCGCACGGCAGCCGGGAATTCGGCGGCGCGCTCGCGCAGCGCCTCGCCCATCCGGGCCGCTGCCTTGCCGGTGGGAGCCGCCAGCACGATGCGCGCGCCGGGCTGCTGCTCCAGCAGGCAGGCCAGCAGCCGGGCCACGGTGGTGGTCTTGCCGGTGCCCGGGCCCCCGCTGATGATGGCCAGGCCCTGGCGCAGCGCCAGCGCCGCGGCGACCTGCTGCCAATCGACGCCCGCCGGGGCGCCGGGATCAGGCTGGAACAGTGTCGCCAGGCGGTCACGCACGTCCGCGGCGATCGGCTGCGGCGCGCGGCCCGCCAGTTGCAGCAGCCGCCGGGCCAGCCGTTGTTCGTAGGCGTAGTAGCGGTGCAGGTACAACCGGTCGCCGGCATCCAGCACCAGTGGCCGCCCGCCCTGCTGCGGCGGTGCGCCGACCACACCGGAAGCGAGCAGGTGCTCCCGCAAGGCCAGCACACCCGCGCCCTCGCCCGCCACCTGTGCCAGCGGCACGCAAGCGTGGCCGGCGCTGGTGGCCAGGCTCACGGCGGAAGCCGCGCGTGCCGCTGCCGCCGCCGATTCGGCCGAAGCACCCGCCTGCAGTGACCAGCGCTCCACATGGCCGGCGAACGCGCAAGCCAATTGCCGCGCCACCGCGGTACCGGTCAGGTCATCGTCATCACGGCTCACGCGCTGCTCCCTTGCGGTTGGCCCAGCATGGCTTCCAGCGCCTGCACCAGCGCCCGGGCCGGGCGGTCGAAGTGCACGCCCAGCGGCTGGCCGTCGGCGGTCCGCCAGTCGGGCCGCACGCCGCGCACGAACAGGTAGTGCGCGCCGCCGAAATGCGCGTCGTAGTCGTAGCCGGGCAGGCGCCGCTGCAGCCAGCGATGCACCGCCAGCGTGTACAGCACCAGTTGCAGGGGGTAGCCGTTGCCATCCATGGCCTGCCGCAGCACCGCCGGCTCGTAGTCGCGCGCGTCCCAGCCGAGGTGGTTGGACTTCCAGTCGAGGATCCACCAGCGCCCCTCGTGTTCATACACCAGGTCGATGGCGCCGTGCAGATAGCCGTCCAGCTGTTGCCAGGGCAACTCCGGTCCGCCGTAGCCGTGGCTGCGCAGCAGCGCTTCGAGCCGCCGGCTGTCGAGCCCGTGCGAGGCCAGATTGAACGCGAACTCGGCGCGCGTTCGCGCCCGCGCCAGTTGCGCCAGTGCGAAGCCCTGGCCCAGCGGCGTGTGCAGCACGTCGCCCATCATCCGCTGCACCATGGCGGCGTACGGCGGCGCCTCGCGGCCGGCGCCGCGGGCCGGCGGATGGCGGCGCAGCGCGGCCTCGATCGCGCGCGGCCAGGATCCGGGATCGCCGAAGTCCGCGTGTTCGAAGGCGGCATGCAGGCAGGTGCCCTCTCGCGCGCCGCTGGGGAACTTCAGGATGTCGTCGTCCGCCAGGCGCTCGCGGGCGGCGCGACCAGCCTCGCGCCGCGCAGCCAGCAGGTCATGGTCCACCGCCGCGCGGTCGTGATCGGCGCCGCGAACCAGGCCGCTGTAGCTGCCCAGGCGCCAACTGGCCGGCAAGGGCGGCGCCTGCAGGGCGGAAAGCCGGCCCGGCTCGAGCGCCGGCGGCGGCAAGGCCACGCCGGCAGCTTGCGGCAAGGGCTCGATCGCCATGGCATCGGGGTGATCGGCCGCGAGCTGCTCCCAGGCCTTCACCACGTCGGGCAGCGGCCGGTTCGTCTCGCGCCAATCCTGCGGCGCCACGCCGGCGCCGGCCGCCAGCCAGTTGAGCGGGTTGCCGCTGCACTCCTTGGGCGAGTGCCCGCGTCCGGCCGAGCGCAGGTAGCCGCCCACCACCAGGTAGCAACGGTGCACCGCCCGCGTCAGGGCCACGTAGATCAGCCGCAGGCGCTCGGCGTCCTTCTCGGCCTGGATGCGCGCCTTGACCGCCGCGTCGGCATCGCGGTAGTCGATGACGTGGCGGTTGTCGTCGCCGTGGTACTCGCAGCCGGGCAGGTCGCCGTTGCCGCCGCCCGGGCTGCCGTCCCACAGGAAGGGGCAGAACACCACCGTGAACTCCAGCCCCTTGGACTTGTGGATGGTCAGGATCCTGACCAGGTTGCGATCGGACTCGAGCCGGACCTGGGTGGCCTCGGCGTCGCCGCCCTCGCGGCGCTGGCGCTGCAGCCAGCGCAGCAGCGCTTCGGGCGAGGCGTGCTCGCGCGCGGCCTCGTGCAGGCATTCGGACAGGTGGCGCAGGTTGGTCAGGCGCCGCTCGCCGTCGGCCCGCGCCAGCATGCGCGGCTCCACGCCTTCGGTCGCCATCAGCTCGCGCAGCATGGTCGCGATGCCGCGCCGCAGCCAGGCGGCCTTGTAGTCGGCAAAGCGCGCCGCCCGCTCGGGCAGGCGCAGCCCGTCCTGCGCCAGCAGCTGCAACTCGGGCGCGTTGACGCCCAGCAGGCCGGTGGCCAGCGCATTGAGCAGCAGGCCCTGCCGGTTCGGCTGCAGCACCGCGCGCAGCACGTCTTCGAGTTCCTGCGCATCGACGCTGCCGAACACGCTGGTCTGCGCCAGCTCGACGCTGCCCACGTTCAGCCGGGCCAGTTCGGCGCGGATGCGGCTGCCCTCGGCATGGCTGCGCACCAGCACGGCGATGTCGGCCGCCTCCAGCGGCTGGTGGTCGTGCCGCACGGTTTCGCGCGCCGCCAGCAGCCGCGCGATCTCCGCCGCGCAGGCCTGGGCCACCGCGAGCTGCGCCGGCGCCTTGTGCATCGGTTCGCCGTCTTGCGGCGGCAGCGCCCACAACTGCAGCGGCGCGCGCGGCACGCCCGAAACGTCGTCGAACGGCTTGCGCGGCTTGTCGCCGGCGCTCACCGGGTGGAAGCCCAGGTCCTGCAGCATGAAGGCTTGCGGGTTGCGGCCGAACAGCCCGTTGAGCGCGCGGATCAGCGCCGGGCTGGAGCGCTGGTTCCGGGCCAGGGTGTATTCGGCCTGGGCCACCTGGCGTGCCTGCAGGTAGGTGCGCAGGTCGGCGTTGCGGAAGCTGTAGATCGCCTGCTTGGGATCGCCCACCAGGAACAGCGTGGCCAGCGGCTGGCCGCCATAGATCGCGCGGAAGATGCCGAACTGCAGCGGATCGGTGTCCTGGAATTCGTCGATCAGGGCCGCCGGAAACCGCGCCCTCAGTTGGTCGGCCAGTGCTGCCGCCGCATCGCGGGCGCCTTCGTTGCCGTCGTCGGCGGGGACGAGCCGGCCGTGCAGGTTCGACAGCATGTCGTCGAACGACACCGCCCGGCGCTGGCGCTTGAGTTCGCGCAGGCCTTGCCCGCCCTCTTGCAGCAGGCGCCTGAGCAATTCGATGCGGGCCTGCTGCAGCCCGGCCCGGAAGCCCTCCCACAGCAGCAGGAAGGCTTCGGCCGCTGCGAAGAAGTCATGGTGCCGGCAGGGCGGGTGATTCTTCTTGGCCTGAAACTTCGATTCGCGCAGCAGGTGCGCCTTCTCGCCGAGTTGCAGGCAGGCCATCACGCGGCCGGCGGCGAACACCGCATCCCAGGCTGCCGCCGCCTTGGCGACGGCCTCGGGCTTGTAGTCGCCGCGGTGCAGGCTGTCGCGGCTGGCTTCCACGCAATCGAGCACGGCCGTGCGCTCGGCTTGCCACAGCGTGCGCAGGCCGTCGTAGGCTTGCTGCACTTCGGCGAAAGTGACTTCCGGGCCACCGGCCGGCTGCGGCCACTCCACGCGTGACAGCGGCTTGGCGGCGTGCCGCCGGAGCAGCTTGGCGAAGCGCGCAGGCGAGTCGCCGCATTCCAGCAGCCAGGCCGCCAGCCCCGCGGGCAGCCCGGGCTGGGCCACGTGGCGCCGCCAGAAATCGCGCGCCGCCTGCTCGCGCAGCTCGCTGTCGTCCTCCAGCATCTCCTGGCGCAACGGCAGTCCTGCGGTGAACGGCGTGTCTTCGAGCGCGCGCTGGCAGAAGCCATGGATGGTCTGGATCGCGGCTTCGTCGAAGGTGCGCAGGGCCTGCGCCAGCCGCTGGGCCGCTTCGGGCTCGCCGATCTCCAGGCTGGCACGCAGTTGCGGCAGGAAGGCGTCGTCGGGGTCTTCGCCGCGGCCCTCCAGCGCGGCCAGTGCATCGGCGATGCGCTGGCGGATGCGGTCGCGCAGTTCCGCCGTCGCCGCCTTGGTGAAGGTAACGACCAGGATCTGCTGCACGGTGAGCGGCCGCTGCGCCCGAAGCAGCAGGCGCAGGTACAGGCCGCAGATGTTCCAGGTCTTGCCGGTGCCGGCCGAAGCCTCGATCAGGCGCACGCCGTCGAGCGGGCAGCGGAAGACGTCCAGCGGTTCGGGCGTGGCCTGGCTCATCGCGCCACCTCCGCGGACAACTCTTGCCAGTCACTGCCGCCTTGCAGCGGCTCGAACACCGCCCTGGCGCGCCTTTCGAATTCCTCGTTCAGCGGGTCGGGGTCGCCGCGGAAGGCGAGCCGGTAGGAGGCCTTGTCCCGGTCGCCCGGCGCGGTGTGGCCGCGCCAGGCCGCCAACGCCGCCGACTGGGAGCCGCCGACCAGCTTGCTGGCGGGCTTGGGGAAGAAGCGCAGCGGCTGCGACAGCCCTTCACGGTAGCCCTCGACCAGCGCGGCCAGTTGCTCCAGCGCCTGTTCACGCGACAGCGGGGCGAAGCTGCGCACGCCGTTGCGCGCCACCGATCGCGTGCAGGGCTCGACGCCGGCGGGCGCCAGCGCACACAGGAACAGGTGCTCGATCCAGGCCTGCACCTGGTCGCTGGCGCGTTCGTCGTCATAACGCCAGACCACCCGGCCGAACGGCCGCAGGTCGGCGAAGCCGCCTTCGACACTCCAGTCCTCGTCGGCCAGCCGCAGCTCGAGCCGGCCGCTGTGCGCCGGCAGCACGGCTTCCTGCGAGAGCCGGCGCACGGCCTGGCTGAACCCCTGCAGGCGATCCAGCTCCACGGTCAGTTCTTCCGCGCCCAGGACGCCTTCCGGCAGCTCGGTGCCGGCCAGCGCCAACCGGTGCGCTTGGGCGAGATCCGTTTCGCCGGCCAGCAGACCCGGCAGCAGCCGCTGGGCCAGCGCGCCGCGTCCCATGAAGGTCACGAGCAGCGGCTCCTCGTCGGCCAGTTGCTGCTCGTCGCGCGGCAGTTCGAGACCCAGGCGGCGCTCCAGCACGAACCGGCTGGGGTCCCGGTAGAAGGCCACGAGTTGGCGCAACTGCACGGCTCGCCATTGCGCGTCGGCTGCCGACAGGGGCGCCGTGAAGAACGCCGGCACGGGTTGCTCGACGGCCTCGTCCTCCTCGTGCGGAACCGTCGCCGCGGCCACCGATTGCGGGCGCCCCTGCGCACTCTCCCGCAACGCGCGGGCCAGCTCTTCGTCGAAGCTGCGCAGCCGTGCATCCTGCGTGGCGTCGCTGAAGGCCTCGGGCGCGAACGGCTGCAAGGGATGCTGCACGAACAATCGCGACCGCGCCTGCCGCTGCGCCTGCGGATCGCCGCCGCCGATGCCGGGAGCCAGCACGTCCAGCAGTTCCGACACCAGCACCGAGGGCGGCAGCACGGCGTTGTCGCGGATGTTGCGGCCGGTGTAGCTGACGTAGAACGACGAGCGGGCCGCCAGCAGCAGGTCGAGGAAGGTGTTGCGCTGGTCGGCGCCGCGCTGGCGGTCGCCCGGGCGTGGATGGCGCGCCATCAGGTCGAACTCCGCCGGCCGGTCGGCCCGCGGGAAGGCGCCATCGTCCATGCCGATCGCGCAGATCACCGGGAAGGCCAGCCCGCGCAGCGTGCTCATGCCGGTGAAGGTGACGCGGCCGGTGGGCACGCCGCCGCGCGCGGGGTCTTCCAGCGCAGCCTGCAGCGCCTGCCGCAGCACCGCAGACGGAACCGGGTCGGCCAGGCCTGCGCCTTCCATGGCCTGCACCACTTCATCGATGGCGGCGTGCAGTTCGACCACGTCTTCCAGTTCACGCCCGGGCGCGTCGATGAAGCGCTCGATCAGGTCGTGCAGCAGCTTGCGCCACTGCGCCGGCGGGCGCGCCTGCGCCAGTTGCCGGCGCAGTGCGCGCAGTTCGTCGGCGAACGACTGCAGTGCGCCCAGCGGCAGCGCCGCCGAGCCCTCGGCCCGGCCGCTGGGCAGCACGTCGCCGAGCACACCGGCGGCGCCATCGGGCATGGCATAGCCGAGGAACAAGCGCTCCAGCCCGGCGGACAGCGTGTGCCGCGCCACCGGCAGGTGTTCGCTGCGCAAGTGGTCTTCGTCCAGCGCCCAGTGCACGCCGGCGGCCAGCAGCCACTCGTGCACCTGCTGCAGCCCGGCTTCGTCCAGCCCGAAGCGGCGCGCCACCACCGGCTGCTGCAACAGGCCATGCAGCTCGGTGGCGGTGCAGCGCGAAGCCGCCAGCGCCAGCACGTCGAGGAAGGCGCGCACCGGCTGGTTGGCCCTGGCGCGCCCCAGCCCGGTGACCTCGAACGGGATGCGGCGCGCAGCCGGTGCGCTGCCGAACACCGCGTCGATCAGCGGCGCGACGGCTTCCAGGTCGGGCGTGACCACCAGCACGTCGCTGGCGCGCAGTTGCGGGTCGGCCTTGAACAGCCCGAGCAGGTGGTCGTGCAGCACCTCCAGCTCGCGCGTGAGCGAGTGGCAGGCATGGACCTCCAGGCTGCGGTCGCCGTCGTGCCATTGCAGGCTGCCCGGTTCGGTCTCCTGCAGGTCCAGCATGGCGTCCTGCAACTGCCCGAGCAGCGACGGCGTGCCGGCCGGCAAGTAGTGCTCGTGCACCTGGCTGTCCACGTTCTCGGCCTGCAGCAGCGACTCGAGCTGCGACTGGGCCTGGCGCCCCCAGGACACCAGCAGCCGCGGACCCTGCTCGAAGCTGGCGATGCCGCGGGCGCGCAGCTTGTCCTGCCGGCGCGCGTCGACCAGGTCGAACCAGTACTCGCGGCAGGGATTGAGCACGTACAGGCGCACTTCCATCCAGCGGCTGAGCTGCTGCAGCGCCCGCAGGTACAGCGGCGGCATCGAAGGCAGGCCGAACACGTGCACGCGCCCGGGCAGGCCTTGCTGCGAACCTGCGCCGGCCCCCCCGGATGCGAGTTGCTGCACCAGCAGCTCGAACGGGTGCTCTCCCGAGACCTCCATGCCGGCGGTGACGCGCTGCCACAGCGCGGCCTGCCAGTCCTCGTCTCCGCCCAGGTCACCGGTCGTGCCGCCGTTCTGCCAGCGAACAAGCAACTGGTCGCGGTAGGTCAGGTACTGCCCCAGCAGCGCGGCCACCCGCGTGGCCAGTTCGTAGCGCATGGCTTCGTCGGCACCGGCCGTGGACATCCACGCCTGCAGCCGGCCGAACCGGGCCACGAAACCGGGATCGCCGAGCGCCTGGTACACGCGCCACGCGAGCTGCTCCGGCTCGAACGGCGACTCGGCCTGCACCGGCAGGAAGCGCGCCGCCTGCTGCCACAGCCACTGGGCCAGGAAGGCGAATTCGGCATTGGCGCAGACGCCCTCGCGGTCGGCGATGGCCAGCGTCAGCGCGCGCCGGTGCGCGATGCTGGGCACGATGATGGGGTCGGTGCGGAACGGGTCGCCGCCGCCTTGGCCCCACTGCGCCAGCAGCTCGTCGAGCAGGCACTCGTAGCGGTTGGAGAAGTGGATGTGCAGCATGGGTGGGCGGACGCGCCTGCGCGGCTAGACGACGAAGGCCGCTTCGCTGCCGGTGCGCGAGGCCTTGAGCTCCAGCCGGGCGTCGATCCAGTCCTTGAGCTCGGCCACGTGCGAAATGATGCCGACCATGCGGCCGGCCTGCTGCAGGTCTTTCAGCGTGCGGATGGCGAAGTCCAGCGCCTCGGGGTCGAGCGTGCCGAAGCCCTCGTCGACGAAGATCGCGTCCAGCCGGATGCCACCGGCATGCGACTGCACCACGTCGGACAGGCCCAACGCCAGCGCCAGCGAGGCGAGGAAGGACTCGCCGCCCGACAGCGTGCCCACGCCGCGCGCGCTGCCCGTGTAGTGGTCGAACACCTCCAGGTCCAGCCCGCCGGCCGAGCGCGCATCCGCCTTGTCCTGCTTGCGCCGCATCTCGTAGCGGCCGCGGCTCATCACGCGCAGGCGCTGGGTGGTGGCGTCCAGCACTTCCTCCAGCAGGGTGGCGAGCACGTAGCGCTGGAAGGACATGCGCTGGTCGTTCTGGCCCGTGGCCATGTCGGACAGCGCGCGCAGCACGCCATGGCGCTGCTCCAGTTCGCCGAAAGTCGTGGCGATCCTGGCCAGCGAATCGAGGAAGCCGCGGGTGACCTGCAGGTCGGCTTGCGCCTGGGTGACGGCCTTGCCGGCGGCGAGGCGCGCCTCCTGCGCCTGGCGGTGCGCCTGCTCGAAGACAGCAAGATCAGGACGCGAGAGTCCCTGGACCTGCAGCATCGCCCGCTGCACGCGTTCACGAGCGGACAGCAGGCCCTGGTCGTAGCCTTCGATGCCGGCTTGCAACTGCTGCAGCGCCGCTTCGTCGAGGCGAGCCTGTTCCCAGGCCTGCGCATCGGCAAAGCCGGCTTCGCGCAGCCGGTCGCCGAACTCGGCGGACTTGGATTCGTGCCGGCGCTGCGCCTCGGCACAGGCCGCAGCGCTCTCACCGGCCTGCGCGGCGAGCCGCGCCACCTGCAGCGCGGATTCGTTGGCCGCCTGCGTGGCCTGGTCGATGGCCTGCTTCAGTTGGCTGCGACGGGTCGACGCGAACTGCAGTGCCGCCTGCAGCGCGCCGGGTTCGGCCAGGTCGGCAGGCACGCCGTCTTCGCGCTCGCGCCAGCGGGCATGCGTGGCCTCCAGCGCCTTGTCGGCAACATGCAGCGCCTGCTGCGTGGCCTTGGCGGTTGCTTCGGCCACAGTGGCTTTCGACTGCGCGGCCGGCAACTGCTGCTGGCCGGCA
>JAKFEA010000305.1:0-2387 GCA_036675905.1 Acidovorax sp. | reverse complement strand
TCGAGTTGCTGCGCGACATCGTCGCCATCGCGTGCCACCAGCATCTCGCTGCCGGGCTCGAAGAACTGCTCCAACCCTTCCCATGCATCCGTGATCAGGCAGGCGGCGGCCCCGGCGGCCTCGAACACCCGCGTGGCCGGCGAGAAGCCATAGCGCGCCATGCTCTCGCGGCTGACGTTCAGCACCGCGAGCGGCGTGCAGTTGAATGTGTTGTGGTCGGCGGTGTAGACGTGCCCCAGGTAGCGCACGTTGGGCGGCATCGGCTTGTCCTGCCAGCCGCTGCCGCCCAGCAGGAACCGGCGCCGCGGCAACGCGGCCGCAGCGCGCAGGAAAAACTCCTCCACGCGCGCCTCGCGATCGGGCAGCCGGTTGCCCAGGAAGCCCAGGTCGCCCTCGAAGCGCGGATCGGCTTCGACCGGGAAATGGGTGGAAGGATCGAGCGCGTTGTAGATCGGGATGCAGTCGCGCGCGCCGAGTGACCGATAGGCGTGGCGCACCGGCTCGCCGCCGCCGTAGGTGAACACCAGGTCGTAGCGCGGCACCAGCGGGCGCAGCGCGTCGGCGGGATCGGCCTGCATGCGGTCGAGCGTGGCCGGCGCGTCCACGTCCCAGTAGACGACCAGGGTGCTCGTCCCCTGCAGGTCCAGCACCGCGCGCTCCAGCAGTTCGTCGTGCACGCCCACGCCGCTGGCCTTCACGACCAGGTCGGCGCCCCGCGCAGCTTCCACGGTGCGCAGCACTTCGGCTTCGCTGCCGGCCGGATAGACCACCACCTTCGCCCAGTCGGGGTCGGCCATGTCGCGGTGCTGCTGGCGGCCGAACGCATCGGGCTCGTAGAAGGTGACGTGGTGGCCACGCGCATGCAGGGCGCGCACGATGCCGCGGTAGTAGGTGGCCGCGCCGTTCCAGTAGGCCGACACCAGGCTCGATGCGAAGAACGCGATGCGCATCCCCTTGCTCATGCATTGATCTCCCGTGCGGGTTGGCGCGGCGGGCTCAGTTCGGCGTAGATGCCGAGCAGCTCGTCCACGCGCTGCGCGCAGCCGTGCCGAGCGGTGATGGTGCGAAGGCCGTGGTCGGCCAGCGATCGGGCCAGCGCCGGGTTGGCCAGCACCGCGCGCAGGTGCTCGCGCATCTCGCGGCCGTCGCGCGCGACCAGGAAGTCGGCACCCGGTTCGAACAGGCCCTCGCAGTCGTCCCAGGGCGCCGACACCAGCGGAATGCCGCAGGCCAGCGCCTCGAAGACGCGGATGGTGGGAATGCCCGGCAGCGCCTGCACGTACGGTCGCCGGGGCACGTGCACCGTGACGCCGTAGCGCGCGAACACGCGCGGCGCCTCGTGGTTGGGCAGCCAGCCGCCGTAGGTGATGCCGGCTTCCCGCAGGCTCTCCAGCGCATGGCCTGGGTAGCGCACGCCGTGCACGCGCGCCTTCAGGCCGAGCGCGCGCACCGGCTCCAGCAGGAATTCGTGCAGCTCCGCGGTGCGCTCCTCGTCGCCCCAGTTGCCGATCCACACCAGGGAGCCATCGCCGCGGCCACCGGGCGCCGGCAACGGCCGGAACATCCGCGTGTCGGCTGCCTCGTGCCAGGTCCAGGCGCGCTCGCACCAGCCGTGGCGGCGGTACAGGTCGCGGATCACCGAGCCGAAGGCCAGCACGCCGTCGTAGTGGCGCAGGTCGTAGGCCGCCATCGATTGCGGCTCGGTCACGCTGCGGTGGTGGGTGTCGTGGAACAGCAGCCGGTAGTGCGGGTTGGCCTTGCGGTGCAGGCCGATGCGGCGCACCAGGTCGTGCTCGTTCCACTCGTGCACCAGCACCAGGTCGGCACGGGCCAGCGCTGTGTCCAGGTCGAGCTCTTCGCGTCCATAGCGGTGGCTGCGCAGGTGCGGGTAGGCGCGGGCAAAGGCGCGTAGCGCCTGCTCGCCATGCTCGGCCAGCAGGTTGGCGACGCTCCAGGCGTCCTGCGGCTCGTAGACCTCGACCTCGTGCCCGCGCGCCAGCAGCTCGCTGCAGATGCCGCGCAGGAAATGGGCGTTGCCATGGTTCCAGTCGGACACCAGCGAATGGCAGAACAGGATCACGCGCATTGCAGCTCCTCGGCCCGGCTGGCCAGCGCCGGCGCGAGCCGCGCGGCAGCGCGCAGCCAGGCGTCGGCCATGGCGCGGGGGGAGAACTGCAGTGCGCGCCGGCGGGCGGCGGCCGCCAATGCGCTGCGCTGGTCCGGTCGCGCGATCAGCTGCCGCAAGGCCTGCTCCAGCGCCTGCGTGTCATCCGGCGGCACGAAGACGGCGGCATCGCCCCAGGTTTCGCGCAGGCTGGCGATGTCGCCCAGCACCAGCGCGCAGCCGCTCAGCGCGGCTTCCAGCACCGACAGGCCGAACGGCTCGT
>JAKFEA010000304.1:0-2212 GCA_036675905.1 Acidovorax sp. | reverse complement strand
GCGCAGGTCGGTGTCGCCGGCGTTGACCGCCATTTCCGCCAGCAGGCCCACGCCCATGCCCGCGCGCACGTAGGTCTTTATGAGGTCCGCATCCAGCGCGGTCAGGGCGATGGTCGGCTCCAGCCCGACGCTGGCGAAGGCGCGCTGCAACGAGGATTCGGGACGGGTCGAGGATTCGTAACTGATCAGCGGCTGGGTGGCCAGGTCGGCCATGCCGGGCGCCGCGCCGTCCTTGTCGAGCGCATGTCCGCGTGGCACCACCACCAACCGGCGCCAGCGATACAACGGCACCGCGATGCCCGCCTGCGGCTCATCTCCGGCCGTGCTGATCACCGCGATGTCGGCATCGCCCTGGCTGAGCAGGTCCAGTGCCGCGCTCTCGCCCGCCTGCTGCAGGTGCACGCTGACCTGCGGATAGGCGCGCTTGATCTGGCCGATGGCCGGCGGCAGCACGAAGCGCGCCTGGGTGTGGGTGGTGGCCAGGATCAACTGACCCTGGCTCTCGCGGCGCTGGTTGGCGGCGTAGGTGCGGATGTTGTTGGCTTCGGCCAGCACCGCGCGGGCGCGGGCGATGACTTCGCCGCCGGCCGGCGTGATCGTCTCCAGGCTGCGGCCCTTGCGCACGAAAAACAGGAAGCCCAGCTCGTCCTCCAGCTGCTTCAGCTGCTTGGACAGCCCCGGCTGCGTGGCATGCACCCGCGCCGCGGCCAGGGTGATGTTGAGCTCGGCATCGGCGATGGCCACGAGGTAACGGAGTTGGGTCAACGTCATCGGCGGGTGTCTCGGAGGGGTTCCTTCCTGCGTGGGCGAGGAAGCAATCACGAATGTAGAGGATTTCCCTGCCCGATCTTATAACCGCCAGTGATATGCAGTGTCCGGCAAGTCATTTCCGGGGGGATATAAGCGGACGTTAGGGTCAATGGCCCGACTTCCAGCCATGACCGTGACCGTACCGCTCTTCCCCCTCTTCGCCGACCTGCGTGACCGACCCGTCCTGGTGGTGGGCGGCGGCGCGGTGGCCGAGCGCAAGGTCGAGGCCCTGCTCCAGGCCGGCGCCCTGCCGGTGGTCGGTTCGCCCGACCTGACCGACCCACTGCAGGCCTGGCTCGAATCCGGGCGCATCCGCTGGCTGGCCGGTGAATTCCACGACGACTGGCTGCGCGACGTCTGGCTGGTGATCGCCGCAACCGATGATGTCGCCGTCAACCGGGCCGTGGCCGCGGCGGCGGAAGCGCGGCGGATCCTCGCCAACGTGGTCGACGATGCCGAACTGTCCAGCTTCCACGTGCCTGCAATCGTGCAGCGCGGACCGTTGCAGGTCGCGATCTCCAGCGGCGGCGGCGCACCGATGCTGGCCCGGCATATCCGCAAGCAGCTGGAAACCCTGCTCGACGATTCGCTGGGCACGCTGGCCGAGTTGCTGACCCGTAATCGCGAACGCATCCGCGCGCGCTTCCCCGACCTGGGCCTGCGCCGCCGCTTCTTCGAAACCTTGTTGGCCGGCCCGTTGCCACGCTTGCTGCGCCAGCGCTTGGACAGCGAGCAGGCCGATGAATACCTGCAGACCGTGCTGGAGACCGCGACGACGACCCAGGCCACCGGCTCCGTGGTATTGGTCGGCGCCGGCCCCGGCGACCCCGGCCTGGTGACCTTGAATGCGCTGCGGGCGATGAACGAGGCCGACGTGATCCTGCACGACCGTCTGGTCAGCGCCGAAGTGATGCGGTTGGCACGGCGTGACGCGACCCGCATCGAGGTGGGCAAGTCCGCGAACGGCCACAGCGTGCGCCAGGAGGAAATCCACGCGCTGATGCTGGAACACGCCCGCGCCGGCAGGCGCGTGGTGCGGTTGAAGGGCGGCGACCCGTTCGTGTTCGGCCGCGGCGGCGAGGAACTGGAATTCCTCCGCACCCACGAAATTCCGTATGAAGTGGTACCCGGGATCACCGCCGCGGTGGCGTGCGCGGCCTATGCCGGCATTCCGCTGACCCATCGCGACCACGCGCAATCGCTGCGCCTGGTCACCGCGCACTGCAAGGATTCGCTGGACACCCTTGACTGGAACGCGCTGGCCCAGGAGAAGCAGACTCTGGCCGTGTACATGGGCGTGGCCGGGCTGGAGAAAGTGCGCGAGCGCCTGATTTTGGCCGGTGTCGCCCCCGATTTGCCGTTTGCACTGGTGGAGAACGGTTCCCGCCCGCAGCAACGCGTG
>JAKFEA010000303.1:0-1981 GCA_036675905.1 Acidovorax sp. | reverse complement strand
TGCGTGCGCTTGGCCGCCTGCCGCAACTGCCGATGGGCTATCCGTTGCACTGGCACGCCGCGTTCGGCGGGGCGTTGCTGGGTCTGGGCGCCTTGATCAATGGCGGCTGTGTCTTCGCTGTGGTGGCGCGGGTCGGCTGCGGGCAGTGGGCCTGGCTGGCCACGCCAGCGGGTTTCCTGCTGGGCTATGCACTGATGGCGCGCTGGACCGGCGCCGCGACGGCCATGCCGCTGGCGCTGCCGGGCTGGCTGCAGGAGATTCCCCTGGGCTGGGGTCTGCTGGTCGGCGCAGCGGCGCTGCTGCGCCTGGCCTGGCTGGCGTGGCGCGCTGTCGCGCATTGGCGCCTGGGCCAGCGGGCCTGGTCGCCGCACCTGGCCACCATCGTCATCGGCCTGACCTTCCTGCTGCTGTTCGTCAGCGTCGGTGCCTGGGCCTATACCGATGTGCTGGCGGAGCTGGCGAGCGGGCGCTTCATGCAACTGGGCCTGCGCGGCTGGCTGCTGCCGGCAATGTTCGTGGGCGCCCTATATGGCGGCTGGACGGCCGGGCTCTGGCAGCACCGCTGGCCCAGCCGGGTGACGCTGGCCCGTTGCGTCTGCGGCGGCCTGCTGATGGGCGCGGGCGCGGTGCTGGTGCCGGGCGGCAACGACAGCCTGACCCTGTTCGGCATGCCGCTGTTGTGGCCCAACGCCTGGCTGGCATTCGCCAGCATGTGCGCGCTGGTGCTGCTGGCCTTCTGGTTGCGGGAGCTTTGGTTGCGAGCGCGAGGCCGAAGCCTATAGAGCCACCCTGCATCCGGACCAGCAGGCTGCGCGGACAAGCCACCCCAAAGGAACAGCGGCTTATCCACCAACTGACAGGGACACAGCCGAAAAGCCTGGCGCGGGCCAGGCTTTTCCGGAGTGCGTTGCGCTTAGCCGATACGGTTGGCGCCGGTGCGGTCGAAGCCGTCGGCGGCGACGCGGTTTGCCCCGGTGCGCTCGGCGCCATCGGCGGCGATGCGATTGATGCCGGTGCGCTCGGCACCGTCGGCGGCGATGCGATTGATGCCGGTGCGCTCGGCGCCATCGGCGGCGATGCGGTTGACGCCGGTGCGCTCGGCACCGTCGGCGGCGATGCGATTGATGCCGGTGCGGTCGGCACCGTCGGCGGCGATGCGGTGGATGCCGGTGCGCTCGGCGCCGCCTTCGACGACCAGCTTGGCAGTGAGCGAATCGTGCGATGCAACAGGCGACAAGGCGAATGCGTTGGCGGCAAGTACGGACAGGGTCAGGCTCAGGATCAGATGGCGTTTCATGGTGGCGGCTCCGGGGTGGTGTGTCTCGGTGGGTGTGGAGCCCATATTAATCATTTAAATTCGATTAAAAAGTGCAAATAAATGCTTAAAAATATCTATTAATTAGATATTTTGTCCGACCCTTTGTAAGGGCGCTCGGCCGTCAGGCAAGGAGGGGCTGGGTAAGAAGGTGCGCAGCACGTGGCCGAGGGCCCGCGAGCGGGCCGTCGGTCCGATGTGCGGTCTCAGATTCACTGATGCTGGCGAAATAGTCCGGACAGCCCTCTTGTAGGAGCCAGAGGAACGACACCCATTAGCCGGCGATCTCGATCACCACTTTGCCCTGCGCGCTGCCGCTTGCCACCAGCTGGTGGGCCTCGTCCACCGTGTCCAGGGTGAAGCGGCGCGGGTCCAGCAGCACGCGCAGCTGGCCGGCCTCGACCAGGGCGCCGGCCTCGGCGAGGATCTGCCCATGGCGCTGGCGGCCCTTGCCGGTCAACAGCGGCAGCAGGGTGAATACCCCGGAGTAGGTGGCCGCGCGGAACGACAGCGGCGCCAGCCGGTGCTCGCCCCAGCCCAGGCAGCTCAGCACATGGCCGGTGTAGACGCGTGCGGCGGCGAAGGAGGCGTCGAGAGTGGCGCCGCCGACGGTGTCGTAGATCAGGTCGAAGCCCTCGCCATCGCTGTACTGCGCCACATAGTCCG
>JAKFEA010000302.1:0-26079 GCA_036675905.1 Acidovorax sp. | reverse complement strand
GGCCAGCAGCACGCCGACGGCCGCTTCGCTGTAGCCCGAGCGCAGCGCCATCAGCGGCGCCGCCATTCGCATGCCGGCCATGCAGGCGTGCAGGAACACCTGGCCGGCGATCAGCCGCAGCAATTCGGGACTGAGGCCGCCGCTCACGCCGCGTCGCTGCCCTGCCCCGCGGGCTGCGGCAGCACGGCCTGGGCCTGCTCCTCGGGCAAGGCCTCCACCGTCTTGAGCGCGCGGCGCATCTGTCGGGTGCGCACCTGGGCGTCGTCCAGTGTCTCGGAAGCCTTGCGCACCTGCTCGCGGATACGGTCCACCCAGGTGCCGTAGCGCTCGAACTCGGTTTTGACCGCGCCCAGCAC
Source organism: Acidovorax sp. (assembly GCA_036675905.1). Taxonomy (GTDB): domain Bacteria; phylum Pseudomonadota; class Gammaproteobacteria; order Burkholderiales; family Burkholderiaceae_C; genus Ramlibacter. Next base: position 25,723 of record JAKFEA010000302.1, on the reverse strand, counting down.
CTTCCAGACTTCGGAAGCCTGGCGCTCCAGCGCCAGCGTGCGGAAGCCCATGTGCAGGCTGTTGAGCAGCGCCAGCAGCGTGGTCGGGCCGGCCAGCGTGACGCGGTAGTCGCGCTGCAGCTGGTCGATCAGGCCGGGGCGGCGCAGCACCTCGGCATAAAGGCTCTCGACCGGCAGGAACAGGATGGCGAAGTCGGTGGTGTGCGGCGGGCACAGGTAGCACTCGCAGATCGACCGGGCTTCCTGGCGGATGCGCACTTCCAGCGCGCGGGCGGCGCTGTCGACACCCGCTGCGTCGGCCCGGTCGCTCGCTTCCAGCAGCCGCTCGTAGTCCTCGCGCGGGAACTTGGCGTCGATCGGCAGCCACACCGGCGCTCCGTCGCCGGTCCGGCCGGGCAGCTTCACGGCGAAATCGACGCGCTGCTTGCTGTGCGGCCGCGTCTCGACCTGCCGGGCGTACTGCTCGGGCGTCAGCACCTGCTCCAGCAGCGCTTCCAGCTGCACTTCGCCGAACACGCCGCGCGTCTTCACGTTCGCCAGCACGCGCTGCAGGTCGCCGACGCCTTGCGCCAGCGACTGCATCTCGCCCAGGCCCTTGTGCACCTGCTCCAGCCGCTCGGCGACCTGGCGGAAGCTCTCGCCCAGCCGCGTCTCCAGCGTGGCCTGCAGCTTCTCGTCGACGGTGCGCCGCATCTCTTCCAGCCGGGCGGCGTTGGTCTGCTGCAGGATCGCCAGTTGCGCCTCCAGCGTGCCCCGCACTTCGGCCAGGCGGCGCGCATTCGATTCGCTCAGGCCCTGCAGCTGCGTGCCCAGCGTATCGGCCAGTGTTTTCTGCAGCAAGGTGAGTTGCTGGGCGAAGGCGTCGATCTGGCTGTTCTGGGTGCGGGTAGCCTGCGAAGCCTGCTCCAGCAGTGCCCGCTGGAAAGTGGCCAGAGTCTGCGTCGTCTCCTGGCGGACGCCTCGCGTCGACTCGCTGATCTCGCGGCGCAGCTCGCGCTCCAATCGCTCGCCGGCGGCCAGCAACTCCGTGCGCAGGCTGTCGGTGGCCGGCTTGCGCGCCAGCAGTACGGCCAGCATCACCAGCGCCAGCAGCCCCGCCGTGGCGGCCAGCGCCACGCCCGCCAGCAGCCAGGCTTGCGGGTCGCTCAGGCGAGCACCTCGGGGTTGAGCGGCGTCACCGGCTTGCCCTGCAGCAAGTAGCCGACCAGGTTGTCGGCCGCCAGGTTCGCCATCGCCATGCGGGTGGGAATGGTGGCGCTGGCAATGTGCGGCGTCAGCACGACGTTGGGCACCGTGAGCAGGTCCGGATGCACCCGCGGCTCGCCCTCGAACACGTCCAGGCCGGCCGCGGCGATGCGGTGCTCGCGCAGCGCCCGGGCCAGCGCCGCGTCGTCGACGATGCCGCCGCGGGCGATGTTCACCAGCGTGGCGGAGGGCTTCATCTGCGCCAGCTCGGCGGCGCCGATCGCGTGGTGCGACTGCGCGGAATACGGCAGCACCAGCACCAGGTGATCGGCCTCGCGCAGCAGTTCTTCCTTGCCGACGTAGCGGGCCTTGCATTCGGCCTCGATCTCCGGCGCCAGCCGCGACCGGTTGTGATAGATCACCTTCATGCCGAAGCCATGGGCACCGCGTTTGGCGATGCCCTGGCCGATGCGGCCCATGCCCAGGATGCCCATCGTGCTGCCGTGCACTTCGGCCCCGGCGAACAGGTCGTAGGACCACTTCTTCCACAGGCCGGCGCGCAGGTAATGCTCGCTCTCGGTCATGCGCCGCGCCGTGGCCATCAGCAGCGCGAAGCCGAAATCGGCGGTGGTCTCGGTCAGCACGTCGGGCGCATTGGTGCCCAGCACCCTGGCCGCCGTCATCGCCGGCAGGTCGAAGTTGTTGTACCCCACGGCCATGTTGGCGCAGATCTTCAGCTGCGGGCAGGCCGACAGCAGCGCCGCGTCGATGCGCTCGGCGCCCGTGGTGAAGGCGCCTGCCTTGCCCTGCAGGTGCGCGGCCAGTTGTTCGGCGCTCCAGGCTTCGTCGGCCTGGTTGTGCTCGACCTCGAAGTGCTGCTGCAACTTCTCGATCACCTGGGGAAAGATGGGACGGGCGACCAGGACGGCAGGCTTGCTCATGTTTATCGGAACCAGATGAAGGTGATGAGGGCGAACAGCGGCAGCAGGATACCCGCCGACCAGGCCATGTAGCCGAAGAAGCTGGGCATGTCCACGCCGCGGTCCTCGGCAATCGCCTTGACCATCAGGTTGGGCGCGTTGCCGATGTAGGTATTGGCGCCCATGAAGACCGCGCCGGCCGAGATCGCCGCCAGCGTCGGCGCCAGGGTGGTCATCAGGGCCTGCGGGTCGCCGCCGGCCGTGTTGAAGAACACCAGGTAGGTCGGGGCGTTGTCCAGGAAGGAGCTGAGCGCGCCCGCGGCCCAGAAGTACATCGCCGGATCGGGCGAACCGTCGGGGCGCGTCACCGCGGCGACCACGGCGCTGAACGGCCCCTCCAGGCCGGCGCGCAGCATGGCGATCACCGGGATGATGGTCAGGAAGATGCCGGCGAACAGCTTGGCGACCTCCTGCATCGGCGCCCAGGCGAACTGGTTGTCGGCGTGCACGGTGGCAGGCGTGATGGACAGCGACGCGATCGTCACGGCGATCAGGCCCAGGTCGCGCACGATGCCCGGCAGGCCGACTTCGGTGCCGGCAATATCGAACACGACCGGCGATTTCCACAGGCCGGACAGCAGCACCAGGCCCACGATCACCCCCAGCAGCCAGAAGTTGCGGGCGCCGTCGAAACCGAAGTCCCGGGTCTCCGGTGTCGGATCGACCGGCTGCACTTCCCCCGGGCGACGGTAGTACCAGCTGTCCAGCGCATAGAACAGGGCCAGCAGGGCGCCCAGCAGGAACAGCGTCTCCGGGAAGATGTGCCGGACGGTCCAGAAGAAATCCACGCCCTTCAGGAAGCCCAGGAACAGCGGCGGGTCGCCCAGCGGCGTGAGCGAGCCGCCGGCGTTGGAGACCGTGAAGATGAAGAACACCACCACGTGCGCCTTGTGCTGGCGGTCGTCGTTGGCGCGGATCAGCGGGCGGATCAGCAGCATGGACGCGCCGGTCGTTCCCATGAAGCTGGCCAGCACCGAGCCGATCGCCAGGATGGCCGTGTTGAGCGCCGGGCTGCCGCGCAGGTTGCCGCGGATGTAGATGCCCCCCGACACGGTGAACAGGGCCGTCAGCAGGATGACGAAGGGGAGGTACTCGGCCAACGCCGCGTGGACGAAGGCCGACCCGGCCACCGCCGGCCCGAACTGGATGGCGAACGGCACCAGGAAGGCCAGCGACCAGGCGGCAGTCACCTTGCCGAAGTGGTGGTGCCAGAAGTGCGGTGCCAGCAGCGGCAGCAGCGCGATCGACAGCAGGACGCCGGCGAACGGAATGCCCCACAGGGCGGTCAGCTGGCGGCCGTCGAAGTCGGCCGCCATGGCCAGCTGCGGCGCGAGCAGCGCCAGGGCCACGCCGAGGGGGCGTGCAATCGTCATGGTCTCCTCCGGGAATGGCGGCTTCCGGTCGGCCGCTTGCCGGCGAGCATACCAATGCGTCGCGGCGCGCCTGGCGCGTCCGCACTGGAGCCCGAGCTAATCCAGCCAGCGCGTGAACGTGCCGGGCGGCTCGCGCGGCGTATCGAACCCGTTCACCGGCTCCGACTCGTCCGCATACCCCATGGACATGCCGCACACCAGCATCTCGCCTTCGCCGGCGCCTATGTGCGGCAGGATGATCCTGGAGAAGCCGTTCCACGCCGCCTGCGGACAGGTGTGCAGGCCGTGCGCGCGCGCAGCCACCATCAGTGTCTGCAGGAACATCCCGTAGTCCAGCAGCGAGCCGCGTCCGAGGATGCGGTCGATGGTGAACATGAGCCCGACCGGCGCGTCGAAGAAGCGGAAGTTGCGCCGGTGCTGCGCGTGCATCCTGTCCTTCTGGCCGCGCTCGATCCCGAGCAGGCCATAGAGGCTCCAGCCGTTCTGGCGCCGCCGGTCGATGTAGGGCGAAACCCATTCGCGCGCGTAGTAGTCGTAGTCCTCGCTGTACTGCGCGGCCAGCGACGGATCGGCGTAGATCGCGTCGTAGGCGTCGCACACCTTGGCCGACAGATCGTCGCGGCTGGCGCCCTGCAGCACGTACACCCTCCAGGGCTGCGTGTTGGTGCCCGAAGCCGCGCGGCTGGCCAGTTGCAGCACGCGCTCGATCGTCTCGCGCGACACCGGATCGGGCAGGAAAGCCCGCGCGGACATGCGGCTCTCGATGGCGGTGGCAACGCTGGCCGGGTCGGCAATCACCGAGCGGATGCGGGCGGCTTTCATTGCAGCGACTCCAGCTCGGAGCGCAGGGCTGCCGGCAAGGGCGCCGGGCGGCGGCTGGCACGGTCGACGTACACGTGCACGAAATGGCCCTTGGCGGACGTGAGCGGTTCGCCGGCGGCGAACAGCCCCACCTCGTAGCGCACGCTGGAGGTGCCCAGCTGGGCCACGCGAATCCCCGCATCGACCGCCTGCGGAAATGCGAGCGGCGCGAAGTAGTTGCACTGCGTTTCGATCACCAGGCCAATGGTGGGACCGCCGTGGATGTCGAGCACGCCGCGCTCGATCAGGTGCGCGTTCACGGCAGTGTCGAACCAGCTGTAGTAGACGACGTTGTTGACGTGCCCGTACACGTCGTTGTCCATCCAGCGGGTGCTGATCGTGCGGAAGGATTTGTAGGCGCTGCGCGGCTCGGGCTGGGGCTTGGGGCTATCGCTCATCGGCTCCGATTCTGCCAGCGGGCCCAGTACCGCAAGGCGACGCGGAAGGTGTTGACCTGCGCCTGCACGGTGTCTTCAAGGCGCCGGCCGTAGCCGCCGGCCATGGCGAAGGCCAGCGGCAAGCCGCGTTGCCAGGCCCAGTCGAACACGCGTCGGTCACGCGCTTCCAGGCCGTCCCAGCTGAGCTTGAGGCGGCCGAGCCGGTCGCCCTCGTGCGGGTCGGCGCCGGCCAGGTAGATCACCAGGCCAGCATCGAAGCGCCGGTCCAGCTCGGACAGCGCGCCTTCCAGTGCCTGCAGGTACTCGTCGTCGCCGCAGCCATCGGGCAGGTCCACGTCCAGGTCGGACGGCTCCTTGCGGAACGGGAAGTTGCGCCCGCCATGCAGGGACAGGGTGAAGACGCTGTCGTCGCCGCGGAAGATGCGCGCCGTGCCGTTGCCCTGGTGCACGTCCAGATCCACGATCGCCACGTGCAGCCGGCGACCGCCGCGCGCATGCTCGGCCTGCATCAGGCGGGCGGCCACGGCGGCATCGTTGAACACGCAGAATCCCCCGCCCCGGTCGGCGCTGGCATGGTGGGTGCCTCCGGCGATCTGGCCGGACACTCCTTCGGCACAGGCCGCCCGGCAGGCGGCAATGGTGGCGCCGACGGATCGCCGCGCCCGCTCGGCCATGGCCGGGCTCCAGGGGAATCCGATTTCACGCAGGATGGCGGGGTCCACCGTGCCGTCGCTGATCTGCTGGACGTAGCGCGGTTCATGGGCCAGCGCCAGTTCGCCGTCGCTGGCCTGCGGCGCAGGCATGAACCGGATGCCCGGCAGTTCGGCCCCCAGCCGCTCGCGCAGCAGCGGGTACTTGGCCATCGGGAAGCGGTGGCCCGGCGGCAGCGGCAGGACGAACTGGCTGGCGTGGAAGACCTGCATGCGCCGATTGTCGGCAGCCGGCAGTCCCGCGCCGCTTCTAGGTGGGCAGTTCTAGATTGTTGCGCCGCAGCAAAAAGGGCTTGCGTTGGCTTCCGGCGCCCTTATACTTGGCGTCATGCTGCACTGCAACAATAAAGGCTCCGGCCGGCATGGCAGCACATCCGCTGACCTACCCTTTGGAGAAATGCAATGCTGACCACTGAACAAGTCCTGGCCTCCCAGAAGGCCTCCGTCGAAACCCTCTTCGGCCTGACCGCCAAGGCCTTCGAAGGCGTGGAGAAGCTCGTCGAGCTGAACATGACCGCTTCCAAGGCCGCGCTGGTGGAAGCCGCCGGCACCGCCCAGACCGCCTTCAACGTCAAGGACGCGCAGGAGCTGCTGGCCCTACAGGCGAGCCTGTTCCAGCCCCTGGCCGAGAAGACCGCCGCCTACAGCCGCCACCTGTACGACATCGCCGCCGGCACCGGCGCCGAGTTCGGCCGGGCCTTCGAAAACCAGGCCACCGACGCGCAGAAGAAGTTCATGACCGTGGTGGACAACGCCGCCAAGAACGCGCCCGCCGGTTCCGAGACGGCCGTCGCCGTGTTCAAGAGCGCCGTCGCCGCGGGCAACAACGCGCTGGAGTCGGTGCAGAAGGCCGTCAAGCAGGCCACCGAAGTGGCCGAAGCCAACTTCAACGCGGTCGCCAACACGGCCGTGAACGCCTCCAAGACCGGCGTCCGCGCCAAGCGCTGAGCCGGGCACTTGAAATGCGGGCCGCGGCCCGCAATTGGATTGGGCAGGAACTCTACACGCCACGGAGCGTCTATCCGACACTCTCGTGACCGAACCGGGAGTTCTTCAGGTTGTCTCCTCGGGTCCTTTCGATACCTTTCAGGTTCAGGGATCCTTCAACCCCAGCCGCAAGGCTGGGGTTTTTTTATGCCCGCCCCACGGGGGCGACGGAGCACAGCGACGTTCGCCCCAGCCGCAAGGCTGGGGTTTTCCTATGTCCGCTCGACCGGAAATTGCGCTGGATCAAGCGCCGGAGCTGAATTCGATATTGAGAATGATTCGCGTTTGATCTATGATCCGCGCGACTCGTCCTCAACCTTTCTTCTCCCTGGAGCAATCCGCATGAGCCGTAAAGCCCTCCTTGCCGCTGCCGCCGCGCTGGCCTGCATCGCCGCACCCTCCTTCGCGCAAGAGCAGGTCCTCAACCTGTACTCGGCCCGGCACTACCCCACCGACGAGGCGCTGTACGGCAACTTCACCAAGGCCACCGGCATCAAGATCCAGCGCGTGGACGCCGACGACGCCGGCATCATGGCCCGCCTGAAGGCCGAGGGCGCCGCCTCTCCCGCCGACGTGATCCTGCTGGTCGACGCCGCCCGCCTGTACAAGGGCGAGGTCGAAGGCCTGTTCAAGCCGGTCAAGTCCAAGGTGCTGGAGGACGCGATCCCGGCGCAGTACCGCGGCAAGGCTTCGGCGGAAGGCACGCCCTGGTTCGGCTTCTCCACCCGCGCCCGCGTGGTGGTGTACGACAAGAACAAGGTCCAGCGCGAAGACGTGGACACCTACGAGGAACTGGCCGACGCCAAGAACAAGGGCAAGATCTGCATCCGCTCCGGCTCGCACCCGTACAACCTGTCGCTGTTCGGCGCCATCACCGAGCACCTGGGCGAAGCCAAGGCGCAGGACTGGATCAGTGGGCTCAAGGCCAACCTGGCGCGTGACCCCAAGGGCGGCGACACCGACCAGATCCGCGCGGTCGCTTCGGGCGAGTGCCAGATCGCCGTGGGCAACAGCTACTACGTCGCGCGGCTGATGCGTTCGTCCAAGCCCGAGGACCGTGCGGTGATGGAGAAGGTCGCGGTGGTGTTCCCGAACCAGCAGTCCTGGGGCACGCACCTGAACATCGCCGGCGGCGCCGTCGCGAAGAACTCGAAGAACACCGCCGCGGCAGTCAAGTTCCTCGAGTACCTGGCCAGTCCCGAGGCGCAGAACCATTTCGCCAACGGCAACAACGAGTGGCCCACCGCCAAGGGCGTGAAGGTCAGCAACCCGGCGCTGGAGTCCATGAGCGGTGGCGGCGACTTCAAGGCCGAGACCATCCCGCTGGCCGCCGTCGGCGCCAACCAGGTCAAGGTCCAGCAAATGCTCGACCGAGCCGGGTTCAAGTGACCTCGCAAGGGCCGCGACGCGGCCCGTAGACGTCAGTCCAAAGGGCCGCTCTCGCGGCCCTTTCCACGTCCGCGATAATTGACGCGCACGTCAACTCAATCAGGAGCATTCCATGGACATCAAGGGCAAGGTCTTCATCGTCACCGGCGGCGCGTCCGGCCTCGGCGAAGGCACTGCGCGCATGCTGGCGGCCGAAGGCGGCAAGGTCGTCATCGCCGACATGCAGGTCGAAAAGGGCGAGGCCATCGCCAAGGAGATCGGCGGCGCGTTCGTCAAGTGCGACGTGAGCCAGGAGGCCGACGGCCAGGCGGTGGTCGCCAAGGCGGTGTCCATGGGCAAGCTGATGGGCCTGGTCAACTGCGCCGGCATCGCGCCGGCCGAGAAGACGGTGGGCAAGAACGGCCCGCACAGCCTGGCCGTCTACGCCAAGACCATCACCGTCAACCTGATCGGCTCGTTCAACATGATCCGGCTGGCCGCAGACGCCATGGCCAAGAACGACCCCGAAGCCACCGGCGAGCGCGGCTGCATGATCTCCACCGCGTCCGTGGCCGCCTACGACGGCCAGATCGGGCAGGCCGCCTACAGCGCGTCCAAGGGCGGCGTGGTCGGCATGACCCTGCCGATCGCCCGCGACCTGGCCCGCAACGGCATCCGCAACATGACGATCGCCCCCGGCATCTTCGGCACGCCCATGCTGTTCGGCATGCCCAAGGAAGTGCAGGATGCGCTGGCCGCCAGCGTGCCGTTCCCCTCGCGCCTGGGCACGCCGCAGGACTACGCGAAGCTCGCGAAGCACATCTTCGAGAACGACATGCTCAATGGCGAGGTGATCCGCCTCGACGGCGCCATCCGGCTGGCGCCCCGCTGATCCGCAGCTGCCGCTAGCATGGGGCTCCGGCAAAGGAGACCCCATGAAAGCTTCGCTGAGCGCCCTGGCGCTGGCCGCCCTCCTTGCGGGCTGCGCCAGCGCACCCGCCGACTTCCGTTACCAGCGTCCGCTGCTGCCCGAGGCAGCTTCGGGCTACACCGAGAAGCCCGGCTGGGCGACGCAGAAGTTTGCGGTGGCGGCGGCCAACCCCCTGGCCACCGACGCAGGCTACCAGGTGCTGAAGGCCGGCGGCACCGCGATCGATGCCGCGATCGCGGTGCAGATGGTGCTGGCCTTGGTCGAGCCGCAATCCAGCGGCATCGGCGGCGGCGCCTTCCTGATGCATTTCGACGGCAAGCGGGTCGAAGCCTACGACGGCCGTGAAACCGCGCCGGCCGCAGCCGACGAGAAGCTGTTCCTCGCCCCCGACGGCAAGCCCCTGCCCTTCAACGATGCCGTCGCCGGCGGCCGCTCGGTGGGCATTCCGGGCACCGTGCGCATGCTGGAGATGGCGCACAAGGAACACGGCAAGCTGCCGTGGGCCGCCCTCTTCGAGCCGGCGATCGCGCTGGCCGAGGGCGGGTTCCAGGTCAGCCCGCGCCTGAACTCGATGGTGAAAGACGACCCGCACCTGAAGAAGGACCCGGTCGCGGCCGCCTACTTCTTCGGCCCGGACGGGCAGGTGCGCGAGGTCGGCTTCAACCTGCGCAACCCCGAACTGGCTGCCGTGCTGCGGCGCATTGCCCGCGAGGGATCGGATGCCATGCACCGGGGCGAAGTCGCCCAGGCGATCGTCGACAAGGTCCGGACGCACGCGACCAACCCGGGACGCATGTCGCTGGCCGACCTGGCCGGTTACCAGCCCAGGAAACGCGAGCCGCTCTGCCACGACCACCGGGCGCGCGACAAGGACTATCGGGTCTGCGGCTTCCCGCCGCCCAGTTCCGGCGCGATCGCCATCGGGCAGATCCTGGGCATCCTGTCGAACACCAACGCGGCTTCGCTGCCGCTGGACAGCGGCCTGCCGAGCGCCGACTGGCTGCACCTGTACACCGAGGCGTCCCGGCTGGCCTTCGCCGATCGCGCCCAGTACGTCGCCGACCCCGACTTCGTGCAGCCGCCAGCCGGCAGCTGGATGTCGCTGCTGGCCCCCGACTACCTCGCGCAGCGTGCCCGGCTGATCGGCGCTCAGAGCATGAAGACCGCGCAGCCGGGGACGCCCGGCGCCGTGCGCAGCGGCTACGCGCCGATGGCGCCACAGCCGGAGTACGGCACCTCGCACATCAGCATCGTCGATGCGCAGGGCAACGCCCTCGCCATGACGACCACGATCGAAGCCCAGTTTGGCGCGCGCCAGATGGTCAAGGGCTTCCTGCTGAACAACGAGTTGACCGACTTCAGTTTCGCGCCGGCCGACGCCCAAGGCCGCCCCATCGCCAACCGGGTGCAATCGGGCAAGCGGCCGCGTTCGTCGATGTCACCGACCCTGGTGTTCGACAAGGCCACCGGCCAGCTGGTCGCCAGCGCCGGCAGCCCCGGCGGGGCGCTGATCATCCACTACACGGCCAAGAGCCTGTATGGCGTGCTCGACTGGGGCATGACGCCGCAGCAGGCGATCAATCTGCCGAACTTCGGGTCGCTGAACGGCCCGACGCTGCTCGAGGAAAAGCGCTTCCCGCCGGCCACCGTGGAGGCGCTGCGCGCGCGGGGCGCCGAGGTGCGCGAGACGCCCATGCCCAGCGGCTTGCAGATGCTGACCCACGGCCAGGCCCACGGCGAGCGCTTCTGGTTCGGCGGCGCGGACCCGAGGCGCGAAGGCATCGTGATGGGCGATTGAATTCAATTCCCTCCCCCTCTGGGGGAGGGTTAGGGAGGGGGCATCACGGCCGGAGCGCCCCCACCCGGGCCCTCCCCCAGAGGGGGAGGGAGAAAATCTCGGTCAGACGTCGATCGCCGCGGCGGAGCCGGCCTGCTTGCGCAACTCGAACTTCTGGATCTTGCCGGTCGAGGTCTTGGGCAGTTCGCCGAACACCACCGCCCGCGGCACCTTGAAGCTCGCCAGGTGCTTGCGGCAATGCGCGACGATGTCCTCGGGCCTGGTCGCCGCGCCGGGCTTGAGTTCCACGAAGGCGCAGGGCGTCTCGCCCCACTTGGGATCGGGCCGGGCGACCACCGCCGCGGCCAGCACATCGGGGTGCCGGTACAGGACGTCTTCCACTTCGATCGAGGAGATGTTCTCGCCGCCCGAGATGATGATGTCCTTGCTGCGGTCCTTGATCTTGATGTAGCCGTCCGGGTACTGCACCGCCAGGTCACCGGTGTGGAACCAGCCACCGGCAAACGCCTCCTGCGTGGCCGATGGGTTCTTCAGGTAGCCCTTCATCGTGATGTTGCCGCGGAACATGATCTCCCCCATGGTCTCGCCGTCCCAGGGCACCGGCTGCATGGTTTCGGCATCCATCACCATCGCGCCCTGCTGCAGGTGGTAGCGCACGCCCTGTCGCGCGTTCAGGCGGGCCCGCTCGCCGATGTCCAGTTGTTCCCACGCCTCGTGCTTGGGGCACACCGTCGCGGGGCCGTACACCTCGGTGAGGCCGTACACGTGCGTGAGGTCGAAGCCCATACGCTCCATGCCTTCGATCATGGATGCCGGCGGCGCGGCGCCCGCCACCATGGCCTTGACGCCGCGCGGCAGGCCCTTCTTCATCTCCTCCGGCGCATTGACCAGCATGCCCTGCACGATGGGCGCGCCGCAGTAGTGCGTGACGCCGTGCTCCCTGATCGCATCGATGATCGCCTTCGCCTCGACGCGCCGCAGGCAGACGTTGACGGCGGCGCGCGCGGCCACCGTCCAGGGGAAGCACCAGCCGTTGCAGTGGAACATGGGCAGCGTCCACAGGTAGACGGCGTGCTTGGGCATGTCCCATTCGAGGATGTTGGAAACGGCGTTGGTGGCGGCGCCCCGGTGGTGGTAGACCACGCCCTTGGGGTTGCCCGTGGTGCCGCTGGTGTAGTTCAGCGCGATCGCGTCCCATTCGTCGGCCGGCATCTGCCATGGATCGGCCGCGTCGCCCTGTGCCACGAACGCGTCATAGCCGATCTCGCCGATGCGCTCCACGGGTCCGGCGTAGAGCGGGTCCTCGACGTCGATCACCAGCAGCGGGGCGGACCGCTTGCGCAGCGCCAGCGCCTTCTTCATCGCCGGCGCGAACTCGGGGTCCACGATCACGGCCTTGGCCTCGCCGTGGTCCAGCATGAACGCGATGGTCTCCGGATCCAGTCGCGTGTTCAGCGCGTTGAGCACCGCGCCGGCCATCGGGATGCCGAAATGGGCTTCGACCATCGGCGGCGTGTTGGGCAGCATCACCGACACCGTGTCGCCCTTGGCGATGCCGCGCCGCGCCAGCGCCGAGGCCAGCTGCCGGCAGCGGCTGTACACCTCCGACCAGGTCCGGCGCAGCCCGCCATGCACGATCGCGAGCTGGTCGGGGTAGACCTCCGCGGTGCGCTCGAGGAAGGACAGGGGCGTGATCGGCGTGAAGTTGGCCGGGTTGCGCGGAAGGTCCTGGTCGAAGATGCTGGCCATTCGGGTCTCCTGTCGTTCGGGGGGTGGGCGCCTCGCGAGCGTACGCGCACGGGCCGCGACGCCGCATTAGGTAAGAATACCCGGCCGATGGCCATACCCCAGTCGTTCATCCAGGAGTTGCTGGCCCGCGCCGACGTGGTCGAGATCGTGGGTCGGCACGTGCAGCTGAAGAAGGCCGGCGCCAACTTCCAGGGCCTGTGCCCGTTCCACGCGGAGAAGTCCCCCTCGTTCACCGTCAGCCCGACCAAGCAGTTCTATCACTGCTTCGGCTGCGGCCAGCACGGCAACGCGATCGGCTTCCTGATGGAGCACGCCGGCATGGGCTTCGTCGAGGCGGTAAAGGACCTGGCCGGCCAGTACGGCCTGGAAGTGCCGCAGGACGAGCGATCCCCGCAAGACCGCGAGCAGGCCGCGCAACTGCGCCACAAACAGGCGACGATCACCGACGTGCTGGAGAAGGCCGGCCAGGCCTGGCGCAAGCAGCTGAAGGGCTCGCCACGCGCCGTCGACTACCTCAAGGGCCGCGGCCTGTCCGGCGAGATAGCGCGCCAGTTCGGCCTGGGCTACGCGCCGGAGGGCTGGCATGGCCTGGCCAGCGTGTTCGCGGCCTACGACGACCCGCTGCTGGTGGAAAGCGGGCTGGTGATCGCCGGCGAGGAGGATGCCGGTGCCGGCACGGGACAGGCCCGTCGCTATGACCGCTTCCGCGACCGGATCATGTTTCCTATCCGCAGCGTCAAGGGCGAGTGCATAGGCTTCGGCGGCCGGGTGCTGGGCGACGAGAAACCCAAGTACCTGAACTCGCCCGAAACGCCGGTGTTCAGCAAGGGGCGCGAGCTGTACGGCCTGTACGAGGCCCGCAACGCGGTGCGCGAAGCCGGCTACGTACTGGTGACCGAGGGCTACATGGACGTGGTGGCGCTCGCCCAGCTCGGCTTCCCGAACGCCGTCGCCACGCTGGGCACCGCCTGCACGCCCGAGCACGTGCAGAAGCTGTTCCGCTTCACCGACAGCGTGGTGTTCAGCTTCGACGGCGACGCCGCCGGCCGGCGTGCCGCTCGCCGGGCACTCGAGGCCGCCCTGCCGCATGCCGGCGACACGCGCAGCGTCAAGTTCCTGTTCCTGCCGGCCGAGCACGACCCGGACAGCTACATCCGCGCGCATGGCCAGGACGAGTTCCTGCGCTACGTGCGGCAGGCAGTGCCGCTCAGCGTGTTCCTGCTGGAAGCGAGCGCCGAAGACTGCGACCTCTCGACTGCCGAGGGCCGGTCACGCATGCTCACGGTGGCGCAGCCGCTCTGGGCCGCACTGCCGGATGGCGCGCTCAAGCGCCAGCTGTTCGCCGAGATCGCCGAGCGCTCGCAGGTCGGCTCGCACGAGCTGGCCCAGTTGTGGCGGCTGCCGGGTTCGGGCGGCGGCACCGGCCGGCGCCGGGAGCGCGAGCCGCGCGCCGCGCACGGCGGGCGCCGGCAACCGGTCAAGCCCAAGACGGTCGCGTTCGCCGAGACCATCGCGCGGCTGGTGCTGCGGCATTCCGCCGGTTGGGACCTGCTGACCCAGCCCGACCACGAGGTGCTGTGCCGGCTGCAGGCGCCGCTGGGCGACCTGTTCTGCTGGCTGGACGCCGGCAGCCAGGAACACGGCGGCCAGCCGTGGGCCGCGCTGCAGGCCGGCCTGCAGGGCCTGGAGTTCGCCGGCACGGCCGAGCGGCTGATGGCCTACGACGAAAGCCAGCCGATCAGCCGGATGGTCGAGGACATAGACACCACCGAGCGCGACCTGCGCCTGTCCATGGTGGAAATCCACCTCGACCTTGCCGCGGCCGCCATCGACGAAGCCAACCGCCTGCCGCAATCGGACCCGTCGCGGGTCGAGCGCCTGCTGGAGCTGAGCCGTCGCCAGCAGCAGTTGCTGGAAGACAGGCGCCGTTTGCGGGCTTGAAAAATCGGCCCGACGGTATAATTTACGGTTTGTCAGCGGCAAGAGCGACAGCAGCACCTCCGGGCCCGGCCGACAGTGCCTCCACAGCGAGCACGACAGCGCCACCTCACCGCAAGGACTGCACCCCAAATGTTCGCCCACCCATCTTGCCCACCGAAGGCCTGAGCGCTTGCCCGCGCGCGGCCTTTTTCGCCCGCGCCGGGTAGTTTTGTGGCGCATCCTTTCTGTCGTTCCGAGGTATCCATGCCCGCATCGAAGTCAGCGAAGCCCGCCAAGCCGCAACCGAAACCCGGCGCGAAAAAACCGGTCAAAACCGCTTCGCCGCCCACCCGGGCGGCGCTCAAGGTCGTGAAGCCCGCGGCCCCGTCCGCCGCCGCGGCCAAGCAGTCAACGAGAGCCAAGCCCGTGTCCAGCAGTACCAAGACCCCCGCCACCGCCAAGTCCGAGAAGGCCGCCGCCAAGGACGATCCGAAGAAGTCGGCCAAGGCCGCCGCCCCTGCCGGGGAAGAAACCGCGAAGAAGAAGCCCGGCCGCCCGCCCAAGGCTGCCGCCGCCGAATCCGCCGCGCCCGCCAAGGCGGCCGGCGGCGCCAAGCGCGGCCGCAAGCCCAAGGCCGCCGAGAAGCCGCAGACCGAGGACGAGGACCTGTCCGACATCGAGGCCGAATTCGCCGAGGAACCGGCGGCGGTCGAGAGCACCGAGAAGGTCAAGCCGCTGCGCATGAAGATCAGCAAGGCCAAGGAACGGGCCTTGATGAAGGAATTCGGCCTGGACGAGACGGTCCTGTCCGAAGAGGAAATGACCAAGCGGCGCCAGCGGCTGAAGGCGCTGATCACGCTGGGCAAGACGCGCGGCTACCTGACGCACGGCGAGATCACCGACCACCTGCCCGAAAAGCTCGTCGACGCCGAGACCCTGGAGGTCGTGGTCACGATGCTCAACGACCTGGGCGTGGCCGTCTACGAGCAGACGCCGGACGCCGAGATGCTCCTGCTGAACAACACGACGCCGACCGCGGCGACGGTTGAAGAGGCGGAAGAGGAAGCCGAGGCCGCCCTGTCCACCGTGGACAGCGAGTTCGGCCGCACCACCGACCCGGTGCGCATGTACATGCGCGAGATGGGCACGGTGGAGCTGCTCACGCGCGAAGGCGAGATCGAGATCGCCAAGCGCATCGAGGCCGGCCTGCAGGCCATGATGGAGGCGATCTCCGCGTCGCCCGCCACCATCGCCGAGATCCTGCGCCTGGCAGCCGAGATCCGCGAGGGCAAGGTCGTCATCTCCACCGTGGTGGACGGCTTCTCCAACCCCAACGAAGCCGACGACTACGTGGCCGAGGAGGACTTCGACGAGTTCGACGCGGACGACGACGACGACGGCAACGGCGGCTCCAAGGCGCTGACCAAGAAGCTCGAGGAGCTGAAGGCGCAGGCGCTGGAGCGCTTCGACCGCATCACGGGGCTGTTCGAGAAGGTGCACCGCGTCTACGACAAGGAAGGCTACGGCACCCCGGCGTACATGAAGGCGCAGCACGCGCTGTCCGAGGAGCTGATGACCATCCGCTTCACGGCCAAGACCATCGAGAAGCTGTGCGACATGGTGCGCGGCCAGGTCGACGACGTGCGCAAGAAGGAGCGCGAGCTGCGCCGCATCATCGTCGACAAGTGCGGCATGCCGCAGGAAACCTTCATCAAGGAGTTCCCGCCCAACCTGCTGAACCTGAAGTGGGTGGAAAAGCAGGCCGCGGCCGGCAAGCCCTGGAGCACCGTGCTGGCGCGCAACATCCCGCCGGTGCAGGAGCTGCAGCAGAAGCTGGCCGACGTGCAGTCGCGCGTGGTCGTCCCGCTGACCGAGCTCAAGGAAATCAACAAGCGCATGAACGAGGGCGAGGCCAGCTCGCGCGAGGCCAAGAAGGAGATGATCGAGGCCAACCTGCGGCTGGTGATCTCCATCGCCAAGAAGTACACCAACCGCGGCCTGCAGTTCCTGGACCTGATCCAGGAAGGCAACATCGGCCTGATGAAGGCGGTGGACAAGTTCGAATACCGCCGCGGCTACAAGTTCTCGACCTATGCCACCTGGTGGATCCGCCAGGCGATCACCCGCTCGATCGCCGACCAGGCACGCACGATCCGCATTCCGGTGCACATGATCGAGACCATCAACAAGATGAACCGCATCTCGCGCCAGCACCTGCAGGAGTTCGGCTTCGAGCCCGACGCCGGCATCCTGGCGGCCAAGATGGAGATCCCCGAGGACAAAATCCGCAAGATCATGAAGATCGCCAAGGAGCCGATCTCCATGGAGACGCCGATCGGCGACGACGACGACAGCCACCTGGGCGACTTCATCGAGGACACCGGCAACACGGCCCCGATCGAGGCCGCGATGCAGGCCGGTCTGCGCGACGTGGTCAAGGACATCCTGGACTCGCTCACCCCGCGCGAGGCCAAGGTGCTGCGCATGCGCTTCGGCATCGAGATGAGCACCGACCATACGCTGGAGGAAGTCGGCAAGCAGTTCGACGTGACGCGCGAGCGCATCCGCCAGATCGAAGCCAAGGCGCTGCGCAAGCTCAAGCACCCCAGCCGCAGCGACAAGCTGCGCTCGTTCATCGATACGCTCTGATCCTGCGCGTCGGGCTGAGGTGGATCCCGGCTTTCGCCGGGATGACAATCTACATGTCATGCCGGCCTTGAGCCGGCATCCACGCCTCGAACCGGCACCCACGAAACGGCGCCTTCGGGCGCCGTTTCTATTTCGGCCCGACCATGTCTTCCGGCCGCACCCACTGGTCGAACTGCTCCGCCGTCACGTAGCCGGTGGCGATGGCGGCGGCGCGCAGCGTGGTGCCTTCCTTGTGCGCCTTCTTGGCGATCTGCGCAGCCTTGTCGTAGCCGATGTGCGGGTTGAGCGCGGTCACCAGCATCAGCGAGCGCCCCACCAGCTCCGCGATGCGCTCTCGATTGGGCTCGATGCCGGCGGCGCAGTGCTCGTCGAAGCTGGCCATGCCGTCGGCCAGCAGGCGCACGCTCTGCAGGAAGTTGTGGGCAATCATCGGCCGGAACACGTTCAGCTCGAAGTTGCCCGACGCGCCGCCGACATTGATCGCCACGTCGTTGCCGAACACCTGGCAGCACAGCATGGTCAGCGCCTCGCTCTGCGTCGGGTTCACCTTGCCGGGCATGATGGACGAGCCCGGCTCGTTCTCCGGAATCGAGATCTCGCCGATGCCGCTGCGCGGCCCGCTGGCCAGCCAGCGCACGTCGTTGGCGATCTTCATCAGGCTGGCGGCCAGGCCCTTGAGGGCGCCGTGCGCGTGCACCAGCGCGTCGGCCGCCGCCATCACCTCGAACTTGTTCGGCGCGCTCACGAGAGGCAGGCCGGTCAGCCGCGCGAGCTCTTGCGCCACCCTGTCCGCATAGCCGGCGGGCGCGTTCAGCCCGGTGCCCACGGCCGTGCCCCCCAGCGCCAGCTCGCACAGGTGCGGCAGCGAGGCCTCCACGTGATGCCGCGCCTGGCGCAACTGCGCCGCGTAGCCGGAGAACTCCTGCCCCAGCGTCAGCGGGGTGGCGTCCTGCAGGTGGGTGCGGCCGATCTTGACGATGCCGGCGAAGGCCTCGCTCTTGCCCTGCAGGGTGGCCTGCAGCTGGTCCAGGGCCGGCAGCAGCCGGTTGCGCACGCCCTCCACCGCCGCCAGGTGCATGGCGGTCGGGAACACGTCGTTGGACGACTGGCTGCGGTTCACGTCGTCGTTGGGATGAACCAGCCGGTCCTCGCCGCGCGGGCCCCCGAGCAGCTCGCTGGCCCGGTTGGCGAGCACCTCGTTGACGTTCATGTTGGTCTGGGTGCCCGAGCCGGTCTGCCAGACCACCAGCGGGAATTCGGCGTCGTGCTGGCCGGCCAGCACTTCGTCGGCGGCGGCCACGATCGCCCCGGCCTTGCGCTCCTCCAGCAGCCCCAGCTCGCGGTTGACCACCGCCGATGCGCGCTTGACCAGCACCAGCGCGCGGATGATTTCCCGCGGCTGCCGCTCGCCCGAGATGTCGAAGTTCTGCAGCGATCGCTGCGTCTGGGCGCCCCAGAGGTGGTCCGCCGGGACCTCGACCGGGCCGAAAGTGTCGCGTTCGATGCGTTGGTTCATGCCACTGTCTCGCGGGTTACAGATGCACCGTAGCACAGGGCCCGCAGCCCCTGCAGTGCCAGCGGTATCCCTGACTCCTGGCGGCGCGAGGGCGGGCCACGCACGCACCGGCCTGCCGCCGGGCGGCCCGGTGGCGCCGCTGCTCGGCCCGGTGCGCCAGCTGCCTTGATGGGTCCGGCAGGCCCGGCATAAGATGGGCCGGCGCCGACAGCTGTTCCGCGGCGCGCCTGCACGAGGAGGCCCCATGCCGAAGTGGTTGTTGACACCCGCGTTCACCCTTCTCAAGCGGGTGAGCTTCCTGGCGGGCTTTGCGCTGGCGGGAGGACTGCTCGTGGTGGCTGCCCTGCTCTGCCTGGGTGCGGCCACAGGCGGGCCCTCCCCCATCCTGCTGCCGCTGGCGGCCCTGTTCGCGTTGGCTGGGGTCTACATGCAGGCCGCGGTGTACGCCTACATGACCTTCGGCGTCAGCCGCCTGATCCGCATGACCGAGCGGGTATCGGCCGGCGAGCTGGTCAACAGCCGCGAGAGCTACGGCGAGGACTCCAGCAATGGCGACTCCTCCAAGCTCTGGGCGGCGATCCTGAAGATGAACGATCGCCTGGCGGAGATCGTGCGGCAGGTGCGCTCCAGCGCCGACGGCATCGTGCTGTCGGCGCGCGACATCGCCGAGGGCAACAACCACCTGGCGCAGCGCACCCAGGAGCAGGCCGCTTCGCTCGAGCAGACCGCATCGGGCATGGAGGAACTGGCCGCCAGCGCGCAGCAGAACGCCGGCGACTGCTCGCGCGCCAGCGAACTGGCCAACGGAGCACGCGACGTGGCCGGCAAGGCCGCCGCGCAGATGCAGCAACTGGCGGTGACCATGCGCCAGATCGACGAGAGCGCGCGCCGGGTCGGCGACATCCTGGCCACGGTGGAAGGCATCGCCTTCCAGACCAACATCCTGGCCCTCAATGCGGCCGTCGAGGCGGCGCGCGCCGGCGAGCAGGGCCGCGGCTTCGCGGTGGTGGCCACCGAGGTGCGCAACCTGGCCCAGCGCAGCGCCGCGGCTGCCAAGGAGATCAAGGGCCTGATCGCCAATTCCGTCGGCAGCGTCGAGCAGGGCCGCAAGATGGTCGGCACGGCCGAATCCACCATGATGGACGTGGTCGGCAGCGTCAAGGCGGTCAGCGACGTGATCGCCGGGATCGCCATGGCCTCGGCCGAGCAGCGCGCCGGCGTGGAGGCGATCAACCAGGCGGTGGTGCAGATCGACTCGGCCAACCAGCAGAACGCCACCCTGGTCGAGGAAGCCAGCGCCGCCGCCGCGTCCTTCGAACAAGAGGCGGCCCGGCTGGCCGACGTGGTCAGCCGCTTCAAGCTGGACCGCGGAGCCGAGCGCGGCAAGGTGGTGGCCATGGTCAAGGAAGCCGTGGACCACCTGCGCAAGGTCGGGCCCAAGCGCGCCTGCGCGGACTTCAACGACACCCGCGGCCACTTCGTGCGCGGCGAGTACTACATCTTTGCCTTGGCGATCGAGGACGGCAAGCGGCTGGCCTATGCGCCCGACCTGAGCCTGGTCGGCACCAACGGCATGGACCTGCGCGATGCCGATGGCCGCCTGTACGGCCACGACATCCTGAACGTGGCCCGCCAGTACGGCTCGGGCTGGACCGACTTCAAGATCCTCAATCCCAAGACCGGCCGGGTCGAGCCCAAGTCGGTCTACGTCGAAGCAGTGGACCGCGTCGTCCTGGGCTGCGGCATCTACAAGAGCGCCGAGGACGCGGCCGCGGCCCTGCCGGCTGCCGACGGCCGGCGCGCACATGCCGCGCCCGGTACGCTGCCGCGGCTGGCCGGCAGCCACTGACTTCGGACGACCTCAACCGAGCCCGGCGCGGAAGAGGTGCCTGGGCGCGGTCCCTTGCGGAAGAGGCGAGGCCCGGTCCCCTCACCTCATGCAGTGGCCCCTTCGGGCTATCGACAGGCATTTGCGCCCACTGGCAGGCTCCGTTCAGGCATCCTGCGCCGGGTGCCAAGGCTGCGCGCGACGCGACGCACCGGGCAAGGTCATCGATGCCAGTCTCTTCACGTGCGCACCCATCTCATCAAACCCCATGAACTCGACCGGCAAGCCATTGCACGCTGGCGCGAACTGCAGGCCGGCAACGACGCTCTGGCAAGCCCCTATTTCTCTCCGGAGTTCACGCTCGCGGTTGCCGACGTGCGGGACGACGTCTACGTCACCCTTCTCGAGGACGACCGGAGAGTCGTCGGCTTCTTCCCGTTCCAGCGTCGCTGGGGCGCCGGTTTGCCGGTGGGCGGGCGCCTGTCGGACCACCACGGTGTCGTCGCGGCGCCGGGCACCCGCTGGGACTGGAACGAGTTGCTGCGCGGTTCCGGTCTTGGCTACTGGCAGTTCGATCACCTCGCGGCCTACCAGAGGCCACCGGGGGAGTGGGCGCACTCCGTCTCGCACGCGGTCGACCTTGCCGGCGGCTACGCAGCCTGGCGCGAGGCCAAGGTGAAGGCCCGCAGCGAAACCGTGCTGCGCGTCGAGCGGAAGATGAGGAAGCTCGAACGGGAGGTGGGGCCGCTGCGCTTCGTCGCGAACACGGACGACGTCGGCGTGCTGGAGACGGTGATCCGGCTCAAGCTCGACAAATGCAGGCGCACCGGGGCGATCGAGTACTTCACCTGGCCCTGGACCCGCGCACTGGTGGAGCGCATCCGGGCCATCGACGAACCGCACTTCGGCGGCCGGCTCTCGGCGCTGTATGCAGGCGATGCACTGATCGCGGCGCACTTCGGCATGCGATCGGAACCTGTGTGGCACACGTGGTTCTCGGTGTACGAGCGCGACTGGGGCAGTTGGTCCCCCGGAAACATGCTGATGCTGAAGATGGCCGAGGCCGCCGCTGCTTCCGGCCACCGGGTCATGGACTTCGGCAAGGGCGACGAGGCCTACAAGGCGGCCCTGGGCAACGGCGGCCTGCCCCTGGTCGAAGGCTGCCTGGCAAGGGCATCGGCCGCCACCGGGCTGCGGGTCGCCAGGAAGAGCGTGGGCAAACTGCTCCGCGCATCGGGGTTGATGCAGCCGGTGCGCAACGTGGTCGAGATGCTGGGCGGCAACCGGGCTCTGTAGGCGTTCCTGCGGTCTGTCGCAAGTCAAGCGCGGTGGCGGACATTGCTCCGGCACACCGCCGAAAGAGTGCAATCAGGTGTCCAGGCGTGGACGAAAGTGCTCAACAGCGTTTGGGATAATGGACCCAAGCCTCTCCACCGCACCGAACCCCCATGCCGACAAACCTCAAGCAAGGCGATCTCATCGAGTCGATCGCCGCCGCGCTGCAGTACATCAGCTACTACCACCCGGCCGACTACATCGCCCACCTGGCGCGCGCCTATGAGCGCGAGCAAAGCGCTGCCGCCAAGGACGCGATCGCGCAGATCCTGACCAACAGCAAGATGAGCGCGACCGGCCACCGGCCGATCTGCCAGGACACGGGCATCGTCAACGTGTTCCTGAAGGTCGGCATGGACGTGCGCTTCGAGGGCTTTACCGGCAGCCTGGAAGACGCGATCAACGAAGGCGTCCGGCGCGGCTACAACCACCCCGACAACACGCTGCGCGCCAGCGTCGTGGCCGACCCGCTGTTCGCCCGCAGGAACACCCGCGACAACACGCCGGCCGTGATCTTCACCGAGATCGTTCCCGGCGACAAAATCGACGTGACGGTCGCGGCCAAGGGCGGCGGCAGCGAGAACAAGAGCAAGCTGGCCATGCTCAACCCGAGCGACTCGTTGGTCGATTGGGTGCTCAAGACCGTACCCACCATGGGCGCCGGCTGGTGCCCGCCCGGCATGCTGGGCATCGGCGTCGGCGGCACCGCCGAAAAGGCGGCGCTGCTGGCCAAGGAAAGCCTGATGGACGACCTGGACATGTACGAGCTCCAGGCCAAGTCTTCGCGCGGCGAGAAGCTGACGCAGGTCGAGGAACTGCGCCTGGAGTTGTTCGAGAAGGTCAACGCACTGGGCATTGGCGCGCAGGGGCTGGGCGGCCTGACGACCGTGCTGGACGTCAAGATCAAGCTGTACCCCACGCACGCGGCCAGCAAGCCCGTGGCGATGATTCCCAACTGCGCTGCCACGCGCCACGCGCATTTCGTGCTCGACGGCTCCGGCCCCGTGTATCTCGATCCGCCCAGCCTGGACCTGTGGCCCAAGGTCGACTGGATGCCCGACACCGGCAAGAGCAAGCGCGTCAACCTCGACGCGCTGACCCGCGAAGAGGTCGCCAGCTGGAAGCCGGGCGACACCTTGCTGCTGAACGGCAAGATGCTCACCGGCCGCGACGCCGCGCACAAGCGCATCCAGGACATGCTGGCCAAGGGCGAGAAGCTGCCGGTGGACTTCACCAACCGGGTGATCTACTACGTCGGCCCGGTCGACCCGGTGCGCGACGAGGCCGTGGGTCCTGCCGGCCCCACCACGTCGACGCGCATGGACAAGTTCACCGACATGATGTTGTCCAGCACCGGGCTGATCGCGATGATCGGCAAGGCCGAGCGCGGCCCCGAGGCGATCCAGGCCATCAAGCAGCACAAGTCGGCCTACCTGATGGCCGTCGGTGGCGCCGCCTATCTCGTTTCCAAGGCGATCAGGAAGGCCCGCGTGGTCGGCTTCGAGGACCTCGGCATGGAAGCCATCTACGAGTTCGAGGTGGTCGACATGCCGGTGACAGTGGCGGTGGACGCCGGCGGCACCAGCGCCCACATCACCGGTCCGGCCGAGTGGAGCAAGCGCATCGCCACCGGCGAGTTCAAGAGCATTCCGGTCGCGGCTGCCTGACCGGCGCCGGGGCGGGCGCGTGCCCGTCCTCTCCTGCCTCGGTTCAGGCGGGCGCCAGTTCTTCGCCGCCCACCGATTCTTCCCCGGCACGGACAGCGGCCTGCCGGCCACGCTGCACGTCGACCTTCAGCAGCAGCACCAGCCCGGCCAGGAACAGCACGCTGGTCGACAGGATGGCCGTGCGCTGGTTGCCGCCGGTGGCCCAGGTGATGGCGCCGTAGCTCAGCGGCCCGATGATGCTGGCCAACCGAACGGCAAAGGACCACAGGCCGAAGAATTCGGCCGACTGTCGGCGCGGCGCGAACATGCCGACCATCGCCCGGCCCGAAGACTGGCTGGACCCCATGCACAGGCCCGCGATCGCCGCCGCCCACCAGAAGCCGCCCTTGGTGGTGGTCACGGCGGCGATGACACAGGTGGCGACCCAGCCCACCAGCGTCAGCGCGAGCGCCGGCTTGTGGCCGATGCGGTCCTGCAGGTAACCCCAGGCGAAAGCGCCGCCGGCCGCCGCGAAGTTCAGCACGAAGATCAGCACCATGGTTTCCTGCTGCTCGAAGCCGATCACCTGCTCCGCATAGATGGCCGCGAGCGTGATGGCGACAGCAACGCCGCCCTGGTAGCACACGAGGCAGGCCAGCAGCCACATGAAGTCGCGGTAGCGCCGCGCCTGCCGGAAGGTCGCGTGCAATTGCCGCAGCGACGCCTGCAGCCCGCCTTGTTGAAGCGCCTGCGGATTGGGTTGGGCGCGCTCGCGCAGCAGGCGGAAGGTCACCAGAGCGGCCGCGCCGTAGATCACTGCCGTCAGCAGCATGGTGACCGGCACGAAGCTCCCGGCGGCAATGCCCTGCCCCTGCGCCCACAGCACGTAAGCCAGGCAGATGCCCAGGGCCAGCATGCCGCCGAAGTAGCCGAACCCCCAGCCCCATCCGCTGACCTTGCCCATCGCCTCAGGCTTGGCCAGTTCGGGCAGGAACGCCGCCGTCAGCGATTCGCCATAGCTGTAGAAGGTGTTGGACAGGATGACCAGCAGCATGGCCAACGCCACCGAGCCCGGCCCGGCCAGCGACAGCGCCGCCGTGCTGACGACGCAACCGACCGTCACCAGCACCAGCAGGCGCTTCTTGGCGGCACGCAGGTCGGCGTAGGCACCGATGCTCGGCATGGTGAGCATCACGATGGCATACGACACGCTCAGCGCCGCCGTCCAGGCGAACGTGGCCCAAGGCGCCTTGCCCGCGATGCCGCCCACGAAGTAGGCAGCGAACACCGCGGTGATGACCACCGTGGTGTAGCCCGAGTTGGCGAAGTCGTACATCGCCCAGCCGAACACCTCGCGCTTGCGCACGCCGGGGTTCAAAGCGTCCTGGGAGAAGAGGGGCATGGGTGGGAAGGGCTTATAGGAGGCTAGGGGCGAGTATCGGACGCGTCTGGGCACGGTTCTCCCGGCTGTTTCCCCTAGTCCCCAGCCCCTGGTCCCTGCACAGGCCGGCGAAAGCCGGCCGCGCCTCAATGCAAATGCCTCGGCCGCCGCCCGCCGCCGTGGCTGCCGCCACCGCCGCCGCGCGGCGGCTTGCCGATCTCCAGCGAGTTCACCAGCGCATCGAAGCGCTCGGAGAACAGCCGGTCGATCTCGGCCACGACGCCGCCGAGCTCCTGGCTGTCGAAGTGGCGCTCCATGAGGCCGACCACGTCTTCCACCAGCAGGTCGCGCTGCACCTGCATGATCGCCGCAGGCGTGGGCCCGACGAACAGCATCAGGAAGTCGTCGCGCGCCTCGGCCTCGGGCGGCTCCTCGTCCTCGTCGAACTCGGCGTCGTAGAAGCTGACCTCGATGGCAGCGCCCTCCTCGGCCAGTTCGTTCAGGCTCATGCACATCTCGTCGAGCGACTGGCGGAAGTCCTGGTCGCCGCTGACCGTCCAGCACAGGGTCAGCATGTGCTCCTGGGCGTCGAAGCGGATGCCCGGCTCCTCCTCGTAGGCGCTCTCCGCGCCGTCGGCCAGCGACTTGGCGCCCGCGTAGGTCCACAGGGGCTTGAGCGCCTCCTGCAGCTGCGCGTAGGTGACGTCCGCGCGCAGCGGCACATCGCCGTGCACGTGGATCTCGAAGGGGGCGTTGTCGTATTGAGCCATCTGGGTCCTGCCTGTGCGCCGGCGCCTGCGGTCGGGGGCTCCGACAATGGGGGAGTGGTGCCTCGAACCGGACTCGAACCGGTACGCCGCCTTGCAGCGAGCGGCGGATTTTAAGTCCGCTGTGTCTACCGATTTCACCATCGAGGCGGCGCAGACCACGCGGTCACTGTACGCCAAAAAAAACAGCAGCCCCGGTGGCCGGGGCTGCTGGAGACTGGAGGCGCGGGCCGGAGTCGAACCGGCCTGGGCGGATTTGCAATCCGCTGCATAACCGCTTTGCTACCGCGCCGCTGATGCATTGAGGCCCACAAGAAAAAGGGAAGCAAGAGGCTTCCCTT
>JAKFEA010000301.1:0-1645 GCA_036675905.1 Acidovorax sp. | reverse complement strand
CCCCAGTTGGCGCGGCGCTTCCATGGCCAGCTGATGGCGCGCCTGCCGGGTCTGCCGGCGTTGCCCGAGTTGCTCGCCGAGCCCGCGGCCGAGCAGCTTGGCCTGCTCTGAGGCTGTCGCCGCGCGGGGAATCCGGGCTAAGGTACGCGCAGGTCGACATCGAAAAAGGAGTGATCGATATGCCTACTCAGGCGGAACGTGGCGAGGCTTTCCGCGCCTTGCACCGGCGCGACGGGTTGTTCGTGCTGCCCAATCCCTGGGACGCGGGGTCGGCGAAGATGCTCGCGGCCCTGGGCTTCGAGGCGCTGGCCACGACCAGTGCCGGCTTGGCCTTCTCCCTGGGCCGACGCGATGCGGAAGGCGCGGTCAGCCGCGAAGAGGCCCTGGCCAATGCCCGCGCGATCGTCGAGGCGACGCCGCTGCCGGTGGCCGCCGATCTGGAGAACGGGTACGGCGATGAACCGCAGCACTGCGCGGAAACCATCGCCCTGGCGGCGCAGGTCGGCCTGGTCGGCGGTTCCATCGAGGATGCCACGGGTGATGCGCAGGCGCCGATCTACCCGTTCGAACTGGCGGTCGAGCGCATCCGCGCCGCCGTGGCAGCGGCCCGCAGCCTGCCATTCGCCTTCACCCTGGCGGCGCGGGCGGAAAATTTCCTGCATGGCCGGCCGGACCTGGACGACACCCTCCGGCGTCTGGTGGCCTACGCCGAGGCGGGCGCCGATGTGCTCTATGCCCCGGGCCTGAGCACCCGCGAAGAAATCCGCGCGGTGCTGAGCGCCGTGGCGCCGCGCCCGGTCAACATACTGGTCGGCTCGCCGAGCCTGGGCTTGTCGCTGGCTGAACTGGCCGAGCTCGGCGTGAAGCGCGTCAGTCTCGGCTCCAACCTGGCGCGGGTCGCCTATGGCGCCTTCTACCAGGCGGCCGAGGAGCTGGCCTGCCGCGGCAGTCTGGCGGCGACGGGCAGGGCCATGCCGTTCGCGCGGATCAACGATCTGTTCAAGTCCTGAGTGGCGATGGGGGTGCGCCGTTTTCTGCTGTTGTTGGTGGTGGTGGCCTTGTTCGCGGTGCCGCTGGCCATCCAGCAGAAGTGGCTCGCCGTGCCGCCGCGCTGGGATCCTTGGGCGCCGCTGGATATCAGGCTGGCGCCGAACCTGTTGACCGCGTTCAAGCTCTGGCGCCTGCAGGATGATCCCGCACTCTGTCGGCAGGCCCTGGCCACGTCGCCGTTGCGTTACACGGCCCTGGCCGATAGCGCGCCGGCGGCCGATTGCCCGTTGCGGAACAGCCTGCGCATTAAGGCCTCGGGGGTGCGTTTGAGCAGCAGCTTTATCGCCAGCTGTCCGCTGGCGGCGGCCTTTGCCCTGTTCGAACGGCATGCCTTGCAGCCGGCGGCGCAGCAGGTGTTCGGCCAGCCGGTGGTGCTGGTCGAGCATGTCGGCAGCTTCGCCTGCCGCACCATCTCGGGTAGCCAACGCCGTAGCCAGCACGCCTCGGCCAATGCCCTGGACATCGCCGGGTTTCGCCTGCGCGACGGGCGGCGCATCAGCGTGCTGCGCGACTGGCCGGGCGAGGGCGACGAGGCGCGTTTCTTGCGGCAGGTGCAGCAAGGCGCTTGCGACAGCTTCAATGTCACGCTCGGGCC
>JAKFEA010000300.1:0-1784 GCA_036675905.1 Acidovorax sp. | reverse complement strand
TGCTGGGGGAGTTCGACATGCCGCTGGGTCTGTTCCTGCAGTCGGCCACACCGCGTGAGGTGCTCGCACGCATGCTGCGCAACCTGAAGGAAATCCACCGCAGCGCGGAAGACTGGCCGCGCCTGCTGGCGGTGCAGCAGCGCCTGGTGGTCCTGCTGCCGCGCGAATGGGATGAGCGCCGCGACCGCGGCCTCACGCAGGCCGAGCTCGGCGTCTACGACGCTGCCGCCGACGATCTGGACGCCTACGTCAGGCACAACCCGCAAGCGCAGGACCGCCGGGCCATTGCCGAACGAGCCGCCGAGTTGCGAGCTCAGGGGCGGCCGTCGCTGCACTGAGCGACTGCCTGCCGCTGCCAAGCGGTCGGCGGCAGGGGCAGGCCGCAGGCGGCGCTGGGCGAGACGGCCCCCCGCTCGTGCCCTGACATCCGGCCGATAAAATGCCGCAGCCCGGGCACCCTGCCCGCCCGCCTATTCGCGTTCTCCGCCGCCGCGGACCGCTTCGCCCTCCGACCCGCCCACGCATGACCCTGACTCCCGCACAGATCCACGGCCTCGGCTGGTTGGCCATCGGCGCACTGGCGGCGCTGGTGCTGTGGCTGCTGGGGCCGGTGCTGTCGCCTTTCGTGGTGGCGCTCGTGCTCGGCTATGCGCTGCACCCGGTGGTGGACCGGCTCGCGCGCCGCGGCGTGCCCCGCGCGCTGGCCGCGCTGATCGTCGAGGTGCTGGCACTGGTCACCGTGCTCGCGGTGCTGCTGCTGATCGTGCCGATCCTGGTGCGCGAGCTGCCGGCCCTGCGCGACCAGATCCCGGTGCTGCTGACGCGCCTGGACGACTGGCTGACGCCGCTGCTGGCGCGCTTCGGGATCGACATCGATCTCGATGTCGCCAGCATCCGTACTTTCGTGCTCACCAACCTGAGCGACAACACCGAGGGCTGGTTCAACACCGTCATGAGCTCGCTGCGCATCGGCGGCAGCTTCGTGCTCGGCTTCGTCGGCACTGCGATCCTGCTGCCGGTGGTGCTGTTCTACGTGCTGATGGATTGGCACGGCATCGTCAAGCGAGCCAGCAGCCTGGTGCCGCCCCGCTATCACGCCAATGTCGACGACTTCATGGCCGAATGCGACCACATGCTCGGCCAGTACCTGCGTGGCCAGTTGCTGGTGATGGGCATCCTGGCGGTGTTCTACAGCGCCGGCCTGGCCTTGTTCGGCTTCGATCTGGCGGTGCCGGTAGGCGTATTCACCGGCCTGGCCGTGTTCATTCCTTACATCGGCTTCGGGCTGGGCTGCGCGCTCGCGCTGCTGGCCGGCCTGCTCGAGTTCGGCGGGCTCTACGGCGTCGTCGCGGTCGCCGTCGTCTACGGCATCGGTCAGGTGATCGAGAGTTTCTACCTGACGCCGAGGCTGGTCGGCGAGCGCATCGGGCTGCACCCCATCATGGTGATCTTCGCACTGCTCGCCTTCGGCCAGCTGTTCGGCTTCATCGGGGTGCTGGTAGCGCTGCCGGTGAGCGCGGTGGGTGCCGTGGCGGTGCACCGCGTGCGGCGCCTGTACCTGAGCAGCCCGCTCTATCAGGGACCGGCGCCCGTCGAGCCCGGCGCATGAAGCAGTTGCCCCTGGGCCTGCGCCCCGGCCCGCAACAGAGCTTCGACAACTTTGCCGTCGGCGCGAACGCCGCGGCCCTGACCGCGCTGCGAAGCACGGCTGCCGGCGCGGCCCCGATCTACCTGTGGGGGGGCGCCGGCGCCGGCAAGACGCATCTGCTGCGCGCGCTGGCCCT
>JAKFEA010000299.1:0-9792 GCA_036675905.1 Acidovorax sp. | reverse complement strand
AGCTGGAAGCCTTCCATCACGCCTTCTTCCTGCTCCGGCATCTCGCTGTGCACCAGCCCGCGGCCGGCGGTCATCCACTGCACGCCGCCGTTCTGCAGCAGGCCTTCGTGGCCGCGGCTGTCGCGGTGCCGCATGCGCCCGCTGATCATGTAGGTGACCGTCTCGAAGCCGCGGTGCGGGTGGTCCGGGAAGCCCGCCCCGTAGTCGTCCGGATCGTCGCTGGCGAAGTTGTCCAGCATCAGGAAGGGATCGAGCCGGCCCTGCAGGTCCTGCGTCAGCAGGCGCGTGAGCTTGACGCCCGCGCCATCCTGCGTCGCCTGCCCGGTGACCACGCGCTCGACGCGGCGCGGCTGTTGCACGGAGGTGTTCATCGCCATCAATTGGGGTCAGATACGCATTTTGCGAGCTCAGCCGGGCTGCAGCGCCGGGTAGTCGGTGTAACCGGCCGCGCCGCCGCCATAAAAGGTGGCCCGGTCGGGCTTGTTCAACGGGGCGCCGGCACGCAGGCGCTCCACCAGGTCCGGATTCGCGATGTAGCTGCGGCCGAACGCCACCAGGTCGGCGCCGTGCGCCAGCGCCTGGCCGGCCAGGGCCGTGTCGTAGCCGTTGTTCACCATCCAGGCGCCGCGGCCGCCCGCATCGCGGTAGATGCGGCGCAGGCCGTCGAAGTCGAATGGCCGGTCCGGCAATTCGCGCGCGCCCCCGGTCGCCCCTTCGATCACGTGCACGTAGGCCAGCCCCAGCTTCGCCAATTGCTCCACCACGTACTCGAACAGCGGCTGCGGCTCGGGATCGTGGATGTCGTTGGCCGGCGTGATCGGCGACAGCCGGATGCCGGTGCGCCCCGGACCGGCGGCCTGCGCCACTGCCCGCATCACTTCCAGCAGCAGGCGGGCGCGGTTCTCGACGGAGCCTCCGTAGTCGTCATCGCGCTGGTTGGCGCCGCGCTTGAGGAACTGGTCGATCAGGTAGCCGTTGGCCGCGTGCACCTCGACGCCATCGAAGCCGGAGACGCCCACTGCGTCCTGCGCGGCGCGGCGGAAGTCTTCCACGATGCCGGGCAGCTCCTGCGCAGCCAGCTCGCGTGGCGTCGACGTTTCGACGAAGCCGGCAGCGCCGTCGCGGATCAGGAAGGTCTTGGTTTTCGCCGCGATGGCGGACGGCCCCACCGGCGGCTGGCCACCGGGTTGCAATTCCACATGCGACACCCGGCCCACGTGCCACAGCTGGGTGACGATGCGGCCGCCGTGCGCATGCACGGCATCGGTGACGCGCTTCCAGGCCTGGAGCTGTTCGGGCGTGTACAGGCCCGGGACGTCGGCATAACCCTGGCCCTGGTGGCTGACGGCGGTGCCCTCGGACACCAGCAGGCCGGCACTGGCGCGCTGCGCGTAGTACTCGGCCATCAGGGCGGTGGGCACGGCGCCGGGCGCGCGATTGCGCGTGAGCGGGGCCATGACGATGCGGTTGGGAAGCGCCAGGTCGCCGGCGCGCACGGGATCGAAGAGACTGGGCATGGGGGCGGATCGTCCTTGTGGTTGTTGCAGGGAGCGTAGCGGACCGGCCAAGCCCCCGCCGCTTGCAAGCCGATGCGATCCGTGCCATCGCCGACAATGCCGGGCGAGCCGCAACGATGGCGCCCATCCCTCCCATCTCCCCCATCTCCCTTGCCCTTGCGCTGTCGTTCGGCGCCGCCGTGTCGCTGGGCATCACGCGCTTCGCGTACGCGTTGCTGCTGCCGCCGATGCGCGAGGACCTGCACTGGTCGTACGCGCTGGCCGGCGGCATGAACACCGCCAACGCCTTGGGCTACCTGCTGGGCGCGTTGGCGACACCGTGGCTGATGGCGCGCATGGGCGCCTCGCGGCTGCTGCTGGTGGGCGCGGCGCTGGCCAGCGTGTTCATGGCCCTCTCCGGCTTCTTCATCGAGGCGGCGCCGCTGCTGCTGCAACGGCTGCTGGCGGGCGTGGCCAGCGCCTTCGTGTTCATTGCGGGCGGCGTGCTGGCCGCGCGGCTGGCAGGGCTGCAGCCGCAGCGCGGCGGCCTGCTGCTGGGGATCTATTACGGCGGCACCGGGCTCGGCATCGCTTTGTCTGCGCTGCTGGTGCCGGTGGTGCTGCAAGCGGCTGCGCAGGTGCCGCACGGGTGGGCCTGGGCCTGGTGGGTGCTGGCGCTGGCCTGCGTCGCGGGCACGGCGGCGATGGCGTGGCCGGCCCGCGTGCTGGCGAGCGCAGGCGTCGGAGCGTCTTCGGCCCACGCCGACGCGGCGGCGCGGCCCTTCGCCTGGCGCGACTTCGGTCCAGGCCTGGCCGGCTACGGCCTGTTCGGCGTCGGCTACATCGGCTACATGACCTTCGTGATCGCGCTGCTGCGCGAGCAGGGTGCGGGGCCGGGCCAGGTCACGCTGTTCTATGCGTTGCTGGGCGCCGCCGTGATGGCTTCGTCGCGCCTGTGGGCCGGGCTGCTGGATCGCTTCCGCGGCGGCCAGCCGCTGGCGCTGCTCAATGGCCTGCTGGGCGTGGCCACGCTGATCCCGGCGTTGACGGCGGCCTGGCCGCTGGTGCTGGCCTCGGGGCTGCTGTTCGGCGGGGTGTTCCTGTCGGTGGTGGCGTCGACCACCGCGCTGGTGCGGCACAACCTGGCGCCGGCGCATTGGGCCAGCGGCATCAGTGCCTTCACGATCGTGTTCGCCGCGGGGCAGATCGTGGGCCCGACCGTGGTCGGCTGGATCGCCGACGGGTCGGGCGGCCTGGCGCGCGGCCTGCTGTATTCGGCCGGCGCCCTGTGGCTGGGGGCGCTGCTGGCGTGGCGCCAGCAGCCGCTGCCCCGGCCGGCACTTACTTGAGCAGGCCCTCGGCCTTCATCGCTTCCTGCACCGCCGGGCGCGCCGCCATGCGCTCACGCCATGCCAGCAGGTGCCTGTAGCCGGACAGGTCCAGGTTCATGGGCTTGGCCCAGTTCGTCACGACGAACAGGTAGGCGTCGGCCACGCTGAACGAATCGCCCATCAGGTACTGCTTGCCTTCGAGTTGGCCGTCGACCCACTGCAGGCGGCCGGCGATGCGGTCGCGGTAGATCTGCTTGCCTTCCTCGGGCATGCCCGGATTGAACAGCGGCGAGAACGACTTGTGCACCTCGGTCCCGATGAAGGTCAGCCACTCCTGCAGGCGGTAGCGCGGCAGCGTGCCGTTGGCGGGCGCCAGGTTCTTCGTGGGCACCTGGTCGGCCACGTACTGCACGATGGCGGGGCCTTCGCGCAGGCGGGTGCCGTCATCGAGTTCCAGCAGGGGAACGTAGCCGAGCGGGTTGATGCCGTAGTAGTCGGTGCCGTCCGGCAGCCTGTGCGTCTTGGTGGGGGCCAGCACCAGCTCGAAGGCGAGGCCGGCTTCGCGCAGCACGATGTGCGGGGACAGTGAGCAGGCGCCGGGTGAGTAGTAGAGCTTCATGTTGGAAAAAGGCAGTTGGGGAAGCGAAAACCGCGATGCTAGCCCGGCAGCGGATTCCCTGTTGCCGCAGGCCTTGCGAGAATCCGTCCATGCGGACCTGGATGAAATGGCTGCTGGGCATCGCGCTCGGCCTGGTGGTGCTCGTTGCGGCGGCGCTGTTCGGGCTGTGGCGCTGGGCGGCCAGCGACGACTTCCGCCAGCGGGCGCAGCAGCAGGCGTCGCAGGCGCTGGGCGTGCCGGTGCAGCTGGGGGGCATCCAGCTGGCCGTGTGGCCGGCACCGTCGGTGGCGGTGAACGACGTGCGGGTGCAGACGCGGCCGGCGCTGACGCTGGAGCGAGTCGAGGCGCGCCCGGTCTGGTCGTCGCTGCTGGCCGGGCGTCCCGAGCTGGATGCGCTGGTGGTGCGCAATGCCGTGCTGCCGCAACAAGGCCTGGTGGCGCTGGCCACGGCGGCGCAAAGGAAAGAGGGCGCATCGGGCGCCCAGCCCAAGGAGCCCGCCGCTGCGGGCGCGATGCTGCCGCGCCGCATCGTCCTCGAGCGGGTCACCTGGGTCGACGCCAAGTCGCAGCGGCTGACGGTCGATGCCGAAGTGGCGTTCGAGAACGAACCGCTGCCGCAGTCCCTGCGCGTGGACGTGGTGGCGGGCCGCTTTGCCGGCGCCAAGGCGCGGCTGCAGCGCGAGGCGGACGCCTGGCAGCTGCGTGCCGAGATCGGCGGCGGCACGGTCAGCGGTCCGCTGCGCCTGCAACCGCAGCGCAACGGGGCCTGGCGCCTGACCGGGGAACTGGCGACCGACCGGGTCGAGGTGTCGGTGCTCACCGCGCCCAGCCGCGCGCTGACCGGCAAGCTCGAGGCGCGCACCAGCCTGCAGTCGGAATTCCGCGACCCGGCGGCGCTGGCCGATGCGCTGCGCAGCCAGACCCGATTCACGGTGCGCAACGCGGTGCTGCAGGGCGTGGACCTTGCGCAGGCCGTGCGCACGCTGGGCGCGAGCCGCGCGGGGCAGACGGCGCTGGACACGCTGACCGGCAACGTGGCTACGCAAGGGCGCGTGGTGCAACTGACCAACCTTGTGGCCAGCTCCGGCCTGCTGTCGGCTACCGGCCATGTCACGCTGGCGGCGAACCGGTCGCTCAGTGGCCGGGTGGACGCGAAGCTGGTGGCCGGGCCGCTGGGTTCGCTGGCCGGCGTGCCGCTGCAAGTGGCCGGCACCCTGGACCAGCCCTCGGTCACGCCGGTGGGCGTGTCGCTGCCAGGGACGGGGGCGGCCTCGCAGCTGGGCGAGAAGGTGGAAAAGGGTCTGCGCGGGTTGTTCGGCCGCTGAGCGCGCGGGGGCGCCGCCCCTCAGGACTGGTACGAAGGATCGGTGCGATCGAGCTTGCGCAGCAGCGCAGGCCAGGCAATCTGGGCGCCTTGGCCGCTGGTCACCGTTTTCATCACCTGCGCCATGCCATTCAGGATGGCCGGGTCGACCTGCACCAGTTCGCCGCCGGCTTGCGCATCGATCTGGATGCGGCAGGTGTTCTCGAAGATGTACATCGAGAGGAAGGCGTCGGCGACCGTCGGCCCGACGACCAGCAGGCCATGGTTGCGCAGCATCAGGAAGTTCCGGTCGCCCAGGTCGGCCACCAGCCGAGGCTTCTCGTCATCGCGCAGCGCGACACCTTCGTAGTCGTGATAGGCCAGCGAGGCCAGCACGAAGGTGCTCTGCTGGCTGATCGGCAGCACGCCGCATTTCTGCGCGCTGACGGCCACCCCGGCGCGGCTGTGCGTGTGCAGCACGCAGGCGATGTCGGGACGCGCATCGTGGATGCAGCTGTGGATGGTGAAGCCGGCCGGGTTGACCGGGAACGGCGAGTCGATCACCTTGTTGCAGCGCTGGTCGACCTTCACCAGCGATGACGCAGTGATCTCGTCGAACATGAGCCCGTAGGGGTTGATCAGGAAGTGGTGCTCGGGGCCCGGAACGCGTGCGCTGATGTGCGTGAACACCAGGTCGCTCCAGCCGTACAGGGCCACCAGCCGGTAGCAGGCGGCGAGCTGCACGCGCAGTTCCCATTCCTGCGCGCTGACCACTTCCTTCATCGATCCGATGTTCATGGCAACTCCTTCGGTAAGGGCGGGGAGCAGGGCGGCGCCACACGCCTAACAGCAGGATACGTCCTGTGCGCCGAAGGCCGCCCATTGCCGTTCGATCTGCCGCGCATCCTCGTCGGAGCGGGCTTCGACCATCATCAGGATGCCGCCGTCCTGGATGCCGGCTTCGTAGCGGTGGACCCGCTCGTGCGGAACGCCCCAGTCGCCCATCGCTCCCAGGAGCCCGGCTGCGAGGCCCGCCGCTCCGGCGCCCGCCAGCGAGGCGGCGATCGGGCCGGCCGCGACGAAACCCAGCGCGGGCAGCGCCAGTGCGGCGCCCACGGCGGCGAAGACCGTGACCAGGATTCCGATCCGGCCCCCCTTGGGACCGCCCAGTTCGCCGCCTTCCGCCTCCCTGTGCGCCAGCAGCGGGGTGGTGTTGCTGTCATCGGAGATCAGCCGCTTGCGCGTGTCCTCGGACATCACGACATTCACCTCGCCGATCTCGTAGCCGCGATCGACGCAGGCCAGGTAGGCGCGCTCGGCGCTGTCGCCGTCGCGGAACAAGCCCGTGACCCTTCGGAGATTGCCGCTGGATGGTGCAGTCATCGTCACGCCTTCCTTGCTGGCCCGCGCTTCCTTCCGCCCGCGTCAGCAGCTTTCTTCACGATACACCGGAAGCGACTTGCATCGTCGCTGCCTGCACCGGCGACGGTGCGCCTCGTCAGTCCCGCCCGTGCAGCCGGGCCGCGGCCCAGAGCACCTGGTCGAGCACGGCCTGCACGCGGCGGCGCGCAGCCTCGTCGACCAGCTCGCCGGCGGCATCGAACGCATCGGCCGCGCGGCCCAGCGCGTGGTGTTCGGGCGCCAGCCAGCAGTGCAGGTTGAGCAGCAGGGGGGCGAGATGGCTCTGCGAGCGCAGGCCGCCCAAGGCGCCGGGCGATGCGCTGAGCATGCCGACCACCTTGCCGCGCGTGGACCGGAAGCCGTCGCTCCAGGCCGGGTCCGATTTCACGGGACTGGAGATCCAGTCCAGCGTGTTCTTGAGCAGGGCCGGGTAGCTGGCGTTGTATTCGGGGGCGCAGATGATCCAGGCCGGGTGCTCGAAGGCGATCTGCTTCAGGCGCATCACGTCGGGCGGCGTGCCGATGGCCTCGAGGTCGGCGTTGTACATGGGCACGTCGAAGTCGGCCAGTTCGAGGTGGGTGACGTCGGCGCCTTGCTGCCGGGCCATGCGGGCCACCACGCCGGCAAGGCGGCGGTTGTAGGACTGCTGCCGGGTGCTGCCGGCGAACACGAGGAGCTTCATGTCCCGATTGCATCACGGGTTCTCGAAGCGGATAAAATGTACAAAATCAATGGAGTTGTACATGCACGTGCTGCCGCTGAGTGAGTTCCGGGCCAATGCGTCGGCCATGCTCGACTTGGTCGAGCGCGGCGAGACCGTGCGCATCATGCGGCACGGCAAGCCGGTGGCCGACCTGGTGCCGGTGCGTTCGGAGCCGGCCCATGCGCCGAGCTACCAGCAACCCTTCGAGCCTGTCATCCCGCTGCCCCCGGAGTACTCGGCGGTGAAGCTCCTGCTGGAGGAGCGCGACAGCGCGAAGTGGTGATGCGCATCCTCTTCGATACCTCGGCGCTGCTCAAGCGCTACCTGCCGGAGCAGGGTCGCGCGGCCGTGCTCGACCTGATGGGGCAGGCGCGCCCCGTCGTGGCTGCTCCGCATTGCAAGCTTGAGCTCTATTCGGCGCTGAACCGTGTGCGGCGCGAAACCGGCACGGACGCCGTTGCCTATCAGCGCACCTGCGAAGAGGTGGAGCGCAATTTCGCCGATTTCGACGTCGTGCCGCTGACCACCGTGCTGGAACGCGCAGCCATTCGCGCGCTCGAAGCGAGCCCGATGCGGGCGCTGGATGCGCTGCACTTGGGGGCTGGTGTAGCAGCCGGCGTGGACCTGTTCGTCACCGCTGATCGGCGGCAATACGAGGGTGCGCGAGCCGTTGGCCTGAAGGCCAGCTTGCTGGAGAGTTGAGATGCTGTATCCGGAAGTATTCGACGTCATCGTCGTCGGTGGCGGCCATGCCGGCACCGAAGCGGCGCTGGCGGCCGCCCGCATGGGCTGCAAGACGCTGCTGCTGACCCACAACATCGAAACCCTGGGGCAGATGAGCTGCAATCCCTCGATCGGTGGTATCGGCAAGGGGCATCTGGTCAAGGAAGTCGATGCGCTGGGCGGGGCGATGGCCATTGCCACCGACGAGGCGGGCATCCAGTTCCGCATCCTCAACAGCTCCAAGGGACCGGCGGTGCGCGCCACCCGGGCCCAGGCCGACCGCATCCTCTACAAGGCAGCGATCCGCCGGCGGCTGGAGAACCAGCCCAACCTGACGTTGTTCCAGCAGGCGGTGGACGACCTGATGGTGGAGGGCGACCGGGTGGTCGGTGCGGTGACGCAAGTCGGGATCCGCTTCCGGTCGCGCACCGTGGTGCTGACCGCCGGCACCTTCCTGGACGGCAAGATCCACGTCGGGCTGAACAACTACGCCGCGGGGCGCGCGGGCGA
Organism: Acidovorax sp.; assembly: GCA_036675905.1. Taxonomy (GTDB): domain Bacteria; phylum Pseudomonadota; class Gammaproteobacteria; order Burkholderiales; family Burkholderiaceae_C; genus Ramlibacter. The sequence continues at coordinate 1,706 of JAKFEA010000299.1, read as the reverse complement.
TCCCCCGGCCGTGCCGCTGTCGGCCCGGTTGAAGGAACTCGAACTCCCACAGGGGAGGCTGAAGACCGGCACGCCACCGCGCATCGACGGCCGCACGATCGACTTCTCGCGCTGCGAGGAACAGCCGGGGGACCTGGAGCCGGTGCCGGTGTTCAGCTTCATGGGCCGGGCGGAGATGCATCCGCGCCAGGTGCCTTGCTGGATCACCCATACCAACGAGCGCACCCACGAGATCATCCGATCCGGTTTCGATCGCAGCCCGATGTTCACCGGCAAGATCGAAGGGGTGGGGCCGCGCTACTGCCCGAGCGTGGAGGACAAGGTCAACCGCTTCGCCGGCAAGGACAGCCACCAGGTGTTCCTGGAGCCGGAAGGCCTGACCACCAACGAGTTCTACCCGAACGGGATCTCCACCAGCCTGCCGTTCGACATCCAGTACGCGCTGGTGCGCACCCTGCCGGGGCTGGAGCACGCCCACATCCTGCGGCCGGGCTATGCGATCGAGTACGACTACTTCGACCCGCGCGGGCTGAAGTCCAGCTTCGAGACCCGAGCGATCCGGGGTCTGTTCTTCGCCGGCCAGATCAATGGCACCACCGGCTATGAGGAGGCGGCGGCCCAGGGCCTGTTCGCGGGCGCCAACGCGGCGCTGCAGTGCCAGGGCAAGGACGCCTGGCTGCCCAGCCGCGACCAGGCCTACCTGGGTGTGCTGGTCGACGACCTGATCAGCAAGGGCGTGACCGAACCCTACCGCATGTTCACCAGCCGGGCCGAGTACCGGCTGCAGCTGCGCGAAGACAACGCCGACCTGCGCCTGACGGAAGAGGGCCGGCGGCTGGGGCTGGTGGACGATGCCCGCTGGGACGCTTTCAGCCGCAAGCGTGACGCTGTTTCACGTGAAACACAGCGGCTCAAGACCACCTGGATCAACCCGCGCATCGTTTCCGCGGAAGAGGTCGAGCGGGTGCTGGGCACGAAGATCGAGCACGAGTACAGCCTGGGCGATTTGCTGCGCCGGCCCGGTGTTTCCTACGAAGGACTGATGAGCCTGGAAGGCGGCCGGTATGCCGGCAGTCATGTTTCACGTGAAACACTCAGCGATTCGTATGGCTCGGTGGTGGAGCAGATCGAGATCGCGGCCAAGTATTCGGGCTACATCGAACGGCAGAAGGACGAGATCGGCCGGGCGGCCCACTACGAAAACCTGAAATTGCCGGCCGAGCTGGACTACATGCAGGTGCCGGCGCTGAGCATCGAAGTCCGCCAGAAGCTCAACAAGCACCGGCCGGAAACGCTGGGCCTGGCCTCGCGAATCTCGGGCGTGACGCCGGCAGCCATCTCCCTGTTGCTGGTGCACCTGCGCAAGAACAAGTTCAAGGGCTTCGCGGATGCCGCCAACACGGCGGGCCAGGCGGTGGCATGAGCGGGTTGGCGCAAGCGCTGCGCGCGGGCGCGGCAGAACTCGGCTTGGCGCTGACCGAACAGCAGCAGTCGCAACTGCTGGCCTACCTGGACCTGATCGCCAAGTGGAACAAGGTCTACAACCTGACGGCCGTGCGCGAACCGCGCGAGATGCTGACCCAGCACCTGCTCGACAGCCTGGCGGTGATCCAGCCCCTGCGCCGCCACACCGGTGGACGGGCCCTGCGCCTGCTGGACGTCGGGTCCGGTGGCGGCCTGCCGGGCGTGGTGATCGCCATCTGCTG
>JAKFEA010000298.1:0-14684 GCA_036675905.1 Acidovorax sp. | reverse complement strand
CTGGCCGGGCGCGTGCGCGACGTGCTGGAGGAGCCCGGCTGGCTGCACTGGGCACTGCTGGCGCTGGCCCTGGCCGCCGTGGCTGCCCTGGTGCTGGCGGTCTGGCGCCGCTTCGGCGTGGCGAGCTACGGGTCGACGGCGCCGCGCTGAGCGTGGTGTCAGAACAGCATGTTCGGCAACACCATCGTCACCGAGGGCACGTAGGTGATGAAGATCAGGAAGGCCAGCAGCACCAGGGTCCAGGGAAGGGCGGCCTGCGCCACCCTCATGATCGACATGCGCGTGATGCCGGCCGTGACGAACAGGTTCAGTCCGACCGGCGGCGTGACCATGCCGATCTCCAGGTTCACCACCATGATGATGCCTAGGTGCACCGGATCGATGCCCAGCCGGGTGGCAATCGGGAACAGGATGGGCGCCAGGATCAGGATGATGCCGGTGGGCTCCATGAACATGCCGGCGATCAGCAGCAGGATGTTGACCACCACCAGGAACTGCCAGGCCGGCATGCCCCAGCCGATGATGGTTTCCGCAATCGTTTGCGGGATGCGCTCGGTGGTCAGCACGTGCGCGAACAGCAACGCGTTGGCCACGATGAACATCAGCATGATCGTGACCTTGCCGGATTCCAGCAGGACCCTCGGGGTGTCGCGCAGGCCGATGTCGCGGTAGACGAAGACCGCGATGAAGAACGCGTAAATTGCGGCCACCGCAGCCGCTTCGGTCGGCGTGAAGATGCCGCCGTAGATGCCCCCCAGGATGATCACCACCAGCAGCAGGCCCCACAGGGAATCGCGCCCGGAGGTCAGCATGTCGCGCACCGATGCAGCCGGCTGCCGCGGCAGGTCGAGCATGCGGGCCCGCACGTAGATGGCCACCATCAGGCACAGGCCCAGCAGGATGCCGGGGATCACGCCGGCCATGAACAGCTTGCCGACCGAGGTTTCCGTCGCCGCGCCATAGACCACCATCACGATGGACGGGGGGATCAGGATGCCCAGCGTGCCTGCATTGCAGATCACGCCGGCGGCGAAGTTCTGCGGATAGCCGGCCTTGACCATGCCCGCGATCACGATCGAGCCGACGGCGACCACCGTTGCCGGCGACGACCCCGAAACCGCCGCAAACAGCATGCAGGCCAGGACCGAGGCCATGGCCAGTCCGCCGCGCAGATGCCCGATGCAGGCATTGGCGAAGCGGATCATGCGCCGCGCCACGCCCCCGGTGGTCATGAACGAGCCGCCCAGGATGAAGAAGGGGATGGCCAGCAGCGTGTAGTGCTCGGACGTCTCGTACAGCTTGAGCGACAGCGAGGCCAGCGAGTCCTGCGCGAACAGCATGATGGTCACGAGCGAGGACAGGCCCAGCGCAATGGCGATGGGCATGCCCAGCACCATCAGCACGAACAGCAGGATGAACAGGACGGCGATGGTCATTTGCGCACCTCTGCCGTTTCTTCTTCCTGCATCTTCAATGCCTCCTGCGCCTCATCGCCGAGCAGGTGGACCTCCTGCCCCGAGGCGAGCCGCCACAGCACCTGCGCAAACCGGAAAGCGAGCAGGGCGAAACCCAGGGGTACGACCAGCCTCGGTATCCACTGCGCGATCGGGATGTCCTGCATCAGGATGCCGACGTCGTACATCTTGCTCACGTACTGATAGCCGCCCCAGGTGACGATCAGGGCATAGACGATGCACAGCGCAGCGGCGATCGAGCCCACGATGCGAGCCGGTTTCGGGCCGAGCGCCTTGACCGCGACGTCGACGCCGATGTGGGCCCCGACGCGCACGCCATAGGACATGCCGATGAAGATCAGCCAGGCGAACATGACGCCGGTGAGTTCCAGCGCCCATACGAAGCTGTAGTTGAACACGTACCGGGCGACCACCTGCATGAAGGTGACCACGGTCATGGCCGCCATCAGGACGATGACCAGGCCTTCCTCAAGATATTCGAGCCAGCGCATGGGCAAAAAAAGGGCCCGGGAACCCGGGCCCTGCCTGTGTGAATTACTTGTTCGACTTCTGGGCCGCGGCGATCAGGTCGGCGCCGATGTCGCCCTCGAACTTCTTCCAGACCGGCTCCATCGCCTTGCGCCAGGCCGCCACGTCTTCCTTGGACAGCTTCTGGATCTTGGCCTTGCCGGCATCGGCGATCTTCTTCTTGTCCGATTCGTTGATGTCGGCGGCCAGCTTGTTGGCGTGTGCGGTGGCTTCCGCCATGGCATCGGACAGGCCCTTGCGGATGTCGGCGGGCTGGCCGTCCCACCACTTGGAGTTGGTGACGACCATGTAGTCGATCACGCCGTGGTTGGTCTCGGCGATGGTTTTCTGCACCTCGTGGAACTTCTGCGAGTAGATGTTCGACCAGGTGTTCTCCTGGCCGTCCACCACCCCGGTCTGCAGCGCCTGGTAGACCTCGGCGAAGGCCATCTTCTGCGGGTTGGCGCCCAGCGCGCGGAACTGCGCTTCCAGCACGTCGGAGGCCTGGATGCGGAACTTCAGGCCCTTCACGTCCTCGGGGCGGGTGAGCTTGTCGCGATTGGTCGACAGCTGTTTGAGGCCGTTGTGCCAGTAGGCCAGGCCGCGCAGGCCGCGGCCGACCATGGCGTCGAGCAGCGCCTTGCCCTGCGCGCTGGACTGGAAGTGGTCCACGGCCTCGAGGTCGTCGAACATGAAGGGCAGGTCGAACACCTGGATCTTCTTGGTGTAGCGATCGAACTTCGACAGCGAGGGCGCGATGAAGTGCACGTCGCCGAGCAGCAGGGCTTCCATTTCCTTGGCGTCGCCGAACAGCTGCGAGTTGGGGAACACCTGCACCTGGACCTTGCCGGCCAGCTTCTTCTCGGCCAGTTCCTTGAACTTGAGCGCGCCCTGTCCCTTGGGTGTCTGGTCGGCCACCACGTGGCTGAACTTCAGGACCATGGGCGATTGCGCCGAAGCCATGAACGGGGCGGCCACGGCGCCGGCCACGGCCGCGCCGGTGACCAGCACCTTGCGGCGCGAGGGATGAACGATGGTCATGCTGCTCTCCTTGGTTGAAGGTGTTCGACGTGAACAGAACCCGCACATCCTAGGCAAATCGGCCGCGGGCCGCTGCGGGGGAATTACTTAGGCGCGTCCTAGGGGTTGTGCGGAGCCGGCCCCCGCGCGGCCAGCAGCGGGCCGACCCGCGGCCAGCGCGCGACCAGCCACAAGGCGTCCACGGCGGCCCGCATCTCGCGGGCGCTGGCGCCACCGCTCCATGCGGCCAGCCGAAGTGCCTTGGCGGTGATCTCGTCGCGGCTGAGCGTGTTGCCCGGGTCGCCCTTGGGGTCATCGACACGCCCGTGGAGCACGCGGCCGTCGCGCGTGTGCACCGTGACCTTGCCGATCCAGCGCTGCGGATAGGCCGCATCCACTTCCGCGTCCAGCTCCATGGCCACGCGATCGCGCAGCGCCTGGGTGGGTGCATCGAGGTAATGCTCGTCGAACTCGCGCAGGCCCGCATGACCGAAGCGCGCGGCGAGCGCGAGTACGGTGCCCATGGAGAACTTGCTCTGGTGCACGCTGGCCGGCTGCTTGACCGGCCCGAGCACGTCGATGGCGCCCTGGTGCACGCGGGCAACCACCCGCTCGATGTCCTCGGGCTTCAGCTGGTCGCGCTGCATCACCTGCAGCAGCGCGTCGGCGGCCGGATGCGTGTGGCGGCAGCTGGCGTGGTACTTGAACGAGGTCTCCGCCAAGGCCCATCGTGCGCCCAGGCGGTCGTTCAGGCGCGAAGGGTCGGCGTCCGACGACATGCCCGCGGCCATGCCCTGCGGCCCTTCGAGGATCCCGGCGGCGCCGGTGAAATCGTCCTTGGCGATCCAGGCGGCCATCAGGCCGGCCGCGGCCGCATGGGCGGTGTGCAGTTGCTTGCTGTCGGCCGCGGTGCGCAGGAACTCCCACAGGCCGGCGGCCTGGGTGCCCGCGGAGCCGAACGCGTGCTGCATGCGGGCCGCGTCGAGCCCGAGCAGATGGCCGGCCGTTGCCGCCGCAGCCAGCGTGCCAGCCGTGCCCGTGGTGTGGAAGACCTTGTAGTGCGAGCGACCCAGGAACTCGCCGACGCGGATGCCGACCTCGTAGCCCGCGACGGCTGCCGTCAGCAACTGCCGGCCGCTGGCGCCGCGGGCTTGCGCCAGGGCCAGCGCAACCGGAAAGACCACGGTGGCCGGGTGGAACACCGAGCCGTTGTGCACGTCGTCCTGCTCCGCCACGTGCGAGGCGGCGGCATTGGCCATGGCCGCGAAGTAGGGCGAGGTGAAGCTGCGGCGCACCAGCAATTCCGCGCCACCGTCCGCCGCCAGGGCCGGACCCATCGAGCACGCGAAATCGGCAATGGTCTCGACCGGCCGTGCGCCCTTGCCGGCGACCGCGGAGCCGAACCAGTCGACCAGCAGGTCTTCGGCCTTGCGCACCACGGGTGCGGGGATGGTTTCGAAGGTCAGGCCGGCGGCAAAGGCGGCTAGTTCAGCGGTTCGGGAGGTCATGCTCGTGGTCCCTCGGTGTGTCGTTCAGATGGCGCCGCTCTGGCGCAGCCCGGCGATCTCGGCGTCGCCCAAGCCCAGTTCGCGCAGGATCGCGTCGGTGTGTTCGCCGATCGCCGGGATCGGGTCCATCCGGTAATCGAAGCTGCTGGTGCGGCCGGGGGGCAGCAAGGCGGGCAGGGCGCCCGCGGGCGACTGCACTTCGCGCCAGCGCTCTCGGGCGGCCAGCTGCGGGTGGGCCCACAGGCCCGCCATGTCGTTCATGCGCGCATTGGCGATCTGCGCCTGGTCCAGCCGGTCCAGCACGTCCTGCGTGCTCAGCGCCGAGAAGGCAGCCAGGATCAGCGCCTTGAGATCGTCGCGGTGTTCGCTGCGCGCCGCGTTGCTGGCAAAGCGCGGGTCCACTGCGACCGAGGCATCCTGCAGCACGACCTCGCAGAACAGCTTCCATTCGCGCTCGTTCTGCAGGCCCAGCATCACGGTGCCGCCATCGCCGGCCTGGAAGGGCCCATAGGGATAGATGCTCGCGTGCGAAGCGCCGCTGCGTTGCGGCGGCGGCGCACCGTCGAAGGCGTAGTAGAGCGGATACCCCATCCACTCGGCCAACGACTCCAGCATGGAGACGTCGATGTGGCTGCCCTCGCCGGTCTTGCCGCGCAGCAGCAGGGCCGACAGGATGCCGGTGTAGGCGTACATGCCGGCGGCGATGTCGGCCACCGAATTGCCGGCCTTGCTGGGAGCGTCGGGCGTACCGGTGACGGACAGGAAGCCGGCCTCGCTCTGGATCAGGAGGTCGTAGGCCTTCTTGTCACGGTAGGGCCCGTCGTCGCCGTAGCCCGAGATGTCGCACACGATCAGCCCCGGATGCTGCGGCCGCAGGGCCTCGTAGCCCAGGCCCATGCGGGCGGCGGCGCCGGGCGCGAGGTTCTGCACCAGAACGTCGGCGCGCGCCACCAGTTGCCAGAGCACGGCCAGTGCGCCGGGCTGCTTGAGATCCAGCGTCAGGCTTTCCTTGGAGCGATTGGTCCAGACGAAGTGCGAAGCCAATCCCTTGACGCGGCTGTCGTAGGCGCGTGCAAAGTCGCCGACACCGGGCCGCTCGACCTTGACGACGCGCGCGCCCAGATCGGCCAGCTGGCGCGTGCAGAACGGCGCCGCGATCGCGTGCTCGAGCGAGACGACGGTGATGCCGTCGAGCGGGCGGGGGGAGGATGCCATTGCCGTCGCCTCAGAACGATCGCGGCAGCCCGAGCACGTGCTCGGCCACGTAGCTGAGGATCAGGTTGGTGGAGATGGGCGCCACCTGGTACAGGCGGGTCTCCCGGAACTTGCGCTCCACGTCGTACTCGTGGGCGAAGCCGAAGCCGCCGTGGAACTGCAGGCAGGCGTTGGCCGCTTCCCAGGACGCCTTGGCCGCCAGGTACTTGGCCATGTTGGCCTCGGCCCCGCAGGGCTGGCCGGCGTCGAACAGGCGGCAGGCCTTGAAGCGCATCAGGTTGGCGGCCTCGACCTCGATGTAGCTCTCGGCGATGGGGAACTGCACGCCCTGGTTCTGCCCGATCGGGCGGCCGAACACCATCCGCTCGCCCACGTACTTGGTCACGCGGTCCAGGAACCAGTAGCCATCGCCAATGCACTCGGCCGCGATCAGCGTGCGCTCGGCGTTCAGCCCGTCCAGGATGTACTTGAAGCCCTGGCCTTCCTGGCCGATCAGGTTTTCGGCCGGTATCTCCAGGTTCTCGAAGAACAGCTCGTTGGTCTCGTGGTTGACCATGTTGGCGATCGGCCGCACGGTCATGCCGCTCTTCTCGGCCTCGCGCAGGTCGACCATGAAGATCGACATGCCCTCGGATTTCTTCTTCACGTCCGCCAGGGGCGTGGTGCGCGCCAGCAGGATCATCCAGTCGGAGTGCTGGATGCGCGAGATCCAGACCTTCTGGCCGTTGACGACGTAGCGGTCGCCCTTCTTCACGGCGGTGGTCTTGATCTTCGTCGTATCGGTGCCGGTGGTCGGCTCCGTCACGCCCATGGACTGCAGCCGCCACTCGCCGGAAGCGATCTTCGGCAGGTACTTCTGCTTCTGCCCGGGCGAGCCGTGCCGCAGCAGCGTGCCCATGTTGTACATCTGGCCGTGGCAGGCGCCGGCGTTGCCGCCACTGCGGTTGATCTCCTCCATGATCACCGAGGCCTCGGCCAGGCCCAGGCCAGACCCGCCGTACTCGGCGGGAATCAGCGCCGCCAGCCAGCCAGCCTTGGTGAGCGCGTCGACGAACGCTTCGGGATAGGCGCGCTCCTCGTCGATTTTGCGGTGGTATTCGGGCGGGAAATCCGCGCACAGCGCGCGGACGGCATCGCGGATCTCCTGGTATTCGTCAGGGGCGGTCTTCATCGGGGTCTTTCGGGTCAGCGTCAGCCGAGTTCGGCCGTGGCCTGCATGGTCAGCCAGCCTTCGTGGTCCTGCGACCAGAGCCGCACGCTCTTGCCGTCGGCGGAGGGTTGGCCGTTGACCCGGAACGGGTGCAGGTCATGGGTGGGCCGCACCGCCTTGAATTCGAAGCGGCGCAGGAAGGATTGCGGGGCGTGGCGGCGAACCAGCTCCGTCAGCAGGGTGGCAATGAGCGGACCGTGCACGACCAGGCCGGGATAGCCCTCGACCTCGGTCACGTGGCGGCGGTCGTAGTGGATGCGATGGCCGTTGAAGGTCAGCGCGGAGTAGCGGAACAGCAGCACGGGATCCGGAACGACCTCCTTCTGCCAGGCAGCATCGCGGTCGGCCGCTACCGGTGCGGGGACGGGGTCGCCCGCCTGCGGCATCGCCCGGTACACGATGTCGTGTTCCTCGGTGAGCGACAGGCCGCGTGCGTTGTGGATCTCGTGGCGCACCAGCACGAACAGCAGGTCGCCGGTGCGCCCCGCCTTGTGCTTGACGGATTCGATCCGGGAGACGCGCCGTATCGCATCGCCCACCTGCAGCGGGTTGCCCTGTTCCCATTGCAGGCGGCCGCCCGCCCACATGCGGCGCGGCAGCGGCACGGGCGGCAGGAAGCCGCCGAGCCGTGCGTGGCCGTCGGGGCCGAGTTCGCTCTGCCGGTGCAGCGGCAGGAAGTAGAGCCAGTGCCACAAAGGTGGCAGCGGCGTATCGGCAGTGATACTGTCGGCGGGCAGGTCCAGCGTGGCCGAGAGGGCCCTGATCGGCACCGGCGTGACGGCGTCGTCCAGGGTCTCGGTCCGGCCCACCCAGCCTTGCAGGTGCGACAGGGTCTGTGGGTCGATGGCCGTCGCGGGCGATGAGGCGCTCATCGCCCCAATGGTGCCTTTTCGCGGCGCCGGGCACCATCAGCGATTTTGCAAGCGAGCCTTCGGATAAACTGAAGGCTGGCCCCACCGCATCTCCGCCCATGCACTTCGACCTGACCGACCTGCGCCTGTTCGTGGCGGCGGCGGAGGAGGGCAACCTCACCCGGGCCGCGGCCCGGCAGCACCTGTCGCTGGCGGCCGCCAGTGCGCGCATCAAGGCGCTGGAAGCGCAGTCGGGACTGCCCCTGTTCCTTCGCCAGGCACGCGGCGTCGCATTGACGCCTGCCGGCGAGGCCTTTCTGCACCATGCCCGGGGCGTGCTGCGGCAGGCCGACAAGCTGCGGGCCGACCTGCTGGAGTACGGCGACGGGCTGGGCGGCCATGTGCGGGTGTTCGCCAACACCACGGCGGTGACCGATTTCCTGCCGGAGATCCTGCCGGGGTTCCTGGCCGCAAACGCGCGGGTGAACGTGGACCTTCAGGAGAAACCGAACGCTGAGATCCCGCGCGGCGTGCTGGACGGCCGCGCCGACATCGGCATCGTGGCCGGCCCGCTGGACACGCTGGGCCTGCGCACTCTCCACTTCAGCACCGACCGGCTGGTGCTGGTGACGGCGCGCCGCCACCGGCTGGCCCGCCGCAAGCGCATCTCCTTCGCCGAAACCCTTCAGGAAGACGCGGTGGGCATGCACGAGGGCAGCACCTTGCAGGCCTTCCTGGCTTCAGTCACGCAGCAGATGGGCCGGCGCCTCAAGCTGCGGGTGCAGCTCAGCAGCTTCGAGGCCATGTGCCGGATGATTGGCGCCGGCGTCGGGGTGGGCGTGATGCCGGAGAGCGCGGCCCGGCGCAATCGCGACGCCATGAACCTGGCGCTGGTCGAACTGACCGACGCCTGGAGCGTCCGCGAGCGCTACATCCTGGTGCGAGACAAGGAGGCGCTGCCGGCCTTCGCGCGCGCGCTGGTCGACGCCATCTGCGAGCATTACCGGCAGCCCGGCCCAGGCACGCAAGCGTCCGGATCCGCGCGCGCAGCGCAGTCAGGCCGCTGACGCCCACGCGCCTCGCGCAGGCGGGCGCAGCGTCGGCACGAAGCCTTGCTCAACACAAGCCGCGGTAGACCGGCGCGAAGCCGCCGCCGGGCGTGCGGAAGTTGGTGGTCTGGCCCTGGTACAGCCGGGCTGCGCTCCACTGGACTTCGCCGTCGTACACGTAATGGCGCAGGTCGAACTTCAGCGGCTGATTTGCATCGACGGCGACAGTGCGTTCCCCCGGCGCGACGAGTTGCTGGGCCACGTAGCCGCCGGCCTGGATCTCCGACCAGACGCGCTGCGTGAGCTTGTCGCCCCGGTACGCGCCGCGGCTGCCATGGCCGGCGACCGGCTTGAAGAACCAGCGCTTGCGCTGGGCCCAGAGCTCGGCTGCATTGGACGCATCGACCATGAGGGTGCGCGGCACGCTCTGCAGCAACAGGTCGCGCGTGGCGGCGGGCACGCCGAGCGCTTCCAGTGCCGCGGCGTCGCTGAGCAGGACCAGGTTGCGCTTGTCGGCGTAGAGGGCATGGGCTTGCGGGTGAGGCGTGATGACGACTCGTCCGGACAGGTAGGTCTCGCGCAAGACCTGGGCGGCCGGCGCCTCCAGGTAGAAGTCGGTCAGCCGGTTGTAGACCAGGTCCACCCGCTCGCCGCTCGCATGCAATTCGCCGTGCTCCAGCGTGAAGTCGCGCGGGTCGGCGATCAGTGCGCGCAGTCCGTGCCGCTCGAACAGGCGCTGGGACAGCAGGAACTCGGGGTACAGGTACTGGTCGCCGGGGTTGTCATCGACGATGGCCAGGGTGCGCAGCGGGCCGGGGCGGCCGGCCAGGCGCCACTCGGCGCGGAACATGTCGACCATGGCCTGCTCGAAGCGCTCGGCCCCGGCGGCGCTGGGACCCCAAGGCGCAACCGGCGCGCAGCACGCCTTGTGCGCGCGGCCGAGCACCGCGTTGAGCATGGCGCCGCCCGCATTGGTATTCACCTCGATCAGGCCGAGCCGGTCCTGCGCCACGTGGAAGTCGTAGCCGTAGAACACGCCCCTGGCGCCGGTCGCATGCGCCGCAATCTGCGGCGAGCGGCCGAGCACGAGCTCACGGTAGGCCGGCAGGGCGACGACCGATTCCACCGCTGCGATCACCCGGCCCATCTGACGCATCCGCTCGCCCGAGACGAATACCGGATGCGCGGAGTAGAGGTAGGGGCAGCGCTCGCGCACCAGCCGCACGATCTCGGGCGAGCCGAACTCGGCCTCGAGCGCCTGCGCCAGTAACTGTTCGTCCAGGCTGGCGCAAAAGCAGCCGGCATTGAGCGCATCGGCACTGGCCTGCTCGAGCAGCGATTCGATGGCGGCCGCTTCCTTGCCATCGGATGACGGGCGAGCTTCAGTCGATGGGGTGACGGCCAGCGCCAGGAGATCTGGGTCGGGGTTCTTCATGGTTCCTGCAAGACCTGCAGCCGCGTGGCATCCGCGGATGCGGATACCTCGAAAGCAGCTGCTTCTTCGATAATTCGATGATAGTGGAATTATTCGGATCTTGCGTGGCTCGTGATCCGGGCGCCCCTGGGGGCAGGGATGCGCGTGGTCACCTCGGGTGGTGCGCGCATCGCAGCACAGCCGTTGGATGGCGAAGCCGTCCGACGCGAGACGTCCTGCTTTCGGCCGATGCTTGGCGCATGGCGTACTCCCCAGCAACCCAAGGTCGGGATGGCGCGGACCGGTTCGTGGGCATCCAGGCCCACGACGTCCCGCGAGAGCCTTCGATTCCGCCGCCACCCACGCCACCGCCCGTGGGTTCGGAGCCCGAAGTGCGCGATCCGCCGGCCCCTGACCAGACGCCCCCGGTCGGGGAGCCGCCCAAGCACAGCTGAACTGCCTTGCCTGAGCCGGCTTGGTCGGGCCGGCGTCCGGCATTCATTTTACATAACGCACATCGTATCAATTGTGCGAGATACAGATCAGGGTGCCCCGGCGGCCGATTCCGGGCTTCCCAGCCATTTCACCACTTCCCGCGCGGCTGCTGGTCCCGGATGTGCTGGGCAATCAGCTCGGCGGCGTCGGCGCGGTTGGCACGCTTGGCGAAGTCGATGGCGGTCAGGCCCAGCTGGTTCTTCATGGCGGTGTCCGCACCGGCCTCCAGCAGCAGCTTGACGGCCGCCGGCGTGCCGTAGTGCGCCGCCATCATCAAGGGCGTCGTGCCGTTGGGCGACTCGGCGTCGATGAAGGCATGGTGCTCCAGCAGCAGTTCCATGATCGCCAGGTGCCCACCGGTGGCGGCGTAATGCAGCGGCGCCCAGCCCGTCTTGTTGACGTCGGCGTCACGCTCGACCAGCCTCCTGGCGATCTCCAGGTGCCCCTTGAGCGCCGCCATCATCAGCGGCGTCTCGTCGTGGCTGTTGCGGGTGTCCACCTTGGTCGACGGCCAGTCGACCAGCGCCTGGGCGGCCTTCAGCGCGCCGTCACGCAGGGACAGGTACAGCGCCTGCTGGCCGTCCGGACTCGGCGTATTCGGGTCGAATCCGCGCTGCAGCAACTCGGTGACGCCCGCCGGATTGTCCTGTTTCACGGCTGCGAAGAAGTCTTCATACGACCCGGCATGTGCCCAGGAAAATGCAATGGCCACCCATAGATAGGCCAGATACTTGAAGTAACTTCTCACGCTACCACCCCCTTGAACAGCCGCTCGAAGTTGCGGCTGGTCAGCTCCCCGACCGCCTCCACGGGCAGCCCGCGGACCTCGGCGACCTGCCGGGCGACATGCACGACCAACGAGGGATCGTTGGTCTTGCCGCGGAACGGCACCGGCGCCAGGTACGGGCTGTCGGTCTCGATCAGCAGCCGGTCGTCCGGCACGAACGCGGCCACCTCGCGCAGGTCGGCCGCGTTGCGGAACGTCAGGATCCCGGAAAACGAGATGTAGAACCCCAGTTCCAGCGCTGCGCGGGCCACTTCGGCGGTCTCGGTGAAGCAGTGGAAGACGCCGCCGGCACTGCCCGCGGAGCCGTCCTCGCCCTCTTCCTTCAGGATCGCGATCGTGTCGGCCGACGCCGCCCGGGTGTGGATGATCAGCGGCTTGGCGCACTGGCGGGCGGCGCGGATGTGGGTGCGAAAGCGCTCGCGCTGCCATTCCAGGTCGGCCACGCTGCGCCCGCCCTTGCGCTCGTCCATCTGGTAGTAGTCCAGCCCGGTTTCGCCGATCGCCACCACCCGCGGCAATGCGGCGCGCTGCAGCAGGTCGTCCAGCGACGGCTCGGTGACGCCCTCGTTGTCCGGATGCACGCCCACCGAAGCCCAGAAGTTGTCGTGGGCAATAGCCAGCGCGTGGACGGAGTCGAACTCCTCGAGCGTGGTGCAGATGCACAGGGCCCGATCGACGTCGGCCTGCGCCATGGCGGCACGGATCTCGTCCAGCCGGCTGGACAGTTCAGGAAAGCTCAGGTGGCAATGCGAATCGACGAACATCCGCCGATGATGCACCAGCGCACGCGCTCGCCCGCAGGCGCTCAGATGGTCTGGGTCGGCCGTTCGGACGCGAGATGGCCGCCCAAAATCTCCTCGATCTTGATCTTGAGCAGCTTGGACTTCTCGTCGGCCGGGAAGCGCACGCCCACGCCCTGGGTGCGGTTGGCGGCGGCGCGCGGCGGGGTCACCCACGCCACCTTGCCGGCCACCGGGTAGCGCTGGGGGTCGTCGGGCAGCGACAGCAGCACGTAGACGTCGTCGCCGAGCCGGTAGTCGCGCGTGGTCGGGATGAACACGCCGCCGTCGGCGAACAGCGGGATGTAGGCCGCGTACAGCGCCGCCTTCTCCTTGATGGCGAGCTGGATGACGCTGGGACGAGGGGCGTTGGCGGCGCTCATTGTGGGGGCTTCAGGCCTGCGAGTGTAGGGCCGCCCGGGCGCGGCTCACAAGCGCTTCCAGCATCAGGCCCGGGTTGAACGGGTGTTCCGCCGTTTTCTTGGCCTGCGCGAGTTCACGCCACCACGCCGTGAGCGATTCGTACGAGGCCGGCCGGGGCAGGTCGGCGGCTTCGAAGAACCGGGGCGCCCCCTGGGCGCGCAGCGCCAGCAGGTCGTGGCAGACCTTCTGCAGCACGTCGATCGCCTGGGCCGGCGTGCGGTCGCCCAATGCGGCGACGTCACCCCGGGCCAGGGCCTTGGGCAATTGCGACCAATCGCGCGCGCTGCGCCCGGCGCCGGCCATCGCCAGCGCTGCCTCCGGCCGGCCGCCGGCCGCGCGCAGCAGCACGCGCGCTTCGGCCACCTCGATACCCTGCTGCGCCATCCAGGCCAGGCTGTCCTCGGCCTCGGGCCAGTGCAGCGTGTGGCCCAGGCAGCGGCTGCGGATGGTCGGCAGCAACTGGTGCGCCGCTTCGCTGGCCAGCACGAAGCGCACGTCGCCGGGCGGCTCCTCCAGCGTCTTGAGCAGCGCGTTGGCGGTGACGTTGTTCATGCGCTCGGCCGGATAGACCAGCACCGCCTTGCCGCGCCCGCGTGCGCTGGTGCGCTGGGAAAACTCCACCGCATCGCGCATGGCGTCGACGCGGATCTCGCGGCTGGGCTTGCGCTTCTTGTCGTCGATTTCCTTCTGCGCCGCCTCCGACAGCGGCCAGCCCAGCTCCAGCATGACCGTCTCGGGCATGAGCACGCAGAGGTCGGCATGGGTGCGCACTTCAACTGCATGGCAGCTGCCGCACTCGCCGCAGGCGCCCTGCGCCGTCGGCCGCTCGCACAGCCAGGCTCGGCCCAGCGCCAGTGCCAGCGTGTATTGCCCCAGCCCGGAAGGGCCATGCAGCAGCCACGCGTGACCGCGCTGGGCCAGCAGCGCCTGCGCCTGCTGATCGATCCACGGCGGCATCGCACTCATGCCAGCCAACCTCGGCCCCGCACCGCCGCCAGCACCTGCTGCCAGACCACTTCGCGCGGCTGGCTGCCGTCGATCCGGGCGAAGCGCTGCGGCTCGGCTTCGGCCCTTTGCCCGTATCCGTCGGCCACGCGGCGGAAGAACTCGGCGGGCTGCGACTCGAAGCGGTCCGGTGCGCGCGCGCCCGCCAGCCGTTGCGCGGCGACCGCCGGATCGAGCTCGAACCAAAGCGTCAGCTCAGGCTGGCGCAACTGCCCGGCGGGCAGCGCATCGACCGACTGCACCCAGCGTTCGAGCTGGCCGAGCACGTCGAGGTCGAATCCACGGCCCGCGCCCTGGTAGGCGAAGGTCGCATCGGTGAACCGGTCGCACAGCACCACGTCGCCGCGCGCCAGTGCCGGCTCGATCACCTGCTGCAGGTGGTCGCGCCGTGCCGCGAACATCAGCAGCGCCTCGGTGAGCGGGTCCATGGGCGCGTTCAGCGCCAGCCCACGCAGTTGCTCGGCCAGCGGCGTGCCGCCCGGCTCGCGCGTGAGCACCACCGCCCTGCCCGCTTCCCGGAACGCCTGCGCCAGCGCCTGCACGTGGGTGGACTTGCCGGCCCCATCGATCCCTTCGAAGCTGATGAACAAGCCTGGCGTCACCGGCCCCTCTGGTATTTGTTGACCGCGCGATTGTGCTCGTCCAGCGAGTCGCTGAAGTGGCTGCTGCCGTCGCCCCTCGACACGAAATACAGCGCCTTGCTCGGAGCCGGCTGCACCGCCGCCAGCAGCGAGGCCTTGCCCGGCATGGCGATGGGCGTGGGCGGCAGCCCCGGGCGGGTGTAGGTGTTCCAGGGCGTGTCGGTCTGCAGGTCGATCTTGCGCAGGTTGCCCTTGAAGGCGGCGCCCATGCCGTAGATCACGGTCGGGTCGGTCTGCAGCGGCATCCCCACGCGCAGCCGGTTGTTGAAGACGGCCGAGACCAGCGGCCGGTCGTCGCCGCGGCC
>JAKFEA010000297.1:0-1647 GCA_036675905.1 Acidovorax sp. | reverse complement strand
CCGGCGCAGGCCGTCGAGGTCGTCCGGGTGGACGCGGGCGAACCAGCCGGCGCTGCTGCTGCCGAGCCGCTCGCGCTGCAGCTCGAGCATGCTCGCCCAGCGCTCGGAGAGGTACAGCTGGTCATGGTCGACGTGCCAGTCCCAGAGCCCGTCGTTGGCCCCGCGCAGGGCGCGGGCGAAGCGCGCCTCGCTGTCCTGCAGGGCCTTGCGTTGCGCGGCGCTGTAGGTGTCCAGGGCCAGGCCGATGTCGAAGAACACCGCCTTCAGCAGGCTGGCGAAGCTGGCGCAGGCCGGGTGGTCGCCGAGCAGGCTGGCGAGCATCTGCTGCAGGTACAGGCGGTAGGCCCCCAGGTACCAGCTGAGATCGACGCCGATCTTCTGGTGCACCCAGCCGATGCGCAGGCGATCGAGCACATAGTCGCGGTCGTAGGGTCCCTGCCAGAGCCGCCGGTAGTAGGCGCTCTGGTTGTGCTTGAGCCGCTCGATGGTCGCCGGCTTGCCGAGGAGCGCCGCCGGTTCGGCGAATTCACCGAGGCGCTGGTAGAGCCGCTCGAGGAACTGCTCGTGGGCCGAGGACAGCTCCGCAGCGCGTCGGCCCAGACGTTCGCCGTCGGCGTGGCTCCAGTCGAGAAAGCGCAGGCGCTGGCAGATTTCCGCGCGGTCGAGGCCGATGTGTTGGAGCAGTTCCTGGAATTCTTGTTCGTTGTCCATGGCGAGTCCCTTTGCATTTCTCCGCGCAAAAAAAAGCGCCGCGGCTAGCCATCTCGAGGAAATGACTAGCCGCGGCGCTCCGTCTTGCAGGCCCTTGCGTCCTGCCCGGCAAAGCCGGTCCCCAGCCGATGCGGGTCGGCTGGAACCTACTGGGCTTAGTTTTTACCCGATTCGTCGGCGGCCGACAACTCCTCCAGCAAGCGGCTCAGGCGCCGGCGCAGGGCCGCCAGTTGCGCCGACTTGAAGGCCTGGCGGCTGTGCTCCAGCACCGCCACCGCCTCGCTCAACAGCGCCTGCACCGCACCGGCCTGGCGCCCGGACAGTTCCCGCAGCCAGCGGCACTGGGCCGCCTGGTGGCAGTCGCGCGGCTCGCCGAGCACCTCGCAGCCGGGCGCCTGGGTGTGCAGCAGGCGCTGCACCCGCTCGGCGCAGGCCGGATCGGGCAGGGTCACGAGCAGGCGGGTGCGATTCATGGCGACAGCTCTATGGCTAATTGCCAGCAAGGCTAGCGCGCCTGCGCGGCCGCGCTCTTGATCGAGGTCAGTGTCGCGGCGGCGGGCGTTTTTTTACAGCCTCTCAGGCTCTGCGCCGCCGGCAGGCGAAGCGCAGGCCCACCAGCAGCAGTCCAACGGCGCCGCCGACTGCCCAGTACAGCCCGGCGACGCTGAACAGCGGCTGTTCGATGCGGATATAGCCCGGCTGCTCGAACAGTCGCTGCGCCGCCCGGTTGGCCTGCTCCAGGCTGACCGCCCGGAGGCCCTCGGCCGGGTCGCTGAAACGGCCGTCGGCGTAGTCGCCGAGGGCGTTCCAGTAGTAGTCGGCCAGCGCGCTGTTGCCCTGCACGGCCCAGCCCTGCTTGGCCACGGCGGCGTTCTGCAGGCGCCGGAAGGTGCCGGCGTCGAGGCCGTCGCGTCGCAGGCGTTGGCCGAGGGCGCG
>JAKFEA010000296.1:0-2209 GCA_036675905.1 Acidovorax sp. | reverse complement strand
CGAATTGGGCCTCGACGTCTTCCATCAGCGGCGTGAGCGCGGCTTCCATGGCGCCGTAGACGATCACCGAACGCTCCGCCTCGCGCTGCTGGCCGTGCAGGGCAACGTACTGCGTGTCCAGCACCCAGGCCATCATGGGCCAGGCCATGACGGGAAACCCAGGGACGAAATGCACGGCCCCGCCGGCGCTGCCTGCGCAACTGAAACCCGGGATCTTGTTGTAGGGGTTGGGAACGATGCGAGCGCCGGCGGGGAACACGCCCATGTTGAGGCGGTGCAGGTTGTCCTTGCGATCGGGCTCGAACGGGATGCCCTGCTCGACCGCCACATCGCGCATGCGGTCGAGGATGAGTTCGCGCGCCTGCTCATGCAGCACCAGCGGCACACCCAGCGCAGCCGCCGCGCACTGGCGGGTGTGGTCGTCGGGCGTGGCGCCGATGCCGCCGCAGGAAAACACGGCCGCACCGCTCGCGAAGGCGTCGCGCAATGCCGCCGTGATCAGCACGCGATCGTCGCCGACGTAGCGTGCCCAGGCGAGACGCAGCCCACGCTCGCCGAGCAGTTCGATCGCTTTCGCGAGGTGCTTGTCCTGCCGCTTTCCCGACAGGATTTCATCGCCGATGATGATGAGGCCGAAGTCCATGCTTCAGCTCAGAACGAATCGACCGGCATTTTCATGCGGGCGAGCATACCGAAGGCGCAAGGTTCATGAACACGACACAACGCCCTGCCCTCGGCATCGACCTGGGCGGCAGCAAGATCGAAGCGATGTTGCTCGACGCGCATGGCACCGAGCGCTGGCGTGAGCGCATCGTCACGCCCGCGGGCGACTACAGTGCAACCCTGGCGTCGATCGTTTCGCTCGTCGAGGGCGCGCGCGCGGTGGCGGGTGGGCCACTCACCGTCGGTATCGGCTCGCCCGGCAGCTTGAACGCCCATGGGCGCATCAAGAACGCCAACTCGACCTGCCTGAACGGCCAGCCGCTGCAGGCCGATCTTCAAGCGCTGCTCGACCAGCCGATTGCACTGGCCAACGACGCCGATTGCCTGGCGCTGTCCGAAGCCACAGACGGTGCCGGCGCTGCGACGGCGGTCGTCTTCGCAGTGATCCTCGGCACCGGCGTCGGGGCCGGTATCGCCGTGCAGGGTCGCGTCTTGCGGGGACCGAACGGGCTGGCCGGCGAATGGGGGCACAACCCCCTGCCCTGGCCGAGCGACGACGAACGACCCGGCCCGCCCTGCTACTGCGGCGGGCGCGGCTGCATCGAGACCTGGCTCAGCGGACCGGCCCTGGCCGCCGACCACGCTCGCCACGGCGGGAACCCGTCCTTCGACGCTGCCGCCATCGGGCAGGGCGCCGTCGCTGGCGATCTGCCGTGCCGCGCCAGCCTCGAGCGCCATGCCGACCGGCTGGCCCGAGCGCTGGCTACGGTGATCAACCTGCTCGACCCGGATGTGATCGTGCTGGCCGGCGGAGTCTCCAAGCTGCCGTCGCTGGTCGAACGGCTGCCGGTGCTCGGCACGCCGTGGATTTTCGGGGCTGCCGTCGATGCGCCGGTGCGAACCCGATTTGCCTTGGCACGCCACGGGGACGCCTCGGGAGTCCGCGGCGCAGCATGGCTGGGCCGCGAGTCTGCGCAGCACCCTTGCTGAAAGGCGGCGGGGTGCGGCGGCCTGCCAGGGTGTCCCGTCGGCGCCGTGCGTTCAAGCGCCGGCGCGCTCCAGCCGGGCGGAAAGCGCCTGCGACAGCGTATCGGCGCTGTCCTGCAGATGCGCCCGAGCCTCGGGGCTGAGCCCGCGGCGCTTGCTGGCGGCTTCGATCCGGCCGACCAGCCCCTGCGCCTGTGCCCGCATGAGACTGCGCGCGTCGGCCCGGCTGTAGGCGCCAGGGCGCAGAAGCAGACCAGCGACCCGGTTGACGTGTTCACGCTGCAGTTCGCGCCGCAGGGCGGGGATGTCGCCCGTGCCGTTCAGCTCGGACCACACCTCGCGCGTCAGCCGCTCGTAGAGTTCGGACAGATGGAACGCGTCGGCCGCCTTCTCGGCCTTGGGCTCACTGTCGAGAATGCGCGCGGCCACGCCGTCGCTCATCAACTGGGCAAGCAGTGCACGCTGGAGGTCCAGCACCGTCTGGGTCAGCGAAAAGTCGGTGGCCACCGGCGATCCGTTGGCGAACACCGCGTCCTCGCGTTCCAGGAAATCAGGCGCG